>JACNIZ010000196.1 GCA_014382805.1 Planctomycetota bacterium
TCGCGATGCTCGCAATGGGCCTCGCCATCGAGCACCATTTGCAAAACAACTAAGGCCCGGTCGCGCGAAACTGCGGCCAGAAAACCGACTTTGCCGAAATTAATGCCCATCACGGGCACTTGGCGCTTGCCCAAGCGATTGCTGGCGGCAAGCATGGCGCCGTCGCCACCCAAAACGATGAGCAGGTCGGGCTTGACGGTAATCGGCGTCGAGCTGTGCTTTAAATCAATCCCCACCACCTTGGCTTGGCCGTGCAAAAACTCGTTCAAGCGTTGCGCTAGCTCGGGACTCCCCGGCTTGCTGCGGTCACCCATGATCAGGACCCTGGGCTTGCGCGACTTGGGCAGTTGAACCCGGTCTAAACGACCATTGCGGGGGGAATTTGGGCGCGGCATTACTGCACGGAAGATTGAGCCGAATGTTTTACCTGCGGAGCAATGGAATCCATCCAAGCGGCGAGCAAAGCAGGTGGGCTTAACTTGCACAATTCCAGCTGTTCATCACGACTGGACATGTGCTCGACAAATCGATCCGGAACGGCACTGCGATGAACTTGCGGCTGCAAATTGAGGTCGGCCAAAGTTTCTAATACCGCCGAACCAAAGCCGCCTTGTTCCGAGTGCTCCTCCACCGTCGCCAGCCATTTATGGCGACGCGCAAGGTCGGCGATAACGCCAGTATCCACCGGTTTGGAAAAACGTGCATCCCAAACTTCAAGCTCAATGCCATGTTGCTGCGCCATCATGTCCGCCGCCAACAATGCGTTTTCCACCATCGCGCCTAGGGCTAAAACTGCACCGTGTTTACCAATGCGCATTCGTTCGGCAGTTCCTGGCTCCAACTCAGGTCGCATTTCCGCTTCAGGACCTAGGCAGGCCAAAGCCATCCCGCGCGGCCAACGCAGTGCCCACGGTCGTCCGCGCTCTAATCCGGCGCGGAGCATGCGGCGCAAGTCGACCCCATCGCGAGGAGAGGCTTGGGTAATGCCGGGGAACGCCCGCAAGTAGGCGAGGTCGTAAAGCCCCTGGTGAGTGGGTCCGTCCTGCCCCACCAATCCGGCGCGGTCCATGGCAAAGATGACTGATTCCCGTTGCAACGCGACTTCTTGGAAAACTTGGTCGTAGGCGCGTTGCAGGAAGGTGGAATAGATTGCGACGACCGGACGCTTGCCCGCTGTTGCCAATCCGCCAGCCATGGCTACGGCGTGTTGTTCGGTGATGCCGGTGTCGTGAAAGCGATCAGGGAACGCTTTGGAAAACGCGTTTAGGCCGGTGCCACTACACATGCCGGCTGTAATCGCCTGCACGCGGGCGTCCTCCTTGCCTAGCTTGCACATTTCATCGCCAAAAATGGCGGTATAGGATTTGCGTTCTGGAACCCTGGCGCGCGCTTCTGCCGCAATCGGTGAAGGCACCTTGGCGGTCGGGGCGACGCCATGGGCACGTTCTGGGTCGGCCGCAGCCGGTGCATAACCACGCCCTTTTTCAGTCAAGAAGTGCAGCAAGATCGGGCCTTCAAGGCGTCGGGCACGTTCCAGCGAGGTAGTGACTAGCTCGATATCGTGTCCGTCCAACGGCCCGATGTAATTCACGCCGAGTTCTTCAAACACGTGGCCCGGAATCATGACGTGGCGGATGACTTCGCCCAATTCATCGATGCGTGCGCCCACGCCGGGCAGTTTGCCCGCCAAGTTATGCAGACGCTCATAAACCTTGTTCAGCGTGCGCGACGAGCGAATCCGCGACAAGTAACGCGCCAACGCCCCTACCGATTTGGCAATGGACCACTCGTTGTCATTGAGAATGACCAACATACGCGCTTTACTTTCAGCGGCTTGGGTCAGGCCTTCAAAGGATACGCCAGCACCGAAACCTGCATCGCCGACAAATGCAATTGACCACGGGTCGCCTTCTTCACCGCGTCCGCTACCGCGCATGCCTTCTGCCAAACCGTGGGCGAAAGAAATCGCGGTGCCAGCGTGACCAGCAGTCAGCATGTCGTATTCGGGCGATTCTTGGCGGTTGCAAAAACCAGAAAGGCCGCCGGTCTTGCGCAAAGTATCGAACCTTGCATAGCGGCCGGTCAACATTTTGTGCGGATAGCACTGATGGCTAACGTCAAACACAATGCGGTCGCGCTTCAGGTCGAAGGCGCGATGCAGCGCAACCACCAATTCGACGACGCCAAGGTTGGAGCCCAAGTGACCGCCTGAATCCAGAACCTTTTCAACCAACGCACTGCGCATTTCACGGCACAGCACTTCCAGCTGATCCAAATTCATGTCCTTCAGAACTTCGGGAGATTGGATTTGAGAAAGGTGCATGTTTTAGTGGCAGCGGTCCAGCAGGAAGTCAGGCAGCGAGCGCAATTCTGTGCGGCGCAAGCCATGGGGAGATTCGTCTACAGCGCGGCGGGCAATGCCAGCCAACTGGTGAGCATAATCCCTGGCGCCTTCTAGGCCAAGAACAGCTACTAGCGTGGCCTTTTCTGCGGCTTCATCCTTGCCGGCGGTTTTGCCGAGCTCTTCGGTAGTGCCAGTGGCATCGAGCAGGTCGTCAGTGGCCTGAAATAGACGTCCGACGGCGAATGCATATTTGCGCCAGGCGGCGCTGGCGGCTTTGACCTCGGCTCCTAGCAGTAGCGAAGTGGCCAATAGGGCCGCAGTTTTGCCCAAGTGGACCTGCTCAACCTCCGCCAGCGACGCGCGTCGACCTTTGCCCTCCAGCTCCATATCCAACATTTGGCCCCCAACCATGCCAGCCGGCCCAGCGGCGTGACTAAGCAAACGCGATTGGGCCATGGCCAGGCGAGCATCGGATTGTTGGGCGATGACCTCAAAAGCCAAAGTCTGCAACGCATCTCCGGCCAGCACAGCAGTGGCTTCGTCAAAAGCAGCATGCACGGTCGGGCGGCCGCGGCGCAGGAGGTCGTCGTCCATGCAAGGGAGGTCGTCGTGCACCAGCGAATAGGCGTGAATCATTTCCACTGCCACCGCCGCTGGCCAAGCCGCCTCCAGATCACCGCCGACGGCTTCGCAACCGAGCAAAACCAATGCCGGGCGCACGCATTTGCCACCGCCTAATAAGGCGTGTTCCATCGCCGCCCGCAACCGCGCCGGAACGTCTGGCCCTGCAAATTGTTGCATGGCTTGCTGCAAGCGCTGCTGAATCGCGACGTTGTTGCTGGCCAGCCATTGGCGGAAATCGGACTTAGGCTGCGTTTGAGTCATCCCCTTCCATTCCGGCCAAGTTTTGCTGCAACTGGGCGGTCAACTTCTCGACCTGCTTCTCTGCTCCAAGTAGTTGCTTTTGCAGACCAGCGAGCAATTCCACGCCTTGCTGATAGTGCCCGACACCTTGCTCCAGGCTCAATTCGCCGCCTTCTAAAGCGTCCACTAGTTCTTCCAGTCGCTGTAATCCAGCTTCGAATGACGGAGATGCATCGGTCATCGGCTTATTGTCGCAGATTTGAAGGTTTCGTGCGCGCTGTAACGTCGGCTTCTAGGCCGCCGCGGGCTAAGGAGATGCGAATTTTTTGCCCGACCTCAATTTGCTCGGCGTCACGGATAAATTCACCGCCAGTTTCGGCCTCCACTAGAGCGTAGCCGCGTAGCAAAAGAGCTTCCGGCGAGCCAGCATTTAAGCGGGCTGCAAAGCCATGCAAGCGTTGCTGCAGTTGCGCGAGCGGCGTCGCCGGTCCGTGGCGTCGCAATCCCTCGACCTGGACAGCAAAGCTGCGCCGAGCGGTGCGCAAAATGGAGTCCATGGCGTGGGCAATGCGCAGTTCATTTTCATGCACATGACGACGGAACCGCTCCAGCCGTTTTTCCGGACTTTGGGCATGCAGCTGTAAACGACAAGTGTTCAAATTTTGGCTCGCATCGCGCAACCAGAGCTGCCCAGCGACAGCCAAGCGTTGCCAAAGTTGCTCCACCTCAGCGGCCGCTTGCTGCCAGCCGGAGCAAAGGCGTGCAGCACCTGCAGTAGGCGTTTTGGCGCGCTCGTCGGCGACAAAATCGCACAGCGTGAAATCGCTTTCGTGGCCGACCGCACAAATGACCGGAACCGGGCAAGCAGCAACTGCGCGCACCAGAATCTCTTCGTTGAACGCCCACAAGTCTTCCAAAGAACCGCCGCCGCGAGCCAACAAGATGACGTCGGCGTGGTATTGAACGGCAAGCTCTAAACGGCGCACCAATTCCTGCGCGGCGCCTTCACCTTGCACTTTGCTGGCCAGAAAATTCACTTCAAACGGCGGCTTGGCATCGACAAAGGTACGCAAAATATCGGCTGCAGCGGCCGACGGCTGGGCGCTAATCAAACAAACCTTGCGCGGTCGTTCCGGGATAGCCTGTCGACGCGCCTCGTCGAACAACCCCTCTAAACGCAGTCGGGTTTTTAACTCTTCAAAACGTCGCGATAAATCGCCGGCACCAAGATCGTGCACCTCGTCAAGTAAAAACGACAAGCTACCGCGTTTGGCCCAAATATCTAAGCGCCCAATGGCCAAAACGCTGCGCCCCTCCTGCAAATTGCAGCGCATGCCGCGGGCCGCCATGCCGCGCCACATTTTGACGTCTATGCTGGATTCTTGGTCACGCAGTTTGAAGTAAAAATGGCCAGAGGAATGAGGTCCGCGATATTCAAAAACCTCAGCCTCCACTGCAATCCGACCTACGTGCTGATCTAACGCCAGCCGCGCGCGATCGAGCAGATCACTAATCGAAACCACTTCGCCGTGCCAGTTTTGAGCCATGACTTGCAAGCAATAGAGGACGGCGCTTATTCCGTTTCGATAATGGGCAAGCCGGTCGCGCGCCACGCCACTAGGTCTTGATCTGGCAGGTGGATGCGATATTCCGAATCGTGGAATGGAGTTTTATTGTCTAAGCGTATGAAACTGCCACTTTCCAAACTAAGTTCCACCCAACCTTCGCCGCGCGCTCGAACGCGCAGGGTGTCTGCTTCAATGTATTTGAACAATTCACCATTGCTGTCATACCACGACATTCGCACCATTTTGAGCGCGTCACCTTCAAAGCGCCCGACGCGTTCCAGATGGTAAAAACCGAAAGATTGCTTTTTGGATACGAGTGCGTCGATACCGCGACGCATGCGCTCCAGCGGCGAAACTTCTTCGCCGTTTTTACTACCATCAGAGGCGCCGACGCCGTCACTGCCGGCAGGATTAGGATCGACTAATTCTGGCGCTGGAGGGGGCACCTGTCCGACTGGTTCCCAAGGTACGCCTTTAGGCCCGATATCGGGGAAATGGGCCACCCAGGCAGGAACGTTGACGTCGGGCAGGGTGATACTGAGGCCGCCTTCGGGGAAGGCAGTTTTGACGCCATCGCTAGTGCGGGTTCCATTTTGGAAATGCATGCGCAATGAGAAGGTGCTTTCTTGCAGATAAAAATCAACGGTTTCGGCACGCACAATCGATTTAAACAATCCATTTTTATCCCACACGAAAAAAATCGTGTCTGCCAGTCGCGGGCTATCGCTCACCCGCTTCGCTTGCTGAAAGCGGTAATGGGGATAGCCATCAACGGCCATTAAACCGTTCAACGCGCCTAACCATGCGTCGGCCGGATACCCTAACTTCTCTGGACTGGAGGATTCCTCTTCTGCGGCTGGCGACTCTTCGCCGCCATCATGGTTCGCTATGGGATCAGCCTGAGAAGAGTCAAAAGCATCATTCGACGTTCTAGCATTGGCTGGCAGGGGCAGCACATCCAAAGGCATGCCGGCCTCCATCGCACTAATGTTTTTCAGCATGGTCAGCGCCGACATTTCGCTTTCCAGGACCTTGCCGCCGAGGTCGGCAATCATGCGCCGGTCAGAAGTTTGCGACGCCTTCATCGCTTCTAGTTGAGCTAGCATTTGCTGCAACAATTCTTGGTTCATGGATTGATCCGGCGCCTGGACCTGAATGCTATTTGCTGGCAAACTGCCCAGGTTTAGCTCGACCGGCCGTTGCGGCGTTTGCTTTTGTAGCCAAACCATGGCTAGGGTGGCCAAGCCGAGGCCTAGCACCAAGCTACCGATGGCAATGGCAGGGAGCATCCATCGGCTTTGTCTTTCTGCTTCCAAATCTCGAATGTGGTTGGCCAACCCATCCTGAATTTCCGCCAGCCGCCGAAAGGTACGGCTCAAGGCTTGTACATCGCGACTCTGCAAGAGGATTTCACTTTGCTCCGTTGCCGGCGCAGGTTGGTTCATCATCGGTGAGTCTGAAGAAGCTGTGGAATCAACCATTTTCTTGATGTAGCGGCTTTACTGAGGCCTCGAAAAAACGACCGCGATCCATTTCCGTCCAAGTCCGCAACTGCAACGGAACTTCGCGCTCACCATCATTCCAAACTGCTTCGGGCGATGGCTCATGCAAGGTCGCGGCAGAACCACTTAAAACCACCGATCGGTGCAGCATTGCCCCTGCCGTTTGCGACGGCGTCGGCAGGCCGCGCAACACAGTGTTCCAAAGCAATCGTTGGCCTATGTCCAACCCATCAGGTGCGTCACCGAAACTGTCTAAATCCAGGCCACCGACGGAGACGGTGCCGCTTTGCTGCAGAGCGTCAGATTCACCGAATAAATGTAAACGCAGTAAGGCTTGATCTTCGTCGAGGGACAAGCGGCTACGCAACATTTCCTCTTCGGAAATTCGTGCATTGGACGGATCCTGGGGTGGAGCAATCGCCTCAAGGACCACTCGAAATCCATCATCGAATTCGCCCACCCAGGCAATGTGTTTGACCGCTTTCGGGATGTCCACTTTCTTGTTATTGACTTCATCGCTACATGAAGCCAGCCCAAGCAACGTGGTTGCCAAAAGGATAACGAAAGGCGATTTCATCGCGGAGTTTAGCTGTCCGACCAAACGTCTTTGTTCTTCTTATTTTTGTTGTACCAGCGACGCCACTCAAGTGGGTCTTGAAAGCTTTGTTTGGTCAATTCAGTCAACGCATCGAGAAACGAACGTCGGACCAAGCGATAGCGAGCTTGGGCGACGGTGTCGTCGGGATTCAATTGCGAGTTGTAGTAAGAGTTGAGGTAGTTCACCAACTTCTCGGTGCATAGCAAACGCACCTCACCAGGCGCTTCACCGAATTGCACCAAAGCATCGGCGGCGCTCTTTATCAGCAAGTCAATGTGGTGATCCAGTAAATCGATCAACTCTTCGGCTTGTGAATAATCTTTGGTGTAGCCAATTTGCTGCACGCACAAAGCTTGAAAATCTGTGTCCTTTTTAAAGCGCTTTTCGTTATACGCTTTCCACAAAAATTTCGCACCGTGGCTTCCCATTTGGCCATAAGCATGTACGGCGACCTTCCACAAATTGCGATGTCCTTCGGTGTCGCGTTTGCGTTCTTTGAAAGCTAGCCAAACCAATTCAGCCAGCTCTTCTTGGCTCTTATCAATGGTTTTTATTTCTTTGCGCAAGACCTTGGGGTCGCCCTCTTCTAGCTCCAACAAATCGGCAATTTCAATCAATCGCTCGTTATGTTCAGCATAAAGACGAATGAATCCATCAATCATCTGAATCGCGTCCTCTTCGTGGTCGCGACCTTCAATGACTTCCTTGTATTGCTTGACCTGTTCTTTGAACGTGTCTTGAGGTGCGACGGCGCTTAAGGGCGTCGCCAGTAGCAGTAGGAAAAGTGCGGCACGAATCATGATTTAAGCTCGGGTAGGAGACTGACCTGCGCAAGCATTTGCGTAGGCTTGGCGCAGAAGTGGAAGCATGGGTCCGCAGGCACCCGGGTAGCTTTGTTCCACTCCCACAATCTTACACACTGGAATAACGCCAATGATGGCATTGGTGACAAAGACCTCACTCGCCCGTTCAAGATCTTTTGTCCAAATATTCACCTCACAAACGGGAATTTGATGATCGCGGCAGCCTTGCAACAGCATATTTCGCGTTACACCACCCAAAATGCCCCGTTCTAGGCTTGGAGTCCAAAGCTTGCCGTCGATCCATGCCAGCAAATTACTTGCAGTACATTCCGACATATCGCCGTCGATAGTCGGCAAAAGAGCATCAAAACATCCTTTTTCTACGGCTTTGGCATGGGCAACTTGGAAATGAGCGCGCGACGTCGTCTTCGCTCCGGCCAATGGGTTTTGCGGATCGGTGCGAAATTTAGACAGCAAGAGTTGCACTTCCTGCGCCGGCGCTTCCACCGCCCCGGCCGTCCACATATGCAGCAAGCCTCGCTCCAAGGCGCGTAAAACTGTGTAACGCACGCGCCATGTACCGGCTCCAAGCAGAGGCTGAATTTCGCAAAAATTGCGCTGCAAACCATAGCCTGCCAAATCCATTCCCATAAGCTCGGCGCTGCCGTGCAAACGTTCATCATGCAGGCGCAACAGCGGCGTCGGCACGCCGTCGGTTGCAAGGAAGGTTTCAAAGATCCCTTCGCCGCGCAAGATGCCTGGCAAGTTGGCCAGCAAAGCGGGTTGCTTGCCAGTCATGACCATGCCGTCTACCACCAAGACGTCGGCTGATTCGAATCGGTACTTGCTCATGCGTTTACTCGTAGCGGGGCGGCGACCGGTTGGTAAGTGAGGTAGCGTGCTTTGACCAAGGTTTCTTGCCATTCCAACAACGGATCGCTATCCCAAACAATGCCAGCGCCGACGCGCAAAGACAATTGTTTCCGCCCCACCGTGGAAGTACGTATTAAAACGGAGAACTCGCCGCGCGGTTCACCTGGCAGCCAATAGCCGAAGGTGCCGCAATATGGCCCGCGTGCCGATTGCTCCAGTTCGGCGATAGCTTGCAAGGCCCGAACCTTGGGCGCGCCGGTCACCGATGCCGGTGGAAACGTGGCCTGCATTAAAGCGCGTAAACCCAAACTTGGGTTCCACTTGGCTTGCACCTCGGCGACGCGGTGGAACAGGGTTGGAAAGGGCACGACTTTCCCAGAATGGATCAACCGCACCAGGCCCGGTACTGCAACCCGACCCAGATCATTGCGCGCCATATCCACGATCATGTTGAGTTCGGCGCGCTCTTTGATGGATGCGTCTAGCTCGGCGGCGAGGGCAGCATCTAGCTCCGGGCTATCTCCGCGCATCGCCGTGCCTTTGATTGGCATGGTGCGTAATTGGGCACCGCGCACGCTCAAAAAAGTTTCCGGCGACCACGACAAAAGCGCACGCTCTGCACCGGTTTCAAAATAGGCGCTCATTTCAGTGGGCTGACGCGGCCTCAAACTGGCATAAAAGGCCCGCGCGTCCTGCGGAGCTGGGCCTTGCATTCGATGCGAAAGATTGGCTTGAAATAACTCACCGGCCCCGATCCAGCGCCGCATCTGACGCACCGATCCTTGATAACTTTGGGCGTCGCCAACCGGCTGTGGCGGCGCGGGTAACCAAGCCGCCGACGTCGCAATGGGCGGTGCACCGAGTAATTGATTGAATTGATCAGCCAGGTCCGCACGCTCGGCATTAGCTATTTGCGGTGAAAGCGAATCATCCTCTCCCCACAGCAACAAGGCTTCCCCTGTAGGCAAAAACAGCACTGCATTGCGGTAACGAGCGAAATGGTAATCATCGAATCCGGCTGGGTCGGCGGGCAACCATGGAAAAGGCTCCCAGGCATGACCACATTCAAAACTCAAATAACCAATCCAACCACCCATTTGCGGCAGATCGCTTTGCTCCCATTGCCAATCTTCGTGTTGGCTCGCTTGTTCTAACAATAGCGCTGGGTCGACTGTGGCCAAAGGCCATCGCGACCGTGGTCCGCCACCGCTGGGCATGCAAGCACCCGGCCGCAGCCGACCGGCAACGGTGCGGTCCGGATTCCATGCCAACAGCGATGCGCCGCGACCGCTGGAGCTATCAAGCAACACCGGACGACAGTTTGGAGGCAGCGCCGCCAACATGCGCGTTGGGTCGGCATCGGCAACGCGCTGCAGGACGCGAACCAGGATGCGGGGCATAGGCGCTATTATGACGCAGCGATGGCAACCTCACTGGACTCGGCCCTAATCGAATTTTTACGCCATTTGCGCGAGGTGCGGCAGGTTTCCCCGCACACATTGCGGGCATATGAGCGCGATTTGATGGGCTTGCTCGCAACCCTGCACGAGGAAGCCGAGCAACCGCGACCGCAAGAGGTGCGCACCGTGCGCTTGCGCCTGCACCTTGGGGTGCTGTCAGATCGTGGCCTGGGGCCTACCACGATGGCGCGCCATCTGTCGAGCATCCGCAGCTTTTTCCGTTGGATGGAGCAGCGTGGATTCATCGACGCCAACCCAGCCGCCGGCTTGCGCGGACCACGCCGACGTCGGCGCTTGCCACGCTACTTAGAGGAGGCCGAAGTCGAGACTCTGCTCGCCACCCCGCGCCAGGATGACCCCGAGGGTTTGCGCGACCAATCCATTTTGGAGGTGCTGTATTCGACCGGCTGCCGCGTTTCAGAATTGGTGGCCTTGGACGAGCATCATTTGGACATGCGGCGTGGTTTGGTACTGCTGCAAGGCAAGGGGCAAAAAGAACGTTATGGCATGTTGGGCGCGCCGGCTTTGCAAGCGATCCGCGATTACATGTCGTCAAAATCTTTGCGCCGTTTGGACCGGACCCCTCTGTTCTTGAACCGCTTAGGCACCCGGCTTACCGACCGCTCGGTGCGACGCATTTTGAACCGTTGTTTGCTGCGCGCCGGGATCGAGCGCGAATGCTCACCCCACACTTTCCGACATTCCTTCGCCACCCACCTTTTGCGCCGCGGCGCGGATTTGCGCACGGTGCAAGAGCTATTGGGTCACGCCAGCCTTGGCAGTACCCAGATCTACACTCACGTGTCTTTGGAACACTTGCGCAAGCTTTATCAGCAAGCGCACCCGTTGGCTTAAACCGTGCAGAATTCCAGCTCCTAGTCTGGCAATAACAACGGCTGCGGCTGGCGACCTGTTTCCAAATCCAGCAACCACTGCTTACGCCAAAGTCCGCCGCCGTAACCGGTTAGCGAACCGTCGGCAGCGATGACGCGATGGCATGGAACAATGATGGAAATGCGATTGTCGCCATTGGCGCGGGCAACTGCGCGGACTGCAGTAGGTCGGTTTATGCGTTGCGCTTGCTCGCTATAACTGCGCGTTCGACCGTAGGGAATGGTGATGAGTTGCTGCCAAACACTTTGCTGAAATTCGGTACCACTGAGCTCGAGCGGCACACTGAATTGGCGTAAAGTGCCAGCGAAGTAGGCTTCCATTTGCTCCGCAGTTTGCTCGCTGACGGCATTTTCCCCAGGAGCTAAAACGGCGCCCAAGTTTTTCTGAATGCGCTTCAGTTGAGTTTCCAACATGCGCCGGTCGGCAAATTCCAATAAACACAAAGCCTGTTCGGTCACGCCGACGACCATCGGCCCCAATGGTGTTGTAATCCGAGTTAATTTCACCATTGAGGCGTGGCGCGCCTTGCCAGGTGTCTCCCCCGCTATGCGCCGCACCGCGTCATGAAAGCCGCTGATGGATTCGAAACCGTTGTTGTAAGCACTTTGCAATAGGTCGTCGCCCAAAGAAAGTTGGCCCAAGGCCCGGCCCAAACGGCGCGCGCGCTGATACGCATGAAAGGTCATGCCATGGTGGGTTTGAAACCAGCGCCGCACGCGGGTTGGCTGCAGCTCAAGCTCGCGCAAGTCCGCATCCAGCCAGCGACGCCCGGGATCGACCTCCATGGCCTCCAGCAGCCCGCGCAACCAGTCTGGAGTGGCGCCAACAGGTTCCATCGGTCGACAGCGCTTGCATGGCCGATAGCCGGCAAACAGAGCTTCTGCGGCGGTAGCAAAAAATTCAACGTTCTTGCGCGCTGGCTTACGCGCCGGGCAGGTCGATCGGCACAAAATCCCTGTCGTCCGCACCCCAACGATGAAAAGCCCCTCGTAGGACGCGTCGCGGTTTAGCAGCGCTTCGTACATTTCGTTCTCCGGCGGCAGGGTTAATCGGCTCATGCTTCAACTATCCAGGGCTTGCTGAATCCTGTCCACCGCAGAATGGACATGGAAGTAGACTTTTATCCGTCGCACCATATTGCCAAGGGTAAATTTCGCGTCCTGGATTTCTTCAAGGTCAAATGAGCACATCAGAAGATCCAACTCATAGGTTGTGAATTGAACTTGGCATTCCAAGCCTAGGAATGCTCTGATTCATTCGGGCGTGTGGGACAGTGAGTGGATATCGCCAGCTCGCCGACCGGATGAACCAGAGCTTCCCTCATTGTTTTTCGCCGGTATTTTCCAGATGCTCCACGTCGGCAAGATCTTGAAGGCGGCCTCGAAAGTTACCCCGTCAATTTTAGGAAGGACGTCAATTCGAACCGGCGGAACTCAAATTGGAAAACAACTCCGGGCTGGCTCAGGTCTTTTTCAGACAAATCATGCAAGGGTGCGCCGAATTCTTGCAAGGCTCGGATAATCCGGCTAGCGCATGAGCCCCCACGACCAGATATTCAACTTGAAGGTCGTTGAATGCTGACAATAGATCTTTGAAGTCTTGGTTCCCCTTCTCCCCTTTGGTTCTAGTCCCAGCAAAGTTTGGTTAGTTCCCAGACTGCAGAAATACGCTCCTCAACGGAGAAACTTTGCCAGTCATCATCAGGAGGCATAGCTTGACCAGGGCGAACCACCCACCAGGGAAACCAGTTCTTGATCCGAAGGGGCAAAAAAATACCCACCAGCCGAAACTGGTGGGTTGATGAAATGGTGACCCCAGGGGGATTCGAACCCCCGTTGCCAGGATGAAAACCTGGTGTCCTAGGCCTGACTAGACGATGGGGCCATTCGCAAGCCTTTCAGCTTTCGAGGGCGCAAAGATTAAGGACCTTGCGGATCCGTGTCAAGGCAGATTTGGCGGAAACAGGCCGCTAATTCTGCGACGAAGGTGCCGACCACTCCATGCTGCTCCAAAAAGGCCGACGGCAACACCGGCAGAGTATAGGTTTCCAACTCAAAATCACGAATCCCAGCGGCCAGGGCGACGTCGACGGCTGCTTTCCATTCGGTGGCTTGCAGTCCGGGTAAAAATTCGTTGCGGTGCACCGGCACGTGGCAATGGATGCCGTATTGCACATTCGTTGGAACGACGTCAGGGTTTTGCAGGTCCGCATAGGCCGAGGACTGCAAAAACGGCGGTAAATCAGGCCATCTTGCGGCAGTCGCGCCACCGATTTGACGGACCTGATGAAACCATGGGTCATCGGCCAATTTGGCCAATAAGGCAACCACCTCGGAATCGGCGCTTTGCAGAAGCAATGCCGCTGAGACTTGTACCTTGCCGCAGCGCACCTGGAGGTCCTGCAGTACTTGTACGACTTCGGCTGCTGGCTCATCTACCACCGCGCTGTGGCACAAATCCCAACATACGCCGACGTGCCGGCTTTGCGGGAAATGTTGATGCAACCACCGCCCTAGATCGCTCACCCGCTCGAAGGCACCGTCGGGCTCGGGCTCCAAACTGAGCACCAGATGGACTTGAAGTTCGTCGGCGATATGCGCCAGATGGGCTTCGGCCAATTTGAGGTGTTTCAGCGCAGTCGGATTGGTGACTAAGTCGGTTCCATAGCCCAATGGGCAAGTGGACAGCGAGCCCTGCAGGTCGTCGCCACCGCCGGCCAACATCTGCGTCGCCAACAAATCTGCAACTTGGCAGGTGTAGTGCAAGCGCTCGGGTTGGGTCCAGTCCGGCAGGAACGCTTTTTCCTTAACCAACTTTTCGTGAAAGCCGCCATAAGGAAATGCGTTTGCCGTCCAAATCGGCCAGCCCGATTTCAAACTGCTTCTAGTCCAACGCCGCCGCAGAGCAGGGTTTTTTATCAACTGCGCGGCTGCGATGGCCGGCAAGTACAAACCAAAGCCGACCTCTGCGGCACCCGCAGCGCCGCTTTGCAACCATTGCTGCCGGAGTTCGGGCAATTGCCCTTCGGCCATTAAAGCGATGGCGCCCTCCGCGTCATGGACCCGGAAGACGTTGCCGCATAAAGCCAATCGTGGCTTCAAAATTAGGGGTTCCAGCCTGCCGCTGCGTCGAGGAACACGGTGATTTGGCTAGGAAAGCGGCTTAAAAAGCCGGTGCCGCGCTGCTGGGCGTAATCGTTCAAATTGGCCGCTGCCAGAGTTTCGAGCACTGCCAATTCCGCTTCGAAATTCATCGAATCAGCGCTTTGCCAATCCCACGCGGCATGCAGGCAAGCAGCACTGGCGGCGTCGGCGCTTTGGGTTTCCTCAAACTTGGCACGTGCTGCGGCGATTGGATCTTCGTCGGCATTGGCGGCTTCTTGTTGGGTCAGGCTGACGACCGAGATAGCTGGCGCTTCTTCCTCCATCGCCTCAGCCGGAGCAACCCATGGGCGATGAATACTCAAGGGCAAACTCAGCACCGTATCGCCACCGGACTTAACGGTCGCCGAACCGAAGTAATAGCGGCCGTCACGCAGGGCTTCTAATTCCGGAGTTGCTAGGTAAGCAGTACGGGCACCACCGAATGGAATATCCAAAGTGCTTCCAGCGTTGCCTTGCAAAGCCTCTTGCAATCCGCTGCTTGCACTCATACTGCCGCCACCGGTTTGCAAACGCAATTCCGCTCCGGCGTACGCAGACTTCAGTGCGGCCAGCCCTATGGATGGATAAATTAACTCAAAGTCATATTTCCCTGCATCCAAGTGCCCCACCGGGGTATCGATTTCGTAAGCAATCAAACGCTTCAAAGTTTGGCCGTTGGCATCGCGCACCAGCAGCATCAAATCTTCACGCAATTCAATGGTCTGAATGGAGTGAGGCATGCGCAGCACCACGTCGGCACCTGCGGCTGGGATTTCGGTACTCCAGGCTCGCGTGCCGTAGAACAAACCACGCTTGCCCATGACCGTATGGCGAATCGGATCAGGCTTGATGTCGATCTGGGCGGTGATCGGAATGGCGATGCCTTCGACGTTGCCGCTAACCGCAAAGCGGCCACTGCCGAGGGTGTTTTTTAATCCGAGGTAAGCCAAATTTTGACCGGCTGGAACCACAACTTCCGAATCCTGGGCGACCACGCCAGTGAATTGAACTTCCAACAAGTACTCGGCTTCCAAGTTAGTCGCCCAGCGCGACGCCATGGTGTATTCCATGACCGTGCCAGCTTCCACTGGAACCGAGGTTTCGTAAGTCTGCCCATCTTCCAAGAAGAACCGACCCCGCGCTTGACGATCACCGGCGTAAAGGAAGCCACTTACCGAGCCTGCACCGGAACGAATTTCGTTGCGTGCTCCGCCGAACTGGGTGACCTTAATTTTTGCCCGAGTCGCACCATATGGCACGTCCAAGAAGTTGCGATTCAACTGCCCTGGGCGCAATGCAAACCGGTTTTGGTAGCGGTTTTCATTGCCGGTAGTGGTTTGATCAGGAATGATTACAGTAACCGGTAGCACGACCTCGGGGCCAAAATCGCGAGGTTGATCGACGTCGTAAATCAGCACCCTGGTGCTGTAAAGGCCAGGCTCTAGATCGCCACAATTCAATCGCAGTTTGAAGTTTTGGCCATGCGCACTGGAGTAAAAAATATCTGGTCCCTGAATCCAATCGGCTTCTGGTTCCGGCCGGAATGTGCGGAGGAAACTAGCTTGGGTGGCATTGCTGGTTTCGTCGTCGAAAAGTGGCGTAAGGTTTACATTGACGTCCATCGGTCGGCCCGATGCAACCCCACGCAAGTAAACCCCTGCACCGACGCCAAACGGATTGCTAACGCTTACCGTGTAGAGTTGATCTTGGAAGCCTGCTTGATGCAAGTGCCCCAATGCATCGAATGCTGCAGGCACCGAAACAAAACCATGGCCCTGCTCGATCCAACTGTGATTCGGCATCGGCTCAGCACTTAAGCGCAAGGCGCGGTCGATCCGCACTGGATCATGGGCCCAACCTTCCGCCTCGGCAGCGCAATGCAGCAAAGCAATGCAGCCACTGATTTGCGGTGCGGCCATCGAGGTGCCGTTCCAGTTTTCACCCAAGGTAATGCCCCAAGATGGCAGCGCGCTCAATGCGGCTCCGGGAGCGGCGTAATCGATACCCAAATCACCGGTTGGCAAGGGTCCGCGGCTCGAAAAATCGAAGAGCACCGGATCGCTAGGCGTCAGCGAAGAATAATTGGCGCGTTGCGTTCCTGGCCAAACGGCTGCGGCAATCGAAAAAGCCGCCGACGTGGTTGCGGGTGCACCGACAGTGGTCAGCGTCGGACCTTCGTTACCAGCGGAGGTGACCACGCACAATCCGCGTCTGGTTGCTTCCTCGACCACCCAGCCGTCCGGCTCTAAGCCGTCGGCAAAAAAGGAAGGACCGCCGAAGCTAATGTTGGCCACCTGACAGCCAGCTTCAACCGCATAATCCAAAGCTTTGGAAATGGCAAAACCACTGGTGGAGCCGCCAAACTTGCCGTCGCCAATTTTGATGGCAACAAATTCCACGCCTGGGGCTACGCCATTCAAGCGCCCCGCTTCGCCTTCCCATGCACCAATGATGCCAGCGACATGGGTACCGTGACCGTGGGCGTCAAAGTAAAGGTGGACCTCGTTGTCACCCTCTACTGACACTGCGTAGTTCATCAGCGCTTCATCGCCTAGGGTGGCCCAATCACCACTTTGGCGAAAATTCTTCAGCGCTGGCTCTTCGCCTAAATTCCCATCTTCGTCATTATCGACGACCACAACTTTGTGGCCATTCAACTCAAACACAACCATGTCCCAAACCGGACCGACGTCCTGGTAAGAGCCAAAATAATGTTCTTCTTGGGCAGCTAACGTCGACTGCTCATCATTGTTGAGGTTGGCCCGCGCTTGGCGCTCCTGATATTTGCGCTTGGCATCACCCCAATCTTCACTGCGATCGCCTTGAATTCGTCCTTCCAAATCATCTGGAAGGAAATCCTGATCGATGCGAATCAAACCAAACTCCCGCCCTGGAGCGGCCCATTTGCCGAGGTCCAGACGGCGGCCGGACAATCCCATAATGGTGCCGTTTTCAGCCTTGGTCCGATGCTGAATTTGCAAGCGGCCGTCGGTGGTGGCGTCGTACCAATCCACAATTTTCCGCCCCCCATTCGGCGTTTTTTGCAAGAAAGGATGGCCGGGGTCTACACCGGTATCCAGTACTGCAACACGAATGCCTTTGCCGTTGTACTCAGGGTACTTTTGCAGGAACGCGGTTACACCGAGGTCCTCCTTGGGCAGTTGGCTGGTCAGCGGCTGTTGGCAGATAGCCGCAAAAAGCAGGGTCGACAGACAAAGCATGACCGCCGAGTTTAACAACTAAGAGCTATTCAGCGGGGACCGCTGCTGACCACAGCTCCTGTTCCACCAAAATACGCGAGCAAGAACGGCACTGGAATAGAGCTTTGGCCGCCTTCACCTTCAATTGATCATTCGGGTTCAGACCCATTCCGCAGCCGACGCAAGCCCCTCCCCGCAGCGGCACAACCGACTTACCCGAGCGGGCATCGCCGATCCTCTGGTAAACCAAAGAGGGCTTGCCAGACAATGGCTTAAGCAATTCATCGCGCTCCACTTGGAAGGCCGCCAGGACCTGCCCCAGCTCTTTTTCGTCACTATCGACGACTAGCCTGAAATGTGCCAATTCAGCCCGTTGGGTTTCGACGTCAGCACGGGCGACATCGCGCTGTTGCTCCAAAGTATCGATCTCTTCAAGCAATCCTAAGGCCTCTTCCTGGTCGGTGGAAACCTTGTCGCGCAATCCTTCAATTTCATGCTGACCAATGCGAATCGATCCGGCGTCGCGGGTACGCAACAATTGATCTTCCAATTTGGCGATGCGCTCCTCGTTGGAGCTGACCTCGTTTTCCAAATCATTGACCCGGATCAAACGCGCTTTACGCTCAGCTTCGATTTGTTCAGCGCTGGCTTCCTTAGCTGCAAATGCTGCTTCGCGCTCGTTCAATTCACCTGGAATCGATTCCAATCGCCGCCTTTGATTGCGGATTTTGTCGTCGAGCAGTTGTAATCGAACGAGCAAAGCGAGGATCTCTTTCACGCCTGCAATTATGCATGCGCGTACGCCAACTCAGCACAGCTTTTCTCAGGTAACGCCTTCGATGAAGCCTGCCAACTTGCGCGCCCGGATCGGGTGCTGCAATTTGCGAATTGCTTTGGCTTCAATCTGACGCACACGTTCACGCGTAACCCGGAAAATCCGCCCCACTTCTTCCAGTGTGTAAGTGTAGCCATCGCCAATGCCGTAGCGCAATTTGACGATTTCTCTTTCACGGAAGGTCAGGGAGTCCAGCACTTCGTCGATGCGCTCCTTCAGCATGCCCTGGCCAGCTTTTTCGACCGGGTTCTCTGAAGTTTCGTCCTCGATAAAGTCGCCGAAATAGCTGTCTTCGCTGTCGCCGATCGGGCGGTCCAAGCTGATCGGATGCTTGGCAATCTTCATCACCCGCTGGGCCTCGTCCACCGAGATTTCAGCAGCTTCAGACATTTCTTCGATTGACGGCTCGCGACCCATGGTTTGCAGCAAGCGCTTTTGCACCGCCCGCAACCGCGACATGGTTTCAATCATGTGCACCGGAATACGAATGGTCCGCGCTTGGTCGGCAATGGAACGCGTAATGGCTTGACGAATCCACCACGTCGCATAAGTTGAGAATTTATAACCACGCCGGTATTCGTACTTCTCCACCGCTTTCATCAAGCCGGTGTTGCCCTCTTGGATCAAGTCCAAAAAGCTCAGGCCGCGATTGCGATACTTCTTGGCAATCGAAACCACCAAACGCAAGTTGCCCGAAGACAAATCACGTTTCGCCTGTTCGTAGCCGTCGACGGCACGAATGACACGATTCATGCGAACTTCGAATGAATTCAATGGCTCCAGTGCAACCACTTCGTAATCAAAGGCGCGCGCTTTTAAAGCAGCAAGTTCTTCTTTGCCTGCTTTGGTTGCCTTCAATTTACTATCGAAAGAATCAATCCGGGTCTGCAACGACTGCCATTCAAACAAGCGTGAATGCACGATCGAAATCAGGTCGGCGATGTGGTTGACTTGAAGGTGAAGTTCTTCGGTCAGTACCGCAACACAGCGCTGGCGTGAGCGCATACCATTTTGGAAAACGCGGCGCTCACTCTTCGTCAAGCGGTCGTCCAAGTGGGCGC
>JACNIZ010000169.1 GCA_014382805.1 Planctomycetota bacterium
ATAGGGTCGCGATGGTGGCGACGATGACGTAAGGACTGGCGACCAGGAAGAAGTCCACAAAGCCGATTCCAGCGGCAGTTCCAATCAAAATGTTGGGCACCGAAGAAATCAACGTCAGCAAACCGCCGACGTTAGTCAGCAATCCTTCTACCATCAAAAATCCGAGCATCAGCTCACCGCGGTTCAAGCGTTTGAGCGAAACCGCCGTCAGCGATCCAACAATAATCATCGCGGTGACGTTATTTAATACCGCCGAAAATACCACTGTCATCACGCCGTAAAAAACCAATAAACGCAGCGGGTCGCCGCCCGACAATTTGGTCAAACGCAACGCAATCCAGGTAAAAAGGCCCGATTTCGCCGTGATATCCACAAACAAGCTCGAGCCCAAAATGATCGCGATCACATTCCAGTCGATCGCTGGAATGTAAATCGGCAAATCGACTTCGTGACCACCGACGATCGTCGGTCCGGTCGGCAGCAGGTGAAAAATCTCCCCAAGCAGCAATGACACGATGGCAAAAGCGCCGGCAATCACCGATTTTTTAGCGTGGATTTTTTCTTCCAGCGCTAAACACAAAATCAGTCCGAACAAGATCGCAGTGAACACCAAAGTCACCGCCATGCTCGGCTCCGCAGTGGAAATAAAGTTGATCATCACAGCAATAACATCGGGATTTCGCGCAATTCAATCGCCAACGGATAGGCCATGCCATGCATAGCCGATTGGTCTTCATCTTTGCAATGCAGCACCAGCAAATCCACAGAGTGCTCCTCAATCAGCCGACGATATTCGGTCAGCCGATGGCCCATCACCACCAACTCGCGCACACGCAAATCCACTTCGACAGCCTGCAAGCCTGCGGCGCAAGATTGAATGAAGTCCTTCGGCTCCTTCAACAACTGTTCGGCAATGGTTTCTTTAGCCACTTCGGTGTCCAATGCTGGAATTTTGCCGATGACCTCGATCAAGCGATTAAATTCCGCGTCGTCTTCGACGTGACTTAGCCATAGGTCGCCGCTTTTCAAGGTGAAAGCGGCGGCAGCATTGACCAGCGCGTCATCGCCGGTCAAGTGACCGGAAATCGCCATGACTACGTTGGTGGTTTTCAGCGCATGAGCGGCGGCACGATTGGCGTCGGGATGCGGCACCAGCAATACTGGATAGGAGGTTGCTTGAGTCAACAAATCCACGCATTCGCCTAAACTAAACGGCCAGCGCCAGGCTTCACTGTGCAAGTTGCGATAGGTGATCACCAAATCTGGCTGGTGCTTTTCCAGTAGTTTTAGCAAGGCTGGAGCGTCGCTGAAGTCGTCGGCGCCTAGGGTTTGCCAGTCGGAGCCGAAGCCTAGGGGTTGAATAAAGGCTTGCAACCGCTGCGAAAACTTCGCCAATTCAGCAGGCGGTAAATCGGTGGCAAGTAAAACACGCCGAAATTGCGGTGCTTGAAAAACAAACACCGGCTTGTCGGCGGCGCGGAAAACACTTTGGTATTGATCGACTTTGCTCATCTGGATCTGGCACGTCGAGTGAGACGAAACGCTATCCTACGGCACATCAGCCCTGGCTCTGGATCCCTGCCACTCAAAAACTGCTCACCTTGACGATTTTTTAGCCGGTTGACCCTATTTTTGCCCACAATTGGGCGAACTTATAGTTATCGCATAACTTTATATGTGGACTAACGTACAGATAAGCCTAAGCTTTTGGCCGTTTCGCGCTCGACCTGCCGAAACTAGAGCTGGAAAAATCCCAAAGTAAGTAGCCATGAAACCCCTCTCCCGGATTCTGATTTACCCCCTTTCTGCCCTGGTGCTGGCGGTCCCGACCACAGCCCAATCCGGCGGCGACCCCGCCACAATGATGCCGGCAGATGTTTTTGAGTATATAGAGCTGGATGCCGGCGCGCTGGACCGCGGCATTCACCAACTCGACCTCGTCCAGCTCCTTGAAGACCCTGATTTCCAAGAATTTTTCCTTCCTTTATTCAACCAGATCGGCGCCGACCCTAATCAGCCGATCGATTCGCTCCTGGCCCGCGCGCCGATTGATCAATTCCTGGCCGGGCACGCCGCCGTCGGCATTCGTGGTCTGCGTCTCTGGGTAGAACAGCCCGACGGCACCAGTACCCGCGTCGAAATTTCGCCGAATTCACCGATTACCGCCCGCGCCATCTTGGATGTGGTCGGTTTGTTAGGTTCTTTCGGTATTGATTCGGATACTGGCCATCCGTGGAACTTGGATGAGCTGAAGTACGAGATGGGTTTGGATTTGGTTGCGGTTCTGGAGCCAGGCCCAGCATTGCGGCAGCATGTTGAGCAATTGCTCGCCAACCCGATGCCACCGATCAAGGAAATCCATCAGGATCAAATTGCTGGTCGCACCGTGACCCACATGTCGCTGGACGTGGAAATGACCTACGGCATCGTTTCGGACATCTACGTTGATATGTCCGGCCCAACTTGGCTGATTGCTACTAGCTTGCAAAGTTTCGAAGCGGCCGCCAATGTGCAGCCGAGTTCGTCCCTGGCTGCAGCGCCGAATTTCCAGAAAGTGCATGCACGGATGACGTCGGGCGATCCGGTGTTGTTTGGTTATGCGGACTTTGGATTGGAAATGGGTTTGATTGAGAACTTCTTGCCACCGATTTACATTGAGTTTGCTGACATCTTGGGTCTAACCACGATGCAAGGCACTGGCATGGCTCTGTCGATGACCGAGGGTGGAATTCACGAAAGCTTCGGCTTGGTTTTGGATGGCGAGCCTAAAGGTGCTTTCCGCATTTTGGACGCCTTCCCAGGTGGCATTGAAATGGCCGGTCAAGCTCCGGCTGGCGCAATGTCGCTTATGGCCGTGAAGTTCGACGCGGCACTGATGTTTGGCCGCATGATTGAGTTCATGGATAGCATGGCTCCAGGCACTGGCCAACGCGTCGCTGCTCTGGCCGAAGCTCAAGTGGCCGCTATGGGTTACTCGCTACACGATGAGCTGCTCGGCGCTTTTGGCGACGAAGCCAGCTTAGTGATCTTCCCACCAGTGGCGATGATGGCAGTACCTGATTGGGTGCTTTCGGTAGACGTGCGCAACGCCGATGCCGCCAACCGCATCATCGACACTTTGACCGAACTCGCCGTCGCCGATGGAGCCCCAATCCGCTTCCAGCCTACCGAAATTAGCGACCACCTCTCCGGTCAAGCAATTCGCATCGATGGCGCTCCTGTACTTCCGATCATGGCCGTTACCGATGGCAAACTAATCATCGGTTCACGCAAAGACATTGTGAACGACGCCGTTTTCACTTGGAATTCGGACCACCTCAGCACCTTGGCAAATAGCGCCGTCTACAAGCGCACCATGAAGGGCCTGGCCAACGGCCGCACCGACAACATCGCCGCGCTGGCTTACTTGGATATGCAAAAAATCGCACCTCCTGCGATCATGATGACCATGGGCATGTGGCCGGAAGGCATCGTCGATGCCGTTGCCGCTCCTGACGCTGGCGAATTTGCTGAGCACCTCGGTGGCATCGCTGTTGCAATACGCAATGATGAGCACGGCATTACTTTCGACAGCTTCAGTCCAGTTGGTTTTGTGATTCCTGGCTTGGTTGCTGCGCTTTCCGTTGGCCAGCAAACTTATGCCGCCGCTCCAATGCCT
>JACNIZ010000022.1 GCA_014382805.1 Planctomycetota bacterium
GCAAGCATAATCACGACGGGTTGCCGTCGACCTCCGGCGCATTTGTGTTGAGCGCCGAAAGGCGCTAAGCACCTTGCTCGTCACTATTGATTGACTTCAAACGGCAAGCGGGGCAGGCCAGCCTATCAGTAATCACTTCGCCCCCCACGCCGGTTAAGCGGAAATCACGACCTTGGTTGCGGTAGGTCAGGCGAGTATGATCGACACCGAGTAGATGTAGCATGGTGGCGTGTAAATCGTTCACGTGTACGGGTCGATCCACTGCGTGATAGCCGAAGTCGTCGGTTGCGCCGTAGCTCATGCCGCCAGCCACCTCGTTGGGGTTAAGTGCGCAGGATCTCTCCGACCTCGCCGCGTTTTTGAGCATGGCAAAAACCAAACAACCACAGTTTGGCTCCCCCGTCCAGTTGTTCAACGGCAACAATCTAAATGGTTGGAAATTCCACCTTCCCGACGGCGTCGACCCGGCCACGGTTTGGAGTGCAAAAGATGGCGTGATGCGCTGCAACGGTCGTCCAGCGGGGTACATCTACACCGCCAAGGAGTACACCGATTTTGAACTCACCCTGCAGTGGCGCGGCAATTCCAAAACCGGCCCCGGCAATTCTGGCGTGCTTCTGCGTGTCCAAAAACCGCACAAAGTTTGGCCGCGCAGTATCGAGGCCCAGCTGCAATCCGGCAACGCCGGCGACTTTTGGAACATCGACAAATTCCCGATGGAGGTCGACGCCACCCGCACCAATGGACGTCACACTGCCAAGCTTTTGCCTAGCAATGAAAAACCCCTGGGCGAGTGGAACGAATACAAAATCCTGGTTCACGACGATTTGGTCACTCTAACCATCAACGGTGAACTGCAAAACACCGCCACCTGGTGCGCGCGCTGGCCCGGCCCAATCGCGCTGCAATCCGAAGGCGCCGTGATTGAATTCCGTAACATCGTGCTGCGACCGATAATTGAGGACTGAAATGCGCTTGGCTAGGTCCAAAGCCTTTCCTTGGCACTCCGGGCAGTCCGGAATGAGTTTGTTAGCATTGGTGGATGAAGCACTTACTTGGCATTGCCACGCTGATTTCCTTTGCCCTTGGCAGCACGGCTCCCGCGCAACAAGCGGATTCGGTCGACTGGTTGGATAATCTGCAACAGGCGACGGAAGTTGCGCAGCGCACTGGGCTGCCGATGTTTGTGGTTTTTCGCTGAGAGGAATGAAAGGACTGTACGTCCTTCGACGGGCAGGTTGTCCGTCCGCCTTTGTCTTTGCTGGATCTTTACCAGAAGTTCGTTTGCGTGCGCGTGACGGATATGCGTGGAGTGGATTTGTCGCGCTATGTGTTTGATTTCGACCTGACTTTTGCAGCGCTGACGATGCATCCGGGTGGTCGCATTTATCATCGCTATGGAAGTCGCGATTCGCGCGCCGCCGACGTCTGGTTGTCGAGCGCTTCATTGAAATTTGTGCTGCAGGAATCGGTGCGCGATCATGCAAATTTTGACTCGATGGAGAAACGTCGGCCGCAGGCACCATCGTTTGGGTTGGCGAAAGCTAAAGTTGGAAAACCAGTGGTGATGGAGGGGATTCCGTCGTTCCAAAAGCGGGATAAGGGCGAGTGCATTCATTGCCATTCCATCCATCCGGCGTTTTACGAAGAGGCGGTTGCGGCGAAGACCTGGCGGTCGGAGAAGAAGTGGGTTTATCCCGACCCAAGCCGCATCGGAATTGATCTGGATGCCGATCAGCAGCGCTTGATTTTTAGCGTGGCCGCAAAGTCACCAGCGGAAACAGCGGGTCTAAAACCCGGCGACCAAATCACACGCTTGAATGGTATTTCCATCGCGTCGGCTGCCGACGTCATGTTCGCCCTGGACGGTTTACCGGGTTCCGCAACGACTACCAAAGTGGAAATCCTGCGCGACGGGAAAACTGAGGTTATTAACTTGAAGTTGGGGAAAAACTGGAAGGTGGGCACGCCGCAAACCTTCGCCTGGCGACCTTTCAAATGGGGCCTTACCCCTGCCCCTGGATTCGGCGGTCCGCAACTCTCTGCTGACGAACTCTCTGATCTAGGCATCCACGCCGACGCCTTCGCCTTCCGTGTGCAATACCTCGTTACCTGGAATGAAAACCGTCGTTACGGTCAAGCCGCGGCCAAGGCCGGGTTGCGCAAGGGCGACGTCGTTTTAAGTCTGGCTGGCAAATCCGATTTTGAATCGGTCGAACATTTTCATTCGTGGTGGCGTTTGACCCGCAAGGTGGGTGAAACAGTCAAGATTGAGATTTTGCGCAATGGCAAGAGGGACACACTCAATCTTAAGATCGTGGAATAAACGAATCGTAGCGCCCCCCTCTGCAGGGTGGCGCTACCAAATCATCCCTACCAAACGATGACTTCCACCGTGTCGTAGATCATGCTGTCCATATCTACACGGCCGTTCCTCTCGGTGTCCACACCAAAGTAAAACTGGTAATTCCCCTTGGCGAGGCCGGACCAATCCAAAACCGTGGTCGGCGATAGGTCAGAAAGCGCGCCTTGATGGGTTACTCCAATCCCTGGATTCCAGTTGGACAAGTCATATCGATACCATCCGGTCGGAGTGGCCGCCAGGACCCACCAATCACCGTTGACGCCTTCGAAAATACCGGCATCTAGGTCAACCACGATCTTCAGATTATCGCCCTGAACAACCACAATTTTGTCGCTGTCAATTCCGTTCGCCGTGATGTTGGCAACACCTGCAGCAAGCAACGAATTCGGTGAATCAATGCGTCCCCAGCCCCAATAATCATCCTCTCCGGCCGGACCGAGATCAATACAGCCGGCGAACAAACACTGCTCCACCTCATCAGGAGTCAAATTGGGGCGGTGGCTCCAAATCAACGCACCTAAGCCAGTTGCCATCGGTGCAGAAGCGCTGGTGCCATTGCCAATTGCCAAACCACCAGGCAATCCAGTGCTGTAAATATTCGTTGCAGGCGCGTAGATGTCGACGGCTATTCCGTATGCAGAAAAACTCGCCTTGTCGTCATTCGGGTCAGTCCCACCAACAACAATGACGTCGTCCCAATCAAACCAATAAAGATCGCGTTGATCGTTGCCCGCCGCCCAAAACAATAAACTGCCTAAGCCCTTTACATATGCACCGGTGGTTTGGTTACTGCTGTATTCCACACCCGTTTGACTGACGTTTATGCACTGCGCCCCGTGCTCTGCAGCCCACCGCACGCCCTCATGAATATTGTGCAGGTAGCCGCCGCCAGGTTGGTTGTAGTAACGGATCGGCATGATAGAAAAGTTCCAGCCCATGCCCACCACGTGAATTCCGTTGTCGCCAATCGCGCCGGCAAGGCCCGCCACAAAGGTCCCGTGGCCATCCACATCGCTGACGTCTCCCCCGGCGCTTTGGGCAAGGTCGTCGTCAGAGTTGTAGCCGGAAACTAGAGCGCCAGCTAGGTCGGAATGGTCGATCTGGATTCCGCTATCAACGATTGCGACGACCATACTTGAGCTTCCAGTGGTGAGGTCCCAAGCCAGCTCAGAGCGGACTCGATCGTGATGCCATTGCTGCCAATAGCTTGGATCATCGGGGACCCGATTCGTTGGGAAGCAGATCCAATCGGGCTCGGCGTATTGGTAATCGCCGGTCGCCATGAGCA
>JACNIZ010000144.1 GCA_014382805.1 Planctomycetota bacterium
TCAGTGGGGAGGGAGACACAAGGGCACACGCAGATCACACGCCATATGTGTTTTGTGATCACGCAGCTCTTGAAGTTCTTCGTCGTCACCGAAGGCCTTGCTGAGTTTGACCCCCGGACCTTCTGGCACCTTTTTGACCAGTTGGTCTACCTCTTTCAGCGGAATATCCATGACTCTGGCGACGTCACGCAGCGCGGCGCGCGCCTTCATTTTTCCAAAAGTGATAATCTGACAAACCCTGTCGTCGCCATATTTCTGGCGCGTATAAGTAATCATTTCTTCGCGTCGGTCCTTGCAGAAATCGATATCAATATCTGGCATCGATACCCGGCCTGGGTTGAGAAAGCGTTCAAAGATCAAGTCATATTTAAGCGGGTCAATGCGCGTAATCTCCAAGCAATAAGCAACCATAGAACCAGCCGCCGAGCCGCGCCCTGGGCCAACCGGAATACCGACGCTGCGGGCGTAATGGATCAAGTCCCAAGTGATTAAGAAATAGGTGACAAAGCCCATTTCATCGATCACCTTCATTTCATATTCCAGCCGCTTTCGGGCTTCTTCCGGGTTGCCGGGGTAGAAGCGTGCGAAACCCTTTTCGCAAAGCCGACGGAAATAATCGACCGGCGTACTGCCATCGGGCGGGTCGAATTTCGGCAGCCGATAATTGCCAAATTCGAATTCCACATTGACCTGGTCCGCTACCACCTGGGTATTGCGCAACGCTTCCGGCAAATCGGAGAAGACGTGATTCATCTGCTCGCGAGTGCGGAAGAACAAGGTGTCAGTTTCCATGCGCCAACGATTAGGATCGTCTAATTTGGAGCCGGTGTGTATGCACAGCAATGCATCTTGTGCGCTGCAATCTTCGTGACGTAAATAATGAATGTCGTTGGTGGCAACCAACGGCGCGTCGACACGAGAAACCATCTTTACCATTTCCTCGGTCAGTCGATCTTGCACTTCCATGCCGTTGCGCATGACCTCTAAGAAAAAATGTTCTTGGCCAAACAGATCCTGCAGTTCGCCGGCGGCAATCAGTGCCTTGTCGTATTGCTCGCGCCGTAACAGTGCATTGACCGGGCCGGACATGCAGCCGGATAAACAAGTAATGCCGGCGGTATGCTTCGACAGCAGTTCCATATCGATACGCGGACGAAAATGATGACCCTCCAGATAAGCAAGCGATGACAGCTTATGCAGATTACGCCAACCCTCTTGGTTGCGTGCCAACAACGTCAAATGGTTATATTTATTATCAGTGCGATTGTGTTTTTGATGCATCGACTTCGCGGCGATGTACATCTCGCAGCCCAAAATGGGCTTGATTCCGGCCTTTTTACTCGCCTTATAGAATTCCATCGACCCAAATAAATTGCCGTGATCGGTCAAAGCAATGGAATTGTGCCCATCTTCGACAGCAGCTTGCACCAGGTTGGGGATGCGATTTGCGCCGTCAAGCAGGGAGTATTCCGAGTGTACGTGAAGATGGACGAAGGGTTCCATGAACCCCACTAATCTAGCGCCATAGCAGCTCAAATTGGCGGAATCTGGCGACGATAGTGGCCAGAAATATAGAATCTACACTTGAGTTTTGCATGATCCCCAAGGTAAGCAGGAAATTCCTAGGTGAGAGCAGATAAACCTTGACGTGAAGGGGCGCGTAGTGTGAAATCTGCGGCCCCGTACGAGTGCGCCTGTAGCTCAATTGGATAGAGCACCTGACTACGGATCAGGAGGTTGGGGATTCGAGTTCTCCCGGGCGCGCCATTTTTTTGTAATGTTTGTCGGATGAACCTGCTGTTTCCACTGGGGCCGCCAGCAGACTCGGCGCAACGTGATCTGCGGATTATGGAGATCGCCATCAGAGAGGCTGAGGCAGCCTACGGCAGGGACGAAGTGCCGATCGGAGCCGTCATCGTGCGCGACAACCGCCTTCTGGCGCGAGCGGGCAATCAGGTCGAGCAACTAAAGGACGCCACAGCTCACGCCGAAATCCTTGCTTTGACCCAAGCTTTTGCAGCGGTTGGGGAGAAACGGTTGCCGGATGTCGAGCTGTTCTGCACCGTCGAGCCATGCTTGATGTGCGCCGGAGCACTTTTGCACGCCCGGGTGAAACGGGTAGTTTTTGCCACCACCGACCCCAAATTTGGCGGCGTGCATTCGCTCACTCGGACCTTTGAGTTGCCGGGGCTAAACCACCATATCCAGGCCGAACATGGCCCTTTGGGCGATGAAGCGGCTGAGTTGATGCGTCAGTTCTTCCGTCAAAAGCGGCTCCAGGCCAAAAACGAATAGGTTTCCTGCCTTCGGCCTTTCCGTTCCTTACGGGCCGCGCTATGATTTGCCGCCCGTCGGAGAGGTGCCAGAGCTGGCCGAATGGGCTGGTTTCGAAAACCAGTGAGGTCGCGAGGCCTCCGAGGGTTCGAATCCCTCCCTCTCCGCCAACACTCCGTCGGGATGGTTTTTTCGGAATCGCCTGCAAAGAATGCGGGCAGTTTTGGCGGAAACCGGCCTTAAACGGCCAAATTGATCTTTAGTCGGAAACCTGAACCAGATCCTGGTTCACAAAAACCGGAGAGGTGGCCGAGTGGCCGAAGGCGCACGCTTGGAAAGCGTGTGTGGCGCAAGTCACCGAGGGTTCGAATCCCTCCCTCTCCGCCATTTGACCGGCGCAGGAGTCGGGGGTTCGGCGTTACGCAGCGGAAGCATCATGAATTGGGTCAGGCCGGGAACGGAGCAGCTCTAAGTGAAGTTTTCCGGGTGCCGTAGCTGTCCGGACCTCCGACTCCTGCGTCTGTTTTATGGCGCCACGCTGCTAAGATTTGAACTGCCCCGCGTGGCTGCCTCATCGGCCTCTCCGCGCGGTTGCCGCCCGGCAAGCTAGGCACGCCTCACGACTATGAGTTACCGCATCCTGGCCCGAAAGTACCGTCCGCGCACATTCGCCGAAGTCATCGGCCAGGATCACATTGTGACTGCGCTTAGCAGGGCCATAGAAAAGCAGCGGGTTGGCCAGGCATATCTGTTGGTGGGGCCACGTGGCACCGGCAAAACCAGCACCGCGCGCATTCTGGCAAAAACGTTGAACTGCGAAAACGGCATGTCCATTACGCCCTGTTTGGATTGCCCAGCGTGCAAGGAGATCGAAGGTGGCCACGATTCTGATGTGGTTGAAATCGATGGCGCATCCAACAATGGAGTCGACGACGTACGAGCTTTGCGCGAGCGCGTACATTACCGGCCACTGCGTGACCGTCACAAAATTTACATCATTGACGAGGTGCAGCGCCTTAGCGGCCCGGCTTTTGACGCTCTACTGAAAACGTTGGAAGAGCCGCCGGATCACGCGCTGTTTCTGTTCGCGACCACGGACCCGCATAAAATCCCGGACACTATTGTTTCGCGCTGCCAGGTTTTCGAATTTCGACGCCTGCGCGAGGTGGACATCCACAGCAAATTGACATCCATTTGCGAGTGGGAAAAACAGCAGGTCCCGGCAGAAGTTTTAGGCGCGATCTCGCGTGGTTGCCGTGGCGGCTTGCGCGATGCGGAATCGATGTTGGACCAAGTTTTGGCAGTGGCCGACGGCACACCAACTTTAGATGACTTGGAAATGATCGCAGGACTGGCAC
>JACNIZ010000021.1 GCA_014382805.1 Planctomycetota bacterium
GGAAATCGTCGCTATTCCCACATGCTTATTCCAGGACTTTTTCCACGGGCTGTTAAGCGCTGGATGTTGGTTTCCGGGGCCAATACGGAAAGCACCGATCGGGTGATTCGCGGCCTGCAGTTTGCTTTTGGCAAGCTCGACGAGTTGCTAGGCGCACCGCAGACGGCGGAAGAGAGCGCTTGGGCGCGGCCGGCTGTGTTGTTCTATGTGCCTCAGAAAAACGCCCGCCAGGCGGTGGTAGACGTCATTGCCCCAGCCGACCTTGAGGGCGGCGCTGAATGGCGAGCCTGGGCGCGCAAACAGACGATGTTTTGCTATCCAGACCAAGGCTACGCTTTTCAAAAGCAATCGGCCAACGCGGATTCTTACGGCCGCTATTTGGTGACGGCCGCAATTCATACCGAATTTTCCCGCCGTTATGGAGCCTATCCCTATTGGGCGGCCGAGGCGGTGAATATGTCGCTGCAGCAGGTGTCGGGCGGCAGCGTGCAATCCTTTTTGGCGATTGATCTTGGGCGCGAGGTCGAAGTGTCAAGCAAGATGGCCAAGGGGTGGCCAAAAATGGCTGCGGACGTGAGTAAAGAGGATGTATTTGGCGTCTTGTGGCAGCAAGGCGGCGAAAACCCTACTCCGGAGATTATTGCGCCATGGTTTGCCGTCGGCTTTTGGGCTTACCTGAACGCCCCGCGTGATTTGAAATCCTACTTCGAGCTGTATGCCCGCAAGGCTGCCTCGGGTTTAAGTATGAGCGATGAATTTAATGCCGATTTGGCTCGTGCATGTTTTGGTCCCAAGGCCCAAAGCCGTATGCAAGAGTTTTGGAAGGCTGGTGCAATGATTGGCGCATCGGAAGGCGTTTTGGCTATGCAGGCAACCTCTGACCTTGCTGCGTTCGCTGAACTCAGCGGCCTAAAAAAGCTTGAAAGTGACGATCATCAATGGCGCATGTACGTGGAAGAAAAAGATCCGGCTCGGGACTGGATCGGGCCATATCAAAAGCAATTGAAATGGGTCATCCCCATCTTGCCCGAGACGGAGGAATTAATCCCGGGGATTGCGTTTGTGCTGCACGACCGCGATTCCTTCCGCGCTACCTGCGACGTCACCGCCAAAGCCGCCCCAGTGAGTGCGGGCTATATAAAAAATGCTCGAAATTCGTCGGGTTTCACCAACTTGCTGCCGCCATTGGTGGGTTGTTGGGTGCAAAAAGTGGCCGACGGTTGGGACCCAACCCATGAAATCGCTCGCCAGATGATGGAGGTAAAGTTGTATCAGCACTGTGGAACTTTGCCGCGCAGCATGTCGATCGGCTTAACTACCGCAATGCAAGAATTGGCTTGTGGCGGTGTCAAAGCGCATCGCTTGAACATCAATGCCACCTTAATTTCGTCAGATATATGGAAGCCCACCGCAGCACGTTTGGTAGCTGCTGGCAAGTTCTCCGTTGAAAAGCACCTGTTTGCGGTGCCGCCGACCGAGTTCGATCGTGACCACGAAATCCTGTGCTACGCATTCGGAAAATTTATGCTCGAGGCGAAGCCCAAACAAAGCCAGAAGTTCCTTAAAGGCTATTTAGCACAACTCAAGCGCGAAGGCTCGGTTGCAATGACTCTGCCTGCTTTAGAGGCTATGCTGGATCAGCATTATGGGAAGAATTGGCCGCAGGACTTGCAGAAGTACTGGGCTCAATAGTCAGCTTGCGGCCATGACGCAATCGATTTAGCCAATCGCCTAAATCGCGTAGCAGGAAATAAACCAGCGGCACCGTCCACAAAGTGAAAAGCGTGCTGACCACCAAACCGCCGGAAATACCGATGGCAAGCCCCTGGAAGCTAAAGCTCCCGGATTGGGCTTTGGATACTGCAATGGGTAGCAGTCCACAAATGGTAGTTGCTGCAGTCATCAAAACTGGACGCAGTCGATCATGCACCCCATCGATGATGGCTTGACGGCGGTTGTAGCCGCGTAACTCCCGGTGCAGGATACGGTCTAGCAACACAATGCCGTTGTTGACTACAACTCCAGCCAAAACAATCATTCCGACCAAACTTAACAGGTCGATGGGTTGGCCAGTAATTTTGAATGCCCAAACAAAACCGACCAATGCAAATGGCACCGTGACCAATACAGAAAAAGGTAAGATCAGCGAATTAAAGAGCAGGCCCATCAAAAGGAACACCAGCGCTACGGAAAGCACCAGGGCGCGGATAATGTCGGCCATGCCTTCGTTGAACTTCTCCATTCCGCCAATTTGATTCCAGTGATAGCCCTCTGGCAACTTCTTCTCTTTCATGAAGTTGGTGAGCAGTTTGGCCGATTCCTTGATGTCTTCTTCTTTAGCTTTGAGGCCGATGGCGGCCACGGTGCGACCGTTGTGGCGCGAAATCGAGGCTGGGCCGCGGCCATGGGAAAAAGTCGCGAAAGAGGAAAGCGGTACCGCGGCATTGCCGGTCCAAATCGACATGTCGACTAAGTCGGCACGGTTCGGTTTGTCAGGATTGTCGTATTCCAAAATTAGAGGAATGTCTTCGTACTTGGTTTGGTAGCGCGAAACCATGAAGCCGCGCAAGTTCCATTCCATATTGCCGGTCAACGTTTGGCTGTTGATTCCAGCTTCGGACATCATTTGGCGATCCAAGGTCACTAAAATTTCTTTGGACGTATCCGCACCATCTGCAATCTCTTCAAACAAGCCGGACTCTTCAGCCTGGCGACGTAAATCCATGGTGATTTCATGCAATACGGTGCTGTCTGGACCGGCCAATTGCAGCTGCAGCCAGCCTTTTTGATCATCCACGCTGCGCTCATTGAAATCAGTGCCGAAACGATATTCCACAGCCGCCATTTGTGGCAATCGCACCTTTAGCAGGTCCAAAATGCGTTTGGATTCATCCGGCTCTGGAGCGCTTTCGTGCCACAGGTTGATGTTGGCGCTGAAACGGTTGAACCAAATGCCAATGTCTGGTGAGCCGATTTCTTTGTTTAAGCCCTCTTCCAACAACGCATTTTCGACTTGCTGAACCAAATAATTTGCTTCGGTCAAGTCTGCCGCGCCACGAATTTTGAAGTTCGCGTTGAGCTGACTGCCGAGCTGCAGGTTGCCGGTCAAAGCTTGGCCGTTCATGGCCAAGGAGTAAGAAGACAAAGCCAAAATTGCCAAGCTAATGGCTCTTACTGGATAGTCCAAACTCCAACCCACCAATCGTGGTAGCCAGCGCTGCAACCACGCAAGTGGACTCAGGCGATGCATCCAACGTTGGAAAAAGCCGTCGTGGGCGACTGCTTTGCCGTCGGCGTCGACTTTCTTTTTGGCAACCTCACGTCCGCCCAGGCGGTAGGAAACCACCGGCACAATGATGATTGCCAACAGCAATGCTGCGAGCAATGAAACACAAAGCGGAATGCCGATGGCGCCGGTCATCACGCGTGCATTTTGGTCGCTTGACATAAAAATCAGTGGCACAAAAACCACCACCGACGTCAGCGTTGCGGTGATTACCGCCAACATCACCTCAGACGGCCCATGCGCGCATGCTTCGCTTAGTTCTTCGCCTTTTTCTCGACGCGTGAAAATACTTTCTACACTCACTACCGAGTTATCCACCAACATTCTA
>JACNIZ010000195.1 GCA_014382805.1 Planctomycetota bacterium
AGCTGGCGATTTACGCCGCAGACTCGCCGATCGGAATGAATCAGAGTTTCCCTAAAAAATGATTAAAACTTCGGCACCTGAATGGTCCGAGATTGCTCGCCGGGTTGCACTGTAAATCGTTCCAACTCTGCTCCCGGTTCTCCCGCGGCTTTAGGATCTGAATCGGCTGCAATGCCGACGGCCCAAGTCCCCGGCAGCAGTCGCTCCAGCATTTTGCGCCCCTGGCGATCCACCAAAAAACGCTGGGTTTTTTGCAAATGCTGATACTGCTCTGGAATCGGATCTAAGTAGCGTAATTCGTAAACGGATCGATGGGGTTGGAAGCCCTCGCCGACTTCGATCAGCAGGTTCAACTTGCCTCCTTCTACCAAATGCACTTCCTGCATGGTGGCTTCACCGCTTATCACTGCTACCTCAATCCGCGTTTCAAGGTAGTGCGGTGAGTAAAATTTCAATCCAACCGCGCCCGGATTCAGCCCTTCAATTAAATAGGAACTACCTCTTTTGAGGATGTCTTTTTTTCGCATCTCGTGCAAATTATCGAAACGCTCGCGGCGTTTTGCAGGCGCCAGTGATTCACTCAATAGCTCAACCTTAATCAGGTGCGCGTTTGCATAGGGAGTGCCGTCGGGTTGGAAAAAATCTAGTTTTACGCTGCCGCCAGCAGGCAGTTTGATGGCTGGCAGTTTCAAATCCTGCGCCAACGCCACCACGCTGCGATGGAAGTACTCCCCACTAGGGTGATGAACCGCCAAAAAATATTGCCCGACGGCCAGCTCGTAACTAAAGGTGCCGTCGGCTTTGGTGACTAGGGTCACCGGACGCGGCCCATTTTTGCTGTCGGCTGCAGAATGCAGACCGACCGTTGCGTTGGCTGCGGGAACACCGTCGGCTTTTAGGACCAGGCCAGACAGTGTGGCCACCGCATAAATTTTCAGAGTGACGTCATCGCCGGCTTTATGGCCAGACGAAGACACTGCCACTTCAGGGCTGGGCTTAGCCCAAACCGAATAATTGACGTCGGGCTTGAGGCCGGAACCTTCGAATTGGCCGTAGACGTCAGTAGTGGCCCAAATTTGATCATCCATCAAGCCCTCGGTCAATCCATCTGGGCGATCGCGCCATTGGTCGGCCCGGATAGAAATCAGAACCCCTTCCAACGGTTGGTCCAGATGATCCAAAACCGTCCCGGTCAAAGTTCCGCCGCGCTCTAGCATGACCTTTTCGGTGCCCTGCCCACGCTCGGTAATCGCCACTTGGTCCTTATGGGAGACTATATAACCGACCTTGGCGACGTCCATTCTGTAATTTTTGAAACTCAAGCTCTTGAATTCAGCGACGCCATTTTTATCGGTTTTCAAAAAGTGAATCGGCATTTCAGTGGGGTCACTGTCGTCGTCAGCGACTAGCACCACTCCGGCAGCGGCGACAGGATATCCCGATTCATCACTTGCTTCCACGCGCAAGGTGCCACCTCGGGCCAACACTAGAACTCCGGCGTCATGGACCTGACCAGGCTCTACATCTTCAACAACTTTAAATCCAATTAACCGCCCTGGCGTGCGTCCGTAAACCACCCAACCATACTTATGCTCGAACAACGGCAAGGTCGCGCGCCCCTCCTCATCGGTGCGCGTTTCGTTCAATGGAAAACTCTTAGGCGCTTGGCCTTGCATGGCAAAAAACAGCGCCTGCAAACCATCCCACTCTCTTTCTGGTTCGGGCATAAACAAAATGCCGACGACGACTCCTTCCAACACTCGGTCGTTTTCGGTGAATAACTGCACCGATAACTCCGCATAAGATTTTTCGGTTTCAGTCTCACTGGCCACTGAGTTTTCGACCGCCATTTCTGACTTGGATCGCCCAGAAATCTTTGATTTACCCTCCTCATCAACCACAGCTGCCGGGGCCGGGGTTTCGTTAGGATTTGCCGACTCCAGATTGACTTCCTCGGCACCATCTCGTTGTGGATTTTGGTTAACCGGCTCATCGCCGGGCCAAAAGAAAACCAAGCCAATTACGGCAGCCAACGCTACCGACAGCAATGCAAACAGAGCTCGTCGATTCATCTCAGGCTAGTGGAATCCGGTAAGATCATGTGGGTTAGCTAGATGAAGTCATCGGCTAAATCGTTTCGAACGCAGCGGTAGATAGCCCTTCTCTATCAATACTTCGCGCCGATAGCTACTGTAATGCACTTTGCCCTTGGCGGCGGTAGCTTCGATTACTTTTAACAACGATTTGTCGCCATTTTCGAACTCCACAAACAACATGGTGTGGCGGTCGAGCAAGTTCAAAATGTCGCCCGCCAAAAGCTGGTCATAGGACCTCAACTGCATGCAAATGGACGGCAAACTGCGGGTAGACCGTTTCGATGACAGCTCCCAACAGCGCGAGACCAAACCGGAGCAATCGACGCCGACGGCTTCTCGGGTGTAAACCGACAGGCCGCGCGTAGGCAAATGGCCGCCAAACAGGCCTGCCGCGATGCCCTGGTTGAATTCGTCCAAGCTGCTGAAGCCGCCCCACTGATAAGGAACACCGACATTTTTTCCCCCGCTCAATGACCAGCCGTGGTCAGGAAGTCGCATTTGATCCGGAGTGTCAATTTGGTTGCGCCATTCGTCAGCACCGTGGAAAGCATTTTTTTCACTGCCGGACCATTGGTGATTCACATATTCCTCTGCAATTTGCACTATACGCTGACGCGCCTGCAATTCCGCCTCAACCGCAGCTTCCGCGGCCGGAATCGTGGTCGGTTGTGGCTCTATCCCCTGCTGCGGGGCGCCAGCGCAGCTCGCTAGCATCAGTAATCCAAGCAATCTCAACAGCATGAGTGGATTCTAACCTGCTTCGCTTTGATAAAACTAATCCCAGGCTTAGGCCTAGCCCCATGACTGCACCGTCCCCCGTAAAAGTATCCACTTCGCTGCTCAACGACCTGCTGGAGCAAATTGAGCAGGTCATTTTTGGCAAGTCCGAAGTCATTCGCCAGGCAGTCATCGCGTTGTTGGCGCGCGGGCATATCTTGCTGGAGGACGTGCCCGGAACCGGCAAAACGTCGTTGGCTCGAGCACTGGCACGGTCAATTGGCGGCAGTTTTCAGCGCGTGCAATTTACGTCGGACTTATTGCCTAGCGATATTTTGGGAGTGAATTTGTATTCGATGAAGGATGAAAGTTTTGAATTTCATGCCGGCCCGATTTTTCACAACGTGGTGCTGGCCGATGAGCTCAACCGCACCTCCCCGCGCACCCAATCCAGCTTGCTCGAGGCGATGAGTGAAAATTGGATTACGGTCGACGGAGTGACACGCCCGCTACCGCAGCCATTTTTCGTCATCGCGACCCAAAACCCGGTCGAATTCGAAGGTACCTACCCTCTGCCGGAATCACAACTGGACCGCTTTATGGTGCGCCTGTCGCTCGGCTACCCAAACCGCGCCGCATCGATGCAAGTTCTAGCAAAACCCGAACTGCGACAAAACATCACCGACCTGAAACCGGCGCTAGAACTCAACCAATTGCAAACGTTGATGAAACACGTGCCGCGCATACGCGTCGAGCCAGGAGTGAAAAATTACATCCTTGATCTGATCGACGCCACCCGCAACTCCCCGCAATTGGCTTTAGGTGCCAGCATGCGCGCCGCGGTTGATTTGCAGCGCGCCGGCCAAGCACGCGCGATGTTGGAAGGTCGTCGCTTTTTGATTCCGGATGACGTCAAAGCATTGTTCTTGCCAGTGGTCAGCCATCGTGTAATTTTGGCACCAATGAGTCAAACTGACATGGATAGTGACGAGGTATTGCGCAACATTTTGAACTCGACCACGGCTCCGGAGTAAACATTTGCTGTCGTCAACAGGCATCAAAATCGAAGTGAGGACGCAAAGGGTGTTGCGCACCTTCTTAATGATCAGTTTTGCCCATTCGGCGGTTCAACCGTCTTTCTTTTATGCTTACTTGGCGCTTTGGCTGACCTTGATCAGCATCTCATTGCTGCTGGGCTGGTACAACATTCGATCGATTTATGCCGCCATTGAAACGCCACCGGCAGCATTTGCGTGGGAACCGCTGCCCGTCGCCGTCACTCTGCACAATCGCTCCACGACCTGGGCGGCGCGCGATTTATTGCTGGCTCATAGCGTGCCCGATGGCTTGCGCATGCGTTCATTCAGCTATCAAGCCAAACTGGATCCGGAACAAAGCTTGGACTTAATGCCGTACTTAAAATTGCCTCGACGAGGCAAATGGAAGTCTTATATTTTCCGCTTCGAATCCACTTTTCCATTCAACTTATTACGCTGGCGGCTGACTCAACAAATCGACGCCGAATTGCTTGGATTGCCACGAATCGGCGAATTGCGCCGTGCCGAAGATATGCTGCCGCAGCACCTGCGCATGCAGTTGGATAAACCAGCCGGACGCCAGGGTGGCGAGGAATTTTATGCCTTGCGTGCGTGGCGGCCAGGCATGAGCCAGCGTCAAGTGCATTGGAAAGCGAGCGCAAAACGTCGGCGTTTGTTGGTACGGGAAAATCAGGCAATCTCCCGCCCGCGTGTCCACGTGGTATTGCATGCCGCTCCCGCCGATGGTCGCGAAGGGCATCAACGCGCTGATTTTGAACGCGCAGTGAACTTTGCCGCCACCTTGACCGAGCACCTACTGCGACGTCATCAGCCGATGCACTTCACCTATTTGTCCCGCAACCAACCCTTGCACCTGAAGCCGCGCGCTGGACGCCAAGGCTTGAACCATGTGCTGACCGAGTTGGCCCAAATTCGTCCCGACCAAGGCGCACCCAAGGCTCTACCAGCAAACATGCTGAAGCGTGACGCGGTCATGGTCATCACCGCCGCCGACCTTGCGCTGCCCGCTGGCTGGCAAAAATCCGCCAAATTATTCGACGTAAGAAAGCGCGATATCCACGACGTATTCCGTGAGGCGCGTGCGCTTCCCTCCCGCACCCGCTTGGCCCAGGCGTCGCGATGAAAGGACGTCTCCGCTACTTGCATTTCAATGCCCAGCCGCATTCTGGAATGGATCGGTGGTGCCTGGGGATTGCTGCTACCGCCTGTATGTATGCTGCGTTAACAGCCATGATTGTGTTGTTTGCAGTAGGTCTGCCGCCCATTTATGCGCTGGCACCCGGCTTGTTCCTGCTGCTCCCATGGTGTGTGCGCAGCATGGCGTTGAGGCGCCGCATGCAGCCGGTTTATGAAGCAATGCAGCTGCCGATCTCGCGCAATTTCATTAGCCGCAGCAGCCTGATTTTTTTCGCATCATTCCTCACCCTTCAATCTCATCTTCTGTCCGCGGATCAGCAAGGCGCCGCGCTGTTGATGGTGTTGTTATTCCTAATCATGAGCATGACAATTCAGGCTCACGGGCAAGATGGCGCCATCGGAATTTGCTTGGTTAGTGCGACGCTGAGTTGCGTAGTTTCAGCCAGTTTTGTGACGGGCATTCTGAGTTGGTTGATCATTTTGCCTAGCGCGTGGCTACTAGCGACCGGTATGAGTTGGGTGCACGCCCGGACCAGTCGGCGGCGATTGCACTTCCAATTGCGCTTGTCCGCCAGTGTCGAAGAAAGTCCTTCCGGCTTGATTTCGCGTGCGCTTTTGATGGCGATCCTGGTGCCCATCGCGATCGTCGTCACTAGCTTGGGGCACTCCGGCTTGAGCGCTGCGGGATCCTGGGGCCTATCCAAATTTGCGCCAGTGAATCATCAATCCCCTGGCCCCAATTCAGCAAATACTGAAGGTGATTCGCCAAGCGCCGCCCCCAATGTATCCCCCGCCGACGGTAACTCTGGCGGCAACGTTGGCGGATCTAATCATGCCGATGGATCGAGTTCGAAATCGAATTCAAGGTCAGAGTCAGATTGGTCCGAACCAAAGGTCAAAACCGCCCCTCCGGCATTCCCTCGCGAACTCAATTTCGGACGCGCCCTAGGCAATTCCAGTCTGCAGGACCGCCTCAAAGTCCGCGATCGGTTCGCCGCAACCGACGTTCAGCGCTTTCACCTAAGCAACCCGCTATACCTAACCTGCACCACTTACGACACCTTTCTAGGCAGCGGCATTGCTGAATCGCGCGATCAACCGCAGCTGGTTTACGAAGACTCCGGCGACGGCAGCACCGATGGCTGGACACAACTGAATCACCCAAATCGCGATTTAGAAACCATCGAGCTGGAAGTTTGGTTTCAACCGGTGCGCCCGCCCGGATCAATTTCAGGCTCGAAATCAGTGCTCATGCCGCGCTTGGAACCTGTAATTGCGGTGCAGTGGCCGTGGGTGCGCTATAGCCAAAATCGCGCCCTGGTCGCAACTGCCGCCGACGCTCCGACCATCCATTATTCTTTGCGCGCGCAGCTAATGGATGTGCTCGGTCCGCAGCTAAACCTCGATACCCTGGCCGAAACCGCCGGTCGCTACACCGAATTGCCTAGCCACGTCCCTGCCTGGGATGGCGTGCTATTGGCAGTAAAACAGGAAGTTCAAGACATGGACCTTGCCGACGGCGCGATTCGCGGCGTGCTGGCCCATTTCCGACGCAACTATCGCTACGAGCTCAACGTAGGCGGCGCGGGGCCGAAGGGAATGGAAACTTTTTTCCAAACCCGCGCTGGCTACTGCACCTTTTTCGCCACCGCGGCGACTCTATGCCTGCGCGAAATGGGCATACCGGCACGGATTGCTGCAGGTTACCGCGTCACTCGGTGGGATCAAAACCAGCAGCTTTATGTGGCCGGTGCCGAAGGTGCACACGCATGGGTGGAGGTGCCGATGGATGGAATCGGTTGGGTGCCCGTCGACGTCACTCCTAGCTCGCAGGCGGTCGCCGAAGATTGGACCGAAGAGGTTTTAAACGAGCTTTATCCTGGCGAAGAGATCCTAGAAACGCCTGCGGACACAACTTCGGCAGATGCAAATGCCGTTGCGCCCAACTCGGAGCAGCACTCCAATGATCCGCCTTCCGCCAACGGCGAATCCGACGTAGCGACTGCCCCCAACATGGCAAGCGAATCCGACGCAGCGACGGAGAATACCGCGCTACCGCCTCATTGGTTATCCAGCTGGCAAATGCTTATGCTGCTGATATCCGGCGCGTTGCTGGCACTGCGCTCACTCCTGAAACTTAAGGGCGTCGGCGAAAATTCTGTGGAAAGCGACCCAATGCATGCGTCGCGCAAAGAAATCAAAGCCGATCCTTATCGCCAGCTATTGAAATTGTTGGCCAAGATCGGCTTCCGCAAAAACCGTAGCCAAACTGGACTGGAGTTTGCAAATCTGGTGGTCCGCAGCGGCGGCGAAGATTTTGAGCCGCTACTAGACCTAACGTGGATGCGCTATCACAACCATTTCGGCGGTGAACCGGAGCCCGAGGAATATCGCGAAGAATTGGACGAATTTGCCCATGAGCTACGCCTAATGGACCCTCAATAACAAAACTAGGTCAATGATTGCTAAGACTTTCGACGATGGCCTCGGCCTCGTCCTCGGTGTAGCCCTCGGCAGAGCCCACTAAGATGCCATTGCCCGGCAGTGCGGTCCTTAACGGCAAACAACATGTCATTTCCCCGTTTAGCAGCACCGCCATCCGTCGGCCGATGTGACTGCCGGTCCATCGGCTGAATTCCATCTGTTGCTCAGGGTAAATCCAATATTTCACGCCCAGCCTTTCGCTACCAATATCCGTAATTTCGGCGCGCTCCACAAAAAAGCGATGCGGCGGCGATAGCAGGATTTCTTCGCCATTGAACTGCACCGTTTTAAAGCCGACGCCATCGGCAACCTCATGCTCCTGCGCCTCGACGCGGAACTCCAAATAAGGCGGGGCGTCAATTTTGCGCTTCGCCGGGGTACTGCATGCCCCAAGGAGCATGAAAGTGGCAAGTAGCAAGCTGAAGCCGCGCGACATACCCATACTGTAGACTCCTACGCTGAAACTTGTCCTGGCATGGCCGACTTTCCGCGCCCAAATCTCCCCACCCCTAGCGACGCCTCACCGCATTGCCGGAATTGCGGCGCCGTCGCCCAAGACAAATTCTGCCCGTCCTGCGGTCAGGCCACCCGCAATCGCCAGCGCAGCCTGTGGTATTTGATCAGCGATTTTTCGTCGAACTTCTTTGCGACGGATTCTCGCGCGCTGCGGTCGCTAGGTCTGCTTATTTTAAAACCGGGTGCTCTGACCCAAGAAAACTTGCGTGGGCGCTGGAACCGCTATGTGCCGCCGCTGCGGCTGTATTTGTTCTTATCGCTGATCTGCTTCCTCATTTTTCGCAGCCCACTGGTGCCAGACACGAATTTGAATGGCGATGACCTGGACACTCAGCCGGAGTTGAGCATCTCTGGCGTCGACGATTCGTCGGAAGCAAATAGACCAAAATTTCAGCGCCCAATTTACGCAGCAATTACAGGCGGTCTTGAAACCAAGCCGTTTCCAGGTGAGGATGAAGAACCGCGAGTTGATGTAGTCTCAGACGAATCAGCCTTTAGGGAATTCGGCACCGCAATAGAAAATCGCTTCTATGCCAGGCTCGCCGAGTTTCAGGGAAAGACTTACCGCCAAATATTAGAAGTTCTAATTGCCGAGTTCCTGAACGCTCTGCCCACATTTTTGATCTTGACTATTCCGTTGTTTGGAGTGGCACTCAAGTTGCTCTACCTAGGCTCAGGCCGACTACTCTTTGAGCACCTTATCTTCGCTCTGCATTTCTATTCCATGGCCTTTGTGGCCATCACCGTTTCAGCGGTTTCCCACACACCGGTGGTCAAAGCTGGCGTCGCTTTCATCTATATACCGGCCTACCTGTGGCTAGCCCTTAGGCGGGTTTACCAGGGTTCAAAATTCTTCACTACTCTCAAACTGGGATTAATCATAATTCTCCAGTTATTCATCTGCCTTTGCATCATCGGACTCGTACTGATGTACTCTCTGCTTTTCGCTTGACGGAAAACGCAGCCCCCAAATCACCGTGATGAAGCTACGTCTCATTCTCACCCTACTCGTCGGCCTCGTGCTGACGTCTACTGCCCCTGCCCAGCAGCAGCTACCGCCGAATTTGCTGGAGTTGTGCGAAAAGCTGGAGGCCAAGCGGCAGGAATATCACATTCCGGGTATGGCACTGGTTGTGGTTCACAACGATCAAGTGCTGTTGCGCCGAACCTTTGGCGTCAGCGACGTCGACGCTGGCACCCGAGTCGAACCAGAAACCCTGTTCGCGATTGGATCCTCGACCAAATCCTTCACGTCAGCAGCAATTGGTATGTTGGTGGACGAGGGCAAAATGGCTTGGGACGATCCCGCTAGCAAGCATTTACCTGGTTTTGAGTTGGCGATTGATGCCGACGACGTCGGTACCAAGGTCTTGATTCGGGATTTGCTATCTCACCGCACTGGTTTCCCGCGCATGAGTGTGCTGTTTGCTTCCGGCAAGGTTGGGCGGGATCAAATTTTGCAAGCCGTTGCCAAGGCCAAACCTTGGAAGCCATTCCGTCAGAATTTTTATTACAACAATGTGCAATTTCTGGCTGCCGGGCAGGCGCTGGGAGCTGCAGCTGGCAGTAGCTGGGATAAATTTGTCCCGCAGCGAATCCTGCAACCATTGGGCATGAAAAACACTTATGTCAGCGTTGCTGGAGCGGAAAAAAGCGGCAAGATGTCGAAGGGATATATATGGCAGCAGGATCGCGCTGAATTGAAATTGTTGCCTTACCGCGACCTCGATAATATTGCGCCGGCTGGTGCGATCAATTCAAACGTGATCGACATGAGCCAGTGGCTGAAGTTGTTGTTAAATGAAGGCAAGTACAACGGCAAGCAGCTGATCTCCAAAGAGGCTTTGCAGGAGTGCTGGAAACCGCAAATCACCATCGGCGAAGGCATCGGCTACGGCATGGGTTGGATGTTGCGCGAATGGGAAGGGCGCCAAGTGATGGAACATGGCGGCAACATCGATGGATTTTCGTCGTCGGTGGCTTTGATTCCCGAGGAAAACTTGGGGTTTGCGTTGTTTTACAACTTGAGCATCAGTCCACTGCAAAGTGAATGCTTGCCCATGGTGTGGAGTGCCGTGCTAAACCCACCGGCGAAAGAAAAAGCGGGAGCGGTTGAGGCTGACTTCACGCCCTACCTGGGCAAGTACGTTGCGGACTTTGGCTCTTTCAACGATCAACGCTTCACGGTGCAAGTCAAAGATGGATCTCTTGCGGTCGACGTTCCTGGCCAAATGGTTTATGAACTAAAAAGTCCCAATGAAGAAGGCAAATGGTACTTTGCCATCACTGACACCATTGCCGTGTCCTTCGACTTGAATGATGAAGGCAAAGCCGATGTCATGCACATGTTCCAAGGCGGCTTGGATTTGGAATTCCCTCGCGAAGGGGTTGAAATTGTGGGCGAACTGCCAATAGGCGAATTAAAGCCATTCTTTGGCCGCTATTTCTATGAAGCCGCCGACCACCATTGGACGGTGGTATTGAAAAACAGCCGCTTGGCTGTCGACGTTCCTGGAGAAATGGTCTACGAATTGGTGCCACCAGATGAGGAGGGGAAATGGGCTTTCCGCGCTATACGTGAAGCCCTACAAGTCAGCTTTCAACTCAATGACAAAGGAATTCCGACCTCAATGACTTTGCATAAGTCCGGCACCGAAACCATAATGCCGAGAGCCGAAGGGGAAGAAAAAGAAGACGTCACCACCCTGGCGATGGTGTTTGAAAAAATGGACCTGGAGGGCCGGCAGAAAGCTTTCGATAAAGCCAAAGCGGTTCAATTCCACTTCAATGGAATGGTCGAACAATCAGGCGTGGCACTTACAGGCACCGAATACCACGACGGTAAAGGTCGCATGCGCCACCAAATCGACTTCGGCAAATACGGCCAAGTTTGCACCACTCTCACCGCCGAAGAGGGTTGGGTAGCTTCCGATTTTGGTCCATTTGAACAGTTGTCGGACAACAAACGCATGGAAGCGCTTGAAGGAAGTACCTACTTGGCCATGGTCGACTTCCGCACCATGTTCGAAAAGGTTCTGCTCGAGGGCGATGGAGTGCATGAGGACATGCCTTACTGGAAGTTAAGTCTGCACCGCGCCGATCATCCACCACTCACCGCGTACGTCGAACAGTCCACAGGCGACATCCGCCGGGTGGAGATCTTCAATACCATTGAAGGCGCCGGCGGCATACCTGGAGTAGTGAATTTTAGCGACTACCGTTTGGTGCAGGGCTTGCGCGTGCCGCATCAATCCTCGGTTGAAAATGAAGCCGGCGGCCGCAGCTCGATGACCATACAAAAAGTAGCGACTGGAGTCCCGCTGGACGCCAGTCACTTTGTGAATCCTGAGCCGAAATAAGCTCAATCGCGCATCGCCGTCAACGCTGACGGCAATCGCTCAGCCGCGCTGATGCCATTTGGCCAGCGCGGCTTTTTCGTCGTCCAGCGACATGCCGGACCGCGAAGGCGCAGTGCCGCCATTCTTCCAACCGTCGCGCCATTCGAGTAAATCGCGCACCGTTTCAGCCAGCGGACGAGTCTCAAATCCAGCATCAATTGCCTTTTGGCAATTCACCGTATTGATACCGGCAACTTCGCCTTTTCCTGGCGCCCATACAGGCAGATGTCCCCAAGGCTGCAATCCGAGTTCAGCCAGGAACTCGGCTTCAACCCAGGTGAATTTGGCGTCGCCACCGGTCACAGCCTTGCAGCCGTAAACCAATTCGGCGATGTCGGCCGGATGGCGGGGCCCAGCGATATTGAACTCGCCAACCGTTTTCTGCTCCACGCAACGAATGCAGAAATTCGCCAAATCGCGAGCGTCGACCCACTGCACCGGGTCAGTCGGGTTGCCAGGTGCCAGCACTTCACCGCCAGCGCGAACCCGCAACGGCCAGTAACTGAAGCGGTCGGTTGAATCGCGTGGTCCCACGATTAGTCCCGGGCGCACATTGGCGACGCGGCCCGGCATGGTGTTTTCCGCAGCCCGCTCACACAGCACCTTCAGCGGCCCATAACTAGTATTGGTGATCTCTTCTTTAATCTCGCCTTCATATTCGCCGACCGGATCGCCCTCGACCAGGCCCTTTTTCTCCAGCGACGGATACACCGAAATCGACGAAATCAATAAATACTGGCCGACGGAATCCTTCAGCAAATCCACCGCAGCCTGAGTCATACGCGGAAAATATGAGCTGGTATCCAGCACCGCGTCCCATTTGCGATCTTTCAGCCCGGTCAAGCCAGCGCCGACCACGGGATCGCGGTCGCCAATGACGTGCTCGACCTCCGGGAAAATGCCCGGATTGCTCTTGCCGCGGTGAAACAGGGTAAGCTCATGGCCACGCGCCTGGGCGGCTTCCACCAAAGCAGGACCCAAAAAGCGCGTGCCCCCAAGAATCAGAAGTTTCAAACTCTTGGGGGCACGATCAGTACTGGGCTGACTGGCAACTGTGGGCCGCGCACCAAGATGGGGCGCGCCCAGAGCCAAGCCGGCTGCTGCAGCACTACGAAGAAAGTTGCGACGATTCGATTTCATGGTCGCTCAAGCCTACTCATCTCCGCCCCTAACGTTTGCCTGCTTCCTCCAACAGCTCGACGAATAATCCTGCGGTCCTACGCGCTGGCATCGCCAGTTTCTGCGTTTTGGCCAGCTACTACTTAGTTCGGCCGATCCGCGATGAGATCAGTTCGGAGTACCCAGACGACGTCGCCAATATGTGGACTTGGACGGCGATCTTGTCGTTGGTCATTATGCCGCTTTACACCGCGGTGGCGTCGAAAAGCTCCAGCCGACACCTAGCACCGCGCGTATATTTATCCGTAGCTGCGATCCTAACTACTTTTGCAGCAATATTTTATTTCGATTTGGCCAGCAACGCAGCAGTGCTCAATCAAAGCTTTTATGTAATCAGCAGCCTGTACGCGCTGTTTGTAGTTTCAGTGTTGTGGAGCACTCTAACCGGCACCTTTTCCAGCTCACAAAGCAAAAAACAAGCTGGCCGCGTCTTTTCGGCAGGCACCTTGGGCGGCCTACTCGGCTCGGCGACGGTTTCTTTTTCGCCGGAGACCTTGGCGGTGGAAATCTTCCTTATTGGGGCGGTCATTTTGATCATGCCCGCCGCCTGGGCACTGAAAAGCTTGGCAGCGCTCCAGCCTGCAGCCGAAGCCGAAACGCATTCGAATGAAGCCGAGTCAGCCGAACCTGGCATGGCCACCGCGGCTACAAAACCTAAAGTAGCCAAGCCTATTTCCGAACGCTTGGAAACGGGGTGGAAGCGCTTGTTGAAGTCCAGGTACTTGCAAGGCATCGGGCTATATCTGCTGCTTTTTGTATGTGGCAGCGGCTTTCTTTACTTCATGCAAAAGGACATTTTGCACCAGTATTCCGACCGCGGTGAGCGTCGCAAAATTTTGGGAAGCATGGACTTGGGTGTGCAAATCCTGACCGTCGCCACGCAATTTTTCATGACCTCACAGGTGATCCGGCGTTGGGGTATGCCGGTAACGTTGACCATTGTGCCGGTACTAACGGTGGTGGGATTCGGAGCGCTGGCTGCGGCGCAAACCTTCTGGGTTTTGGCCGCTTTGGTCGTGCTGCGGCGCGCCACCAACTTCGCGCTGGCTAAACCGGCGCGCGAAATCCTATATACCGTGGTCTCGCCTCAGGAGCGCTACCTGACCAAGCCTCTGCTCGACGTTGGGATCTACCGCTTCGGCGATTTGGCTACCGCGTGGATGTATGAAGGAATCAAAGCGCTGACCTCGTTCGGCGTCGCTGGAATGGCACTGGTTGCGATTCCATTCGCCGGGGCCAGCATTCCAGTTGCCCGTTGGCTAGGGCGACGTCAGGAAGAATTGGCCACAGCCGAGGAAACGGTGGTGGAAGCGGAAACTACAACTCCGCGTTGACCAACTTGCATTGGATCGAGCCGTTCTGGAGCGAAATTTGATCCCATTTTTCGAAGCCGAGTGCGTGCGCCAAACGTCGGTCGCCGGTGAGTAAAGAGGCACGATAACCGTGACAATCGCGACGCAATTGCGCTCCGAACTGATGGTGCATGGCTTCGATTTCTACCGGATCGCCGACGCGCACGCCATACGGCATATTGCTAATCATGAAGCCATTCCAACCGGCTTTGGCTTCGTAATTGAATGCATTGCCGCGTTCAAAATTGATCCAATCTTCGACCCCTGCAGCTTCGGCGTTGATTTCCGCTCCGGCGACGTGCTCGACGTTCAAATCGCGTCCTTGGAAGCGCAACTTGCCGGCCTTGCGCACCTGCGTTATGCGCTGTTCCTTGAAGCGGCGGTAGGCGTCGGCGTTGTGGTCGGCCCAATTTTCAAAACCGAATTTGCGCCAGCCGCCGGGCGGGATGTTGGCGGCCATCATCGCGGCTTCGATCAGCAGCGTGCCGGAGCCGCAAAAAAAATCCACCAAAGGGGCTTGTTTATTCCAACCGGAAAGCATCACCACCGCCGCCGCCAAAGTTTCGGCCAGTGGTGCGCGCCCTTGGTATTGACGCCAGCCGCGCTTGTGCAACGAATCGCCAGAAGTGTCCACCGACAGAATGCAGCGATCGCGCCAAATATGCACGTGGATACGCAAATCCGCCCCCTCTTTCGCCACCTTCGGCCGACGTCCGGTGGCCGCGCGGAAACCATCGACCACCCCATCCTTCACCCGCTGGGCGACGTATTGAGTGTGATCTAAAGCCGATTCTTTGCACTGCGCGTCGACGAAAAAGGTGCCATCGGCGCTCAGAAATTTCGACCAATCGACGCGCCGCACGTTTTTGTACAACTGTTTGTCGTCGGGCGCTTCGAATCGTTCCAAACGGCGTAAAACGCGGACTGCAGTGCGCATTTCCATGTTTGCGCGCCAGGCGTCTTTCATGGTGCCCTTGAAAAACACGCCGCCGACTTGGCGCTCCGCTTTCGGCAGCTTCAGCTCGCGCGCTTCACGATGCAAAACAGGCTCAATGCCGGGCGCGCAGGTGATGAAAAAAGTGTGTTTTTGATTCACGGCTAGCTATCCATGGTTTGAGAACCGTACTGCAACCGCACCAAGCGCGCATAAACGCCGTCGGCTTGCAAAAGTTCTTCGTGACTGCCCTGTTCGACGATTTCGCCTTTATGGAATACCAAAATACTGTCGACGTCACGCACCGTGGACAAGCGGTGGGCGATGGCGATGGAAGTACGACCCTCCATCAGTTCGTGCACAGCTTCCTGCAGCACTTTTTCGGTATTGGAATCAACGTTGGAAGTGGCTTCGTCAAGCACCAAAACGCTCGGCGACGCCACCATCACGCGGGCGAAAGATAGCAGCTGCTTTTCACCAGCACTTAGATTTCGGCCGCGTTCCAGCACCGGTTCCTCCCAACCGCTAGCAAAACGCTCGACCATGCGATCCAAATGCAACCGGCGAGCCGCTTCCTGCACGTCGGCGGTGGACACTTCGGGCTTGCCGAGGCGTATGTTTTCGAGAATATCGCCTTCGAATAGGAAGACGTCTTGTGGCACCAATCCGATATGGCGACGTAGATCCGTTGGATCCAGTTCGCGTATGTCGATGCCATCCAACAAAATGCGACCGCCGGTGACGTCGTACAAACGCGTTAGCAGTTTCAGCACTGTGCTCTTGCCAGCGCCGGTAGCCCCCACCAACGCCACTTTTTGACCCGGCTTGACGTCAAAGTTGACGTTTTTCAGTACCGGGAATTTAGGATCATAGCCAAAGCTGACGTTTTCGAAAGTGATCTCGCCACTAACCTGTCGCGGACGATTCGGCTGCTCCGGAACTGGTAAATGATCGTCGGCATCGAGCAAGCCGAAGATGCGATGGCTGGCGGTCATCGCGTTTTGCAGCACCGTGTATTTCAAGCTGAGTTCGTTCAGCGGGTGGAAAAATTTTTGCATGTAGTCGACGAACGCAAAAAGTACACCCAGCGTTAGCGCGCTGTCGGCAGTGGTATTTGCACCTAGCTGCGTTTCCACCACCAAGCCGCCGCCGTACCACAATATCAGCGCCACGGTGAAGGAAGAAAGCAACTCCACCGCCGTCGACAACCCTGTTTCCCAACGCACCGACGCTAACTGCGCATCGCGCACGCCGCCGTTGATTTCCTGATAACCGCCGACCATCTTGGCTTGGCGGTTGAACTGTTGCACCACTGACATGCCGGAAATTTGCTCGTGCAAATATGCATTCATCTGCGACAGCCGTGCCCGCATCGCGATGTAAGCCTTGCGCACCCGCAATCGGATCAGCGTGGTCACAAACAGCAAAATCGGCACCACGATTAACGACACTAATGTCAGCCGCCAATCCAAATTGAACAGAATCACCAACGTCGCGGAGAGGAATAAAAAGTCGCCAAGGATAGTGACGACGCCGGTTGCAAACATTTCATTCAACGCCTCGACATCGGTGGTCACCCGCCCGATCAGGCGGCCGGTTGAAGTACGGTCAAAGTACGACACTGGCAGTTGTTGCAATTTGCGGAATAAGGCGAGGCGTAAATCAAGCAGCGCATTTTGGCCAGCTGTATCCACCGCAACCATTTGCAGGCGACGCAACAACGCCTCGCCGACCACCACCACCATGAACACACTCAACAACGGATAAAAACCGTCCAGCGTGCGCGGGGTCAAGTTTTGGTCGATCAGAGTTTTGATCAAATATGGACCGAGCAAGCGCAGAGCGGAGCCGATTAGCAGGTAAATAAACCCGCGCCACATCCAACGTTGATGCGGCCGCAAATACACCCAAAGTCGCTTCAACAAGCCGAAATCGAGGGCCCGGCCTAGCCTGCCGTCGGCCTCAGCGCCGTGATGTTGCACTGGAGGCATTAGTTCCCATCCTCCTGGGCGCTGCTTTCAAGCTCGTCAGCCAAGGCTTCCCGAGTTTGTTGAGTGCTATAAAGAGCCGCGTAACGACCGTTTTGGGCGAGTAATTGCTGATGGTTGCCCCGCTCCACAATGCGGCCCTCATCGAGCACGATAATTTGCTCCGCATCACGTACCGTGGCAACGCGGTGGGCGACCAATAAGGTAGTGCGCTGATGGAAAAATTCTTGTAGGCCGTACAAGATGTCGTCGGTGGTGTGAGTATCCACTGCGGAAAACGGGTCGTCCAGCAGCAATACGTCGGGCTTGGTCAACAGCACTCGGGCCAACGACGCCCGCTGACGTTGCCCCCCACTCAAATTCAAACCGCGTTCGCCGACCAGGGTTTGCAGGCCTTCTGGTAGCTGCTCCACATCTTTCTCGAGTTGGCTTTGCGCCACCGCCGTCGCCAATTCTGCCGCCGTCGCCTCGGGTCGTCCCAAGGCCAAGTTTTCCTCCAGCGGCATGCTGAACAGAAATGATTCCTGCGGCACATAGCCCATGCGCGAGCGATATTCCGTCGCGGTCATGCGATTGAGATCGACGCCTCCAATTTCAATGCGGCCGGACTCCAATTCAATTTCTCGCGCCAGAGTTTTGAGCAGCACCGATTTACCTGCACCAGTCGCGCCGACGATGCCCAAAGTGCTGCCCGCTGGCACTTCGAAGCTGAGGTTGTCCAACACGGTGCGCATTTCGCCGTTTTGGTTTGGCAGTTCGATGGTCAGGTTGCGCACCTGAATGTTTGGCTGCTCAAATTGCTGGCACAATTCGGCCGGTGGGTCAACCAGAGTCGGCTTTTGATCAAATAATTCGCCCAGCCGCGCCATCGCAGCCGCGCCACGTTGCAGCGACGAAATCACAAAACCAAGCACTGCCGTCGGCGCGATCAAGAGGTGCAAATAAAACACCGTCGATACAAACTCGCCCAGGCTGATTTGATCCTGAATCACCAAGCGTCCGCCAATCAGCAACACAACAAAGGTACTGCCGGTGGCCAACAGGGTCATCAAACTACCCAACCGCGCCCGCATCCGGGTGACGTCGAGGTTACGGTCGCGATTGTTTTGTCCGCATTTTTCAAAGCGCTGAAAATCGAATTTTTCCAACGACAAACCGCGGATCACCATGCCGCCGGACAAGCTTTCTTCCACTTTGGCGCTGATGTCGGCCAGTGCCTCCTGGGAATCGCGCGATAGAATCTGAATTTCGCCAGCTAATTTTTTTGCCCGCCACAGGAAAAACGGGAACGGTGCCAGCGCAATTGCGGTCAATTGCACGCTGATCGACGCCATAAAGCTCAGGCTGACCACATAAACCGCAGCGGTTTCGGCCAAGTACAAAAATACTGGGCCCAACAAGCTTTGCACAAACTGCACGTCATTGACGCAGCGCGACATCAACTTACCGGTTTGTTGACGGGCAAAAAAGCTCGGCGATAATCCGGCCAAATGCGTCACCAGATCATTGCGCAGATCGTGCACCGCGCGCCGGCAAGCTCCAAGTACGTACAAACGGCTGGCGGTACGCACGATCGCGCCGAGTATGGCCACACCAGCAATCGCCAACGCGCCATGAGTCACTAGGCGCAAAATCTCACCGCTGGCTAGGTCGATTTCCGAAGAATCTGCTGCCGATCGCAGCCGATCCACCGACTTACCTAGCAAATACGGCACGCTGATGCGCAAGACTACGGCCGCAATCAAGGTCGGGCCACCGACCAAATACGCCCAGTAGCAG
>JACNIZ010000391.1 GCA_014382805.1 Planctomycetota bacterium
GTGGCAGCCGTCGGCCGGCACGCACGCTTCACGCGCGCGGCGCGGCGGGTGGCGGCGAGAAAGCCAATTGTGGTGGTCAAAACCGGACGTACGTCGCGCGGAGCCCAGGCGGCAATATCACGCACCGGGTCTTTGGCCGGTTCCGAAGCGGCGGTAGATTCGCTGCTGAACCAATGTGGGGTTTTGCGCGTCGACACCATGAACGATTTGTTCACCTTGGCGGGCGCGATTCAGGTCGGAAAATTTCCACGTGGAAAACGCGTAGCCATCGTCACAAATGCAGGCGGTCCAGCCATTTTGGCGACCGACGCCTGTATTTCCTTGGGCTTAGAATTTTGCGATCTTGCCGAAGCAACCAAAGCCAAGCTGACGGCATTTTTGCCGGCTGAAGCGTCGGTTGCCAATCCGGTGGACCTCATCGCCAGCGCCGACGGCGCGCAGTTTGACCGCGCCCTGAAAGAGGTGCTTGGCGACGAAAACGTCGACATGGTGATTGCGATTTTTGTGTCGCCAGTCATGATTGATGCGACCGCCGTTGCACGCGCATTTACCAAGCATGCTGCCGCCACCGATAAGCCAATGGTGACTTGTTTGCTGGGCAAATCTCAGGGCGAAGCTGCGGTGGAAATTTTGAACGACGCTGGCGTGCCCAATTACCGTTTCCCGGAAGAAGCCGCCCGCGCCTTGGCAGGTTTGTATGAAACTCACAAATTGCGGAGTCGAATAATCGTGGCTGCGCCGAGCTACGAGGTACACGCCGGTAAGGCGCGCGCTGCGGTTGATGCAGCTATTGCCGCCGGTCGTAAGACCATGAGCGGCACCGAGCTTTACGATTTGATGACAGCTTATGGCATCGACGTAGTTCCCAGCCGCGTAGTGTCCGGTCGCGAAGGTGCATTGAAAGCTGGCAAAACTTTGGGTTTTCCGTTGGTGGCAAAAATCATGTCGCACCGCATTCTGCATAAATCTGATTCCGGCGGCGTCATTCTTGGCTTGCGTACTCGCGAAGAACTTTTAGACGCTTACGATCAGCTCGAAGATCAATTTCAGCAGCAGGATCCGGACATGCAAATCTTGCTCCAAAGCATGCGTTCCGAAGGCGTAGAAACTTTTTTTGGGGCAGCTACTGATCCAAAATTTGGTCGTATGTTAGCCTTTGGATTGGGCGGCATTCACGTTGAAATTATGAAGGATGTGGTGTTCCGTTTACATCCGCTTACGCGCACTGATGCCGAAGACATGATTGAGGGAATTCGCGGCAAAGCATTGTTTGACGGCGCCCGTGGTAAACCACCAGTTGAGCGCGAGCAATTGGTCGATACACTGTTGCGGTTGAGTCAGTTATTGACCGACTTCCCTGAAATCGTGGAACTGGATTTGAATCCATACCTTGCCGGTTACCACGGTGCGAATAGTTGCGCATTGGACATGCGCATAGGCTTGGCCAATTAGGCCGCCCTACATCCAAATTTGTAACGGCACCGGCCGCGCCCAGGATAGGACGCCGGTGTCGTCGAACGTTGCGATGCTGACATAAGCGACTCGGCCAACCAACGCCGGGTCATTGGGCAGGGGAATGCCAAGATCAATTAGCTCCGAACTCGGAACGTCGTCGCGCCAGCCGGGCAATTTCCGGCTCCAGCGGTAGAGCTGATCATTATTGATCGGCAGGAAAGTACTGCCGGCCCACATGCCAGGTGAAGTTCCGTTACTAAGGCAAGCCTGAAAGCGCTTGCCGACCTGGCCAGGAGTGTGGAACTGGAAAGACATGGTCTGACCAATACGCGGCGGATCGATGACCTCCACCCAGGTTTCGCCGCCCGGTCGCCAATCAGTCGTGTCGCTGCTATTGGTTGTGCCAGGAGTACCAAAATCGCCTCCACCATAAGTGTCGGTGCTGCTTTGGAAATTGGCAACAACCGGCGGCCCAAACAAGTCCATGCGCTCACACGAGGCGCCGGTGCCACCTGGCCAGGCCAAGTCGTAATCAATACGGTCTAGTTCCGAGTTATGACGATTCAATATTAGCACTGAACCAACGTGGTTAGCCAATTCAATGCTGAGAATGGGCAAGGCAACCGCCGGGATATGGCCGCCATTGCGGGAACTGAGACCGTCGGCCGCCAGGACGATGATTTCGTTTTCCATCAAACAAATGTTGGTGGCAATGGTCACGCTCTCGCCGACGTGATTCGTCATACGCAATCTCTTTAGACTCAACATCGGCTCGCGTCGCAGGCTGGTCAATTCCACCCATTCGCCGTAATAGTCTTGCGATTCATCCGGGTCGCGCTGAAACTCCGAAATCACTAATTCGCCTGGAGCGGCGTCATAAACCATCAACTCATCACAAAGCGCGGTGAATTGAGTGCCGCCTTCAGTTGTAGCGGTGTAGTAATTGCCGTTGCTCACCAAGGTGATGTTGCCGCTGGCATTGACGTAACCGAAGGCACCGCTGCCAGCGCTGGTACACCAAACTGGGATAACTCTTTCAGGGTAATTCAAGCGATCGATCACATCTTGCCGCGGCTGGTTGGCACTATTGGGGCTGCCACAGGAAATGACCGCAAATTCTGGTTGGATGATGTCAACGAATGCTTGCGATGTGGATTTTTTACCACCGTGTGCATTGACGCGGTAAACGTCGACGTCGCCAACCAATGCTGCGACCGGACTTTCCACATCTACCGAGGATGAGCTCGGCCCCGTCAAATCACCGCCGAGGAATAAGCTGAAGTCGCCAAATTCCAACAACCAAACAATAGAGGCGCTGTTTTCTTCTTGGCCGCTTCCAGATAGGTTGAGCACGGTGCCGTCAGAAAGCACGCCATCGACGGCATGGCAAGTCAGAGTTGCGCCACCGCCCAAATCCACCACCAAGCCTGCGGGGATGGTTTGGCGCCAGGCCGCCACTGCGATTTCATAATCCACGTAGGCCTGAGTGGATGGCACATGAGTGGGGCCGCGGTCGAGTACTACGGTGGCGGTGATGCCACCGACTAGGAGTTCATCTATGCCACCGAGGTGATCCGTGTGGTAGTGGGTAACGCAAAGATAGTCCAGGTTGCTGATCCCGCGTGCGTTTAATTCCGGGACTAAGACTTGGTTGCCCTTGTTTTCAAGTCCGCCATCCAACAAAAAGGTGGTTCCGGTTGGGCCGGTGATCAGGGTCGCCTCGCCCTGCCCGATATCAAACATAACTACCTCCACGTTGCCAGTGGAACGTGGTGCTTCGATTTCTTGAACGGTGGTTGCCTCAGCAACAACCGCAAAAATCACTGTGGAAAGCAGGCTAACGGCCAGGGGGTGCCGCATTAGTAAATTCATTGGGGAGGTAGTTGAAACAAGATTATCACGGATTTTCATTTCTTGCCTCAAAACCAATGGCTAGCTACAGCACAATCATAGCAATTGGCACGGATTGGGAGCGAATTTGGTTTGGGGGGTCCAGGGTGACGACCAGAGCGTACAGGACCAAGCCGCGCAGCGAATTATTGGCCGGCACAGCGGCGGCAGCGAAGACTTGTTCAGCCACTGGCACGATTCCGAACCAGCCAGGGATGTTGCGGGTGCGGTCGTAAGCCT
>JACNIZ010000384.1 GCA_014382805.1 Planctomycetota bacterium
TTAGGCGGAGAATGCGGAGTTCGGCCACGACCCCGACTTCTTTGGAGAAAATCAAAAGGACCGCCAGTCCGCTTCAGCTGTGGAAAAGCCGCATGTTTTTGAACACGGAGCCGAAAACCGCCGTAATTGCGGCCGCTAGTGGCAGTAAGTCCCTTGCCACGCAACCTGCCGACACCATGGCAGCGGGTCCAAATGCAATGAAATGGGTGAAATCGGTTTGCCGCTATTGTGGAACCGGTTGTGGAGTCATGCTTGGGGTCGAAGGCGGAAAGCTAGTCGCTCTACGAGGTGACAAGGAGCACCCAACCACCAAAGGTCTGGTTTGCGCAAAGTCGCTATTCCTACCCAAGGTTGTGCATTCGCCAAACCGCCTTACCACGCCAATGATTCGCAAGGACGGCAAGTTGGTGAATGCGTCTTGGGACGAAGCGATGACTTTGATTTGCGATAAGTTCGCAGCCTCCATCCAAAAGCACGGTCCACAGTCGGTGGCCTTTTACGGTTCTGGTCAGGCTATGACCGAAGAGAGCTACTTGGCGAACCGCTTGTTCAAAGGCGGTATCGGTAGCAATCACGTCGAAGGCAATCCACGCCTATGCATGGCAAGTGCCGTCGGCGGTTACGTCAGCACCTTCGGCAAAGATGAACCGATGGGTTGCTACGACGACATCGATCACGCCGACGTCTTCTTCCTGATTGGCTCCAATACTGCCGAATGCCACCCAGTGATTTTCGACCGCATTTTGGCGCGCCAAAAGACAAAGTCAGGCGTCAAGGTGATTGCGATTGATCCACGCAGGTCTCCGGTGGGCCGCCATACCGACTTGTATTTGCAACCGAAGCCGGGCTACGATCTGGCCGTTTTTCACGCAATGGCAAACGTAATCGTCCATGAAGGCATGATTGATCAGGCTTTTATTGATAGGAACGTGCAATTTAAGATCGTCAAGGATGGCAAGCCGGTGAAGGTTGGCTTTGAAGGCTACAAGAAGTTCCTTGATGATTTCACACCGGAAAAAGCCGAAGCCATTTGTGGCGTTCCCGCTGGTGACATCGTCACTGCCGCCCGTATGTTCGGTGCCGGCCGCACCATGTCCTTCTGGACCATGGGTTTGAACCAACGCACCACTGGTGTCTGGGCCAACAACTTGGTGCACAACTTGCACTTGATTAGCGGTCAAATTGGCAAGCCGGGCGCCACTTCGTTTTCGCTGACTGGACAGCCCAATGCTTGTGGCGGCGTTCGTGATACTGGAACTTTGTCGCACCTGCTGCCGTACGGTCGGTCGGTCACTCAGCCTGAACACCGTGCAGCTATGGAGAAGCTGTGGGGCGCAAAACCAGGCACCATTCCAGCGCAGCCCGGTCTGCACACCATCGCCATGTTTGATGCGCTGGCCGAGGACAAAATCCAAGCCATTTTGATCCTGACTACAAACCCGGGGCATTCACTGCCCAATGTCAATAAGTACCGCGATGCGATGGGCAAGCCGCGGCGCAACAAGCCTTTTGTTGCGGTATTGGATATTTTCCACACCCGCACCACCGAGCTTGCCGACGTCGTCCTGCCTGCCGCAATGTGGGCGGAAAAGACCGGCGTCTTCGGTATGTCCGAACGTCGCTACCAACTGCACCCGAAGGTCACCGACGCCCCAGGTCAGGCTCGCTCCGACTTCGACATTCTGCTTGATTTCGCAGCTGGATTGGAAGACCGCGGTGTGGTTCCCAAGGGCTACATCAACGGTAGGTTCAAAAACACCGACGAAATCTGGGACGAAATCCGCCAAGCTTCGATGGGCACTCCTTACGACTTCATGGGCATCACCCGTGAGCGATTGCGGCAGGAACGCGGCCTGCGATGGCCCTGCCCGACGCCAACCCACACTGGAACGGCACGCCGCTACGTCAAGGGCGACGATCCGATGTTGGATGGCGATGACAGCCTCAAGGATGGTGAAACCAAGTTTTACGCTGCACCCGAGCAGCGCGCCATCGTTTGGCTGCGCCCGGTAAAAGGACCTGCCGAGCCACCTGATGCTGAGTATCCATTCGTTATGACCACCGGTCGCGTGTTGGAGCACTGGCACACCGGCACCATGACTATGCAGGCGCCAGAACTGCGCCGCGCTTACAAGGAGTGTTACGTCGAAATCAACCCGCAGGATGCGCGCAAGATGAGTGTGCAGAGCGGCGACAAAATTCGCATTACTTCGCGTCGCGGTGTAGCTCAGATGAAGGCGCGCGTCATCGCCGCCACCCAGCCAGGCATGGTTTTCGTACCGATGCACTGGGAGGATGACCCGGCTCTGATCAATCGGGTTACCATCAATGCTTTTGACCCAGGTTCGAAACAGCCTGAGTACAAAATTTGCGCGGTCAAACTAGCCAAGGCATAAACAATGCGCATTTCACGACTCATTCTAGCTTGCATCCCTGCTTTGCTGCTGGTTCTGGTCGCATGTAGTTCGGTCGAATACGGCGCCATTCCCGATCGCGGTCCAGCGGCGGTTACGGATACCGACGCTCAATCTAGCGTGGATTTCGCTGCAAATGCATTTCCACCGATCCTACCTGCGGATGCCATTCACGGTTACGGCCCGGTAAATAGCTGGCACGGAACAGCCTGCCTAAATTGCCATGAAAATGGCAAAAACAACGCTCCTAAGGCAGTGCATGAAGGCATGTCAGATAGCTTGCTTTTGAGCAAATGTCGGACCTGCCATACCTCGGTCGAAGAATAGCGACGACCTCCTACCGGCGTCGCGAGCGGCACTTCCATCCATTGGATTTATGCCCTATTGATCACTAGCCCGCTGGCTGCACTTGAAAATCTGCTCGCCAGTCACTTCGTTTCCGACGAAGTCCTAATCGGGGCAGATCTGCTCAGCGTGTTCGCCGTGTTCCTCCTCGGACGAGCATACTGTTGCCGGATCTGCCCACTAGGCCGGTTTTCTAACACCCGAGTCTGCCCCCGCGACTGCAGCCGCAGGGGACAAGCAATCCCAAAATTACATGTTGACCGAGATCAGTTCATCCTCGGCGTAAGTCTCTTGGACTTCTCGAGGAATGAAATCGGACAGGTAATCGTGGCGTGAAGCCTCTTTGACTAAGTTACGGGCGATGACCAAGCGCTGGACTTGGTTGGTGCCTTCGTAGATCTGCAGGATCTTGGCGTCGCGCATGAACTTGGCGATGGGGTAGTCCTCCATGAAGCCGTAACCGCCGAAAATTTGCACAGCTTCAATGGCAACTTCCATAGCGGTGTCAGTTGCAAAACACTTGGCCATGGCAGCAACCTTGGTGACGTTGAGGCCGGCGTCGGCTTGAGCGGCGCTTTGCAAGGTCAACCAGCGAGCCGCCTCGGTCTTCATCGCCATGTCAGCCAGCTTGGCTTGCAGCATTTGGAAGGACGCAATCGGTTGTCCAAATTGCTTGCGGTTGGTGGCGTAGGTCGTCGCCAATTCCAACGCACCAGCAGCAGTGCCTACACCTTGAGCGGCGACGCCCGGGCGCGCCCAATCTAAGGTCATCATCGAATGTTTGAATCTTCATGTTCAACTCATCTTAATGCGGGTC
>JACNIZ010000191.1 GCA_014382805.1 Planctomycetota bacterium
CCTAAGAATCTAATGGTTGATCATTTGAGCATTTTTATTTTCGGGCTATGACTGCTGACTTTACCCAGAAATCCGCAATCCCCTCGAAGTTACACCTGGCAGGTCTCTTCCCTGTGGGGCTGATGGAGCGAAGCGGAATCTGCCCCACAGGGAAGAGCTGCAAATTCCGACGGAGTTAAGTAGTCCAGCGAACTATGTGGACGGTACTCATTGTAATCGACGCGCCACTGCTCAAGCAGCACCCGCGCCTCTGCTACGGTAGCAAAAGTTTCCAGTTGCAAGTATTCATCTCGAAGCTTGTCGTGAAAACTTTCCACCGTGCCGTTTTGCCAAGGACTTCCCGGCTTGATGAATCGCATTTTTGCGCCGGACCTCTTTTCCCATTTCTGCAATGCATTGGAAATGAATTCAGGGCCATTATCCGCACGCACGTAGACCGGCGCCCCGCGCTTAGCTCGCACGAGATCTAAAACCCGCACCACGTCTTCTGCCCCCAAGCTACGTGCACAAGGTAAGGCAAGGCACTCACGCGTGAATTCATCCAGCACGGACAACACTTTAATGGGCTTGCCGTCCAGGGTGCGGTCAAACAAAAAGTCCACCGTCCAAACATGATTGCGGTGCTTGCCGCGATCGGGCCACGGATGGTCCTTTCGCCACTTACGCCGCTTGCGGGACTTTTTTGGCACCTGCAGGCCCTCCTTTTGCCAAAGCCGCTGGACTCGTTTTTTATTGATCACCCATCCTTCGCGGCGAAGAATTCGGGTCATGCGCAGGTAGCCAAAGCGCGGCCTTTCTTTGGCCAGCTCGTGGAGCCGGGCAATCAGCTCAGCTTCATCTTCACGTGGATGCGGCTTGTAAAGCCAAGTCGAAAGTGCCAGCCCGACACGCTTGCATGCTACGGCTACGGGACGCCCTAAATCGATCAGGGCTTGTACCGCATCACGCTTCTGCGCCGGGCTTACCACTTTTTTGAGCTTATGAAGCGAAGGTCGTCGATCTCCATCGCTTGCTCGCCTACTTTCTTTTTCAGCTTGGCGTTTTCCTCCTGGAGCCGCTTCAATTCTTTGGTTTGATTAACATTCATTCCACCGTAAGACTTTTTCCAGCGGTAGAAAGTATTGCCAGTGATGGCGTGTTTGCGACAGATTTCCGTGACCGTCAGCTCACCATCCGCTTCGCGGAGAATGGCGACGATCTGGGATTCGGTAAAGCGTTTCTTTGGCATGATTGATCCTTTCGGTCTGCGCCAAATGTAACTTTAGGGGATTTGCGATTTTCGGGGGTGAAGCCCAGTGCCGAAACCAGGTTGGAGGAAATGCTAGTCGAACCGCCAACGCCACGCATTTCCATAGCTTGTAGGTGAACGAGATGCCCTGCAGCTGCAAACGGAACGGGAACCGATAAGTTCGCGACGCCGGCCCCATCGGCGCTGGCAGGTCCGAGGTTACGGACCGGCGCGAGGATATCCAAACAAAGACCACCAAGTGATGGCGGGCAAGGTCCATTTCCAATTCCCCGTAACGAAACTGCAAAAATCACCGGGCGGAAAGGAGTTGCTTGCCTTGCAGTCAAGCTCGCATTTCCCCCAGCAATCAGATTCTGCGCAGCAAGTTGCAGCTTGTCGGTTTCGCTGATTCTTGTCACCCAGGTAGTTGCAGCAAGCACCCGGTCATAGCCATCTACAGCTACTGTATTGCGCGAAATTGTGCCGCCGCCAGTTCCTTCGTAATGGTGCTCCCACTCCCGCTGCCCATTTCGATCCCATTTCACCACTAAGCCGTGCATCCAGGATGATGTACTGTTATTGCAAATTTTTCCACCGACGTAAACCGAGTCATCCGACCCAATCGCTAATGCCTCGGCCCATTCATCATTCGACTCGTACCCGTTCACATAGTCTTCCCAAATCAAATTGCCAGAGCGGTCCACGCAAACTGTTGACCAGTCCGTATAGCCGCCAAGACCGTCCGCTTGGCCACATGCAATCACACGATCTTGGCTGTCGACTTTAATGCGACGATAGTTACTCCATATAGGAAAGCCCGGACGATCATGTTCAAATTGCCATTCCAAGATTCCCGTCGGACCGTAACACATAATGTGACCGCCGTTGACCGAGACGCCGCTGATGTAAAGTGCCCCGTCGGACGCCATTGCTGCAGAGTTGGCGGCAATGAGCACTGGGTAATAGGAATCCTCCCAAAGTTGATTTCCATCCCGGTCGTACGCGACCGTGACTACAGTTCCGCCGCCGGGATGCCCAACAACGCTGCAACGGCCGTCGGGATTGACCGCGATTGCCGTAGGCTGAATGGTGCCACCTAAGGCATGGCGTCGGAACCAGCGAGTGTTGCCGGCTGGATCGATGGATACAGTCATGAAATTTTTGAGGAAGGTGGAACCGTCCAGCGAATGTCCGGCTACGTAAACATTGTCTTCGTCGTCGATGCCGATCTTGTACGCCTCGTCGGCAAGGCCATCGCGAAACAAGTGTGCCCACTGCAACACGCCTTGGGAGTTCCATTTAACTGTTAAAAATTCATAGGTGTCTTCTGAATAGCCGGCCACAATAATTGAGTCCTGCGAATCCACCACAAATTGGAAAGATCTTTCATGATTGTTAGGCGCACCAACATCGTGGCGTCGCGTCCAAAGAAGGTTGCCGTCTGGATCTAGCCTATAAACGTTATAGCCACCATCGATGGCGTATACGTGTTGGGTGGAATCACTGGCCAGAAAAGCCGGCCAGGCGCCGATGTCAGTACGCCAGTCATCGACGGATTGCGCCATACCTGCCTGGCAAAGGTTGGAGGTCAAAGTGAAGGTCAGAGCAAGCAGGAGTTTGGTGCGCATGATTAGGTTTATGGCCTTTTGAGGATAAGCGCAAATTTCCACCTTTCCCCCTCAACAATTTCACCACCGATCCTAGCCTCGATAAGAATGAGTGAGGGAGGATGAACTTGCCGCTTCTTTAGAGTACACCCGATCAAGAGGAACTATGATTTTAGCTTTACTGACCGCCCTACCCCTGGTCCAAGGGAGTATTGAAATACGCTCTTTGATTCAACCCGGAGACTTGGCGCCAAACCGCCCTGGAGAAATTGTCCAAGTTGCATTAGCCCACGCAGTGCAAGATGGAGAAGTTCTTTACACCGTTTCCAGCACCGCCGGAGGCTTCCCATGGCATCGTCAAACTCAGGCCGTAGATACGACGGGTGGAGCATTAAAGACCTATTATCAAAGCTCCACCTTGATACCAGGCACCAGTGAAATGTTTCACACTTTCGATCCGCCTTCCTTTGTAGGTGGAAATATTTTCGTCCGCGAGAAGGATGAACACAACCGCTACCAAGGAGTTTACTCTGGAGATGGAAATTCCTTGGCTATTGAGGTTGATGACACGCAAATAGTCGCTGCATTTGAACCCGGGATCAGTAGCGACGGGAATCACCTCGCTTTCATTGTCAAGCCTGACTTTCAGACTGAGGACCTTTGGATTAAAGATTTGAATAGCGGAGCTTTGCAACGAGTGGTCGGCTATCTAGATCCCGTTCCTGGTGTATCGGGTGCATGGATATCTTCACTTGCGGAGCGCGCCAAACCCAATGTTTGCAATGGGTGGTTGGTCGTGGATGCATGGTGCAACACTGGGGCGCCGAATTACGATCGTTTCAATGTGGTCCTCCAATACGATATAGGGAGTGGTGTGCTAAGTACTCTTGCCGACCTCAACACAGCGATTCCCGGCCACCCTGGAAGTTTCAACTTCTACGCTCCTGTCACGGATGGGAAACGCGTTTTGTTTGAAGGCCGCCAGCCCGGCTTAGGTTTTGGTGGATGGGCTGGGCTTTACTTATGGGAAAATGGCCAGTTGACGACGGTGGTTGATATGGACACCCCGTTGCCGGATGGATCTGACAATTTTTATTCCTACACTGGAGTGTGGACCAGCTTTGCCTTAGAGGGCGACGTCATTATTTTCCCTGATAGCAGGCCTGTGGCCCTTGATGCCGTTTATGCAAAAGTTGGGGATCTTTTCATCCGTTTAGTTGGAGTTGGCGACACGGTTCCCGGCGGTCCGGTATATCGCATCCATATGGCGGAGGAGCCCTATTCCAAAGGTCAAGTCGCGCTAAGTTTGAAGCATTCCTTCGGTGCTGGCGATGGCGCTTACCTGATTGAATTCCCTGTCCCTGAACTCAGCCTGGACCTATCTCACCCATTAGTGCGTGGCGGCCAATCGGATTTAATCATTACATCTGCAAATCCAGGAGAAGCCGTCCATTTCGCCTTCAGCCTGGCAGGAGCAAAATTTGAAAGTGGTCCATGTTTGCCTGCCTTGGGTGGGTTATGCCTAGATCTAATGGCTCCAATCCGAATCCTCGGCCGGGCCACAGCCGACGCCAACGGGAAAGCCACCCTTCCGATCGGAATCCCACTTAATGCCCCTTTGCTAGAAGTTTCATTCCAAGCCGCGGCCGTGCGAGGGATAGGAGGTGTTGATTCGGTGAAATCTGTGGTCATCAAGAGGCCAGTTTTCCCATAGGCCGTAATAAGGAACCTCAATTTCGCCAATGGAGAGGCCTGGATTTCCAAGGCGATGACCATCCATAAGGGCTACCGATCTATAATCCACCCATGCCCATTCCCCTCCAGGACGGTTGGCTTTACGGCCCGGTCGATTCACGTCGATATGGCCGCAGTTTGGGGGTTAATCCCCTGCCGCTTGATCGCAAGCTGTGTTCGTTGGATTGCTTGTACTGCCAGTACGGCTTCACGCGCACGCAGGAAGTTGCGGGTAGAGCCGAGGTGCCGTCGATGGAAGATTTGGCGGCGGCTTTTGATCGTGAGTTTGCTCGCCTCGCCGCCGCCGACGACATTCCTGATCGCATCACAGTGGCTGGCAATGGCGAGCCGACGCTGCATCCCGATTTTTATGAGTGGAGCCGTTTGCTTGCCGAATCGCGCACCAAATATTTTGGAGCGACGACTCAAATTGGTTTGTTGACCAACGGATTGCACCTCAATAAACCGGATGTAATTTCAGGCATTCAAGAGTTCTACGACGAACCTGCGATGAAGCTTGAATGCGGCACTCCTGAATGTTTCGCTGGTCTCTATCAGGTTTCGCCCAAGGGTTTGCAGCGCACGTTGAACGGCTTGCACCAGCTCAACTCTTTTGTCATCCAGGCGCTGTTCATCCACAGTCCGTCGGCCGATAACGCCGCCCCTGCCGAAGTTGCTGAATGGCTAAAGCACTTAGAGACCTTCCGCGACAAAATCCGCCACGTCGAAATTTATACCCTCGATCGCCCCGCCGCCGACCAGTCCGACGCCCAACGCGTTCGAGTTGCTCGTCTCAATGAAATTGCCGATCAAGTACGAGCTATAGATCTCACCGCCGAAGTATTCGCTCGAGAAAGCGATGTCTAGTCGGCTCCGAACCGTACTCCGAATTTTCTATCCCATCGCCATCCTGCGTTTGGTCGGCGCGTTCCTGTGTATTTTCTCGTACCAGAAAACGCGTTATGGAATGACGACGAATGAAACGTACGCGTTCAATCTATTTCAAATCAGGTTTAACAACAACATTGACTTGAGCCTGTACTACACCACGGCGATTGGATTTGCCATGCTGCTGGTCATCAATTACCTGCGCCGCGTTCCATCCAAAGCGCGAATGGGGTCAATGATTCTGTCGGCCTTCGCGCTGGTCAGCCTCGGCAACCATTTCCTGTGGACGCAAACCGGAATTGGGATGCCGCTAACCATTATGCTTCCGCCTGTGGTTGCGCTATTTGAACTGCGACTGATTTTTTGGAAGGCTCCAAGGAATGCATGACCTTGATCTTCTCTGGAACGAGATTGCCGGCACCGTAAGGCCGGTAGCCTACCAGTTGAAATGGGCCATGGAAGATCGGTTTGTGAGGTTCCACAGTCTTCCAGAAAAAAAGCGATACCCTGACAATGCTCGGGAAATGCGCTTCATCATTGATCGCCACAATGAAGTGCTTAGTGCGGTGTTCAGTCTCGGCGAAAAGCTTGCTTCCATTGAAATGACTTGGAGCAATAAATTGTCAAAACGGGCAAGGTCTAGAGGGTACCTCCACTGGAAGGATGTACAAAAAGATGCCGATGATTCTGACTGCATGATTCATCTCTATTACAAAGAAAAAATTTGGTCCCCCGACTGTTTGAATTGGGCGATCACTGCAGCCGCCAATGAGGACCTTTTTGGCTTCATGGTAATCGGCGTCGAATCCAAAGCTATTTACCATCCGTATGATGGCGGTATGGACATCATCATGCCTTCGGTGAAGGAACGAGATAACATGAGTGACCGTTTCGAGCGCTACCTCCCATCAGAAACTTGAACCATGTATCCCTTCTTCAGGCTTACCAAAGTCATGCTCAAAGCGAGGTTCCGCGACCAGCTAGAGGTCCAGGCGCCGAGTACATTGCAATTTTTGGCCTTGCCCACCGACGTTGATTTTTTTATGGAGTTGAACAATGCTCGTTATCTCAACTTCATGGAACTCGGTCGATGGGATCTTTCCCGGCGGACCGGTTTTTTGCAGACCATGAAATCGAATAAATGGGGAGTCGCTGTTGGCGGTGCGAGCATTCGCTACCGCAGACGGATTCCACTTTTCAGTTCTTTTTCGGTGACGACGAATGTGCTTTGTCACGACGGTCGCTGGTTCTACTTTTTGCAAGAGTTTCATGCGAAGCAGAAAATCTGTGCGTCGGCGTTGATGAAAGTTGGCGTCACGTCCAAAGATGGGCTGATTCCTGCGACCCAAGTTGCGCACGCCATGGGCAAAGAAATGGACGCCGAGCTTCCGCCATGGGTTCAGGCTTGGGTGGATGCGGAAGGGCTAAGGCCGTGGCCGAAAACCGAGCCGCGGGGAGTTGCAAGCTAAGCAATCATGCCTGCTCTCCCGTTAGAACTGCTGCTCGTTCAGCGCTCCGCTTCTGGATGGGATCAATTGTTACTCACCGAAAAGGTGTCGTGGTACGCCTTTTCTGATTTCGCTGAATCATTAATGAACTTGCTCGGAGCAAAGGTCCTGATGCGACGAAAATCCGCCGCCGAACACCTTTGGAGATTTGAATATTTCGGAATCTCCTTCTTATTAGTTTTCGACGATTTCCCGTTAGGTGTTACGATTGAACCCGAATGTGATTTGGGCAATGCTCAAATACCTGAAATTTTAAAATGCTTAAGGAGGTAGTTGCACCTATACCCGTAAATCGACTGACCCAAATATTAGAAGGAAGTGACTGTGCATAGCGCCTTAGCCGAGTTGACAAATCGATACGCCCTGGGCGAGTATCTTCAGGGTGATGCGAAAGCGATTTGGGATTACTATTCCATATTACCGATCAGATGATTTCCATCACCGCGCACGACTTTTCATGGATCAGGGGCCCCGAAGATGACCCTGATGACCTGTGCGCTCATGGACGAGTTGAATTTTGCGTTCAGGGCGAAACCATCATCCGTTCAGAAGATGGAGATTTCACACTTTCTGCGGCCGGGCTCTTTCTCCTGAGGACTCTAACTGAGGACCACACTGAAGAGTCTTCGGTGGCCGAAATGAACTTATTGTTTCCCTGCTGTGGGCATTCTGTTTGGACCTGTTCGGAGCGATACCCAGTGATGTGTATGGGATGCGACGACGGAATTGATGTCTGGATTCGGCACCGTCGACCGGATGTGGAGATTTCTTTTAAGGCTGCAGTTTTTGAGGTGCCGCTGTCTGAATGGCGCGAGGCGGTGCTTCGATTCACAGACCAGGTCGAAGAGTTTTATAGACGGTCGTCGGCAAAAGTTTTTCAAATGAATCCAGAAGATCAAAAAGGGTGGAGTGCATTTTGGCAGGAATGGCAAGAACGATCAGCCACTACCCTAGAAAACTAAATTCGATTGCCATCTGCTATGGTTCATAGATGATCGCCACTCTTCTACTGCTGCCCCTGCTAAGTGCTGCCCAATCGCCTCAGGAGCTGGCGCATGCGGAAAAAACTTTTGTCAGCAATTGCGCAAGTTGCCACCAAGTTCCCGATTCTAAATTTGCCGTGGATCGTGCATGGCTGAATCAGATTGATGACTCGGCTTGAATGGCTGGGTCCAAAAAAGCCCGTGTGGCTTTACAGCAGTACTTGAAAACAACGCAGCCGGTGCGTCCAACTTTGGTTGATACGGCACCAATCTCGACGGAGAGTCTGACTTCCGACCGTGGGTATTTGACTACAAACTTTGATCGAGGTGCGCTGATTCTTAAAAAGGAAACTGGCGAAGTTTTCAGGCTTTCATGGTTTGAAGGTGAAACCGAAATTGCACCGCCGGATGCGACGAAACCACAAATTGAGGTGAGCACAAAAGTAGACAGTGCTTTAGATCTACGTCGCGCTCTACCGATCGGTGAATATACGTTGATCGGTTATCGCCTTTGCCGGGACGACGCCAACGGCGAGCGCTGGGATCTTTCGGCAACGGGTCCGAAGTTGCTCAAGGTCAAAGTCAAAGCTGGTGTCACCCAGGAGATTAAGGTCGAGCAATCAGTACGCGTCAGCTATGAGCTTGCAAACAAGTCCATCAACCTCGGTATTTGGGGTGACCATGGTTCTGCGATGGCGATTTATAAAGCTGGAAAACGAATTCCGGTGAACTTCGATCTACAAGACGCGCAAGGGAATTCACGTTACAAAGGACGTATCCGTTATGCCTGAGGTGGCGGTGGCTCGGCTCCGTTGGAGTCGTCATCTTCAGATCTCACCGCCAAATTGTTGATGCCAAAAATGCCGTTCAAGCTAAAGGTAGAAGGTCGATGATGCAATGGAATGGAGCGCTGGCAGCATGAGTCGCTTTCAAGATACTGCCTTAAGGATTCCGACGGTACAACGGTGCCTGCAGAGTTCGCCGGGGAAGTGGAATCTGCCCGTGAACCACTGTTTTTTCGGAGTCCCTCAGGATGAGTCTTATGGGTGGACGGTTTTGGAGGCCGTGCCGGACGAGGTTCGAGGTTTTTATTTTTACCTCGGCGGTGAGGCCGAACAACTGTTGACCGACTTTTCGACGTCGCCGTATCCAGCCGAACTTGAGGTTTTGGCCATAGGCAATTCGTCGTTTTCAATCGGCAAAAGTTTGGATTATCGGGGGTTGATCCAGGGGATCGGCGACGCGGAATTCCCGAATTTACGGCAGCTTGAGTTAGGCGTCTGGGAACTCTTTTCCAATTCCCATTGCATGTACGGCAAGCTCGGTGACGTCACCAGGATTCTGAGGAACAGCCCGAAGGTGGAAGTGTTGGGTTTGTATGGGAGTTTTGGGATCGCCGAGGCTCTGAGTTTTGCGTGTTTGAAAAACCTCACGATATTGCTTGAGGACAATACAACTGGAGTCAACGGAGGGTTTATTGAGCAACCGACTCTGTCCAATCTGCTCGATTCGGAGTTCCCTCACTTGGAAGAGGCGTATATCGATTTGATTTGCGAGGATGATGATTATGGCTACAAATTCTCCGAAGCCTTTTTGAATGGGGCAAACCTCCCCAAGCTAAAGAGGCTCGAAATTGCCGGTGGATTTGCCGATCAAGAAAAAGAGCGCTTGCTCGCGAGTCCACTTGGAAAAAGAGCCGGCCTCATTCTTCATCATGGCGAACTGTCGGTGTCATGATTCTGGCCGTCGACGTGCACTACACGGATCCCACGGCGCTGGCGGCTGGGGTTACATTTTCCGATTGGGAAGACTCGACTCCGCTTGAAATTTATACGTCGCAAATCGAAGACGTGATCGATTATGAATCCGGCAGTTTTTATAAGCGCGAGTTGCCGTGCATACTTACTTTGCTGAAGGAGCATCGGCTCGACCCCGCGATCATTGTGGTCGACGGTTTCACCTACCTAGACGGCGTCGAAAAGCCTGGCTTAGGCAAGCATTTATTCGACGCTTTGAATAAGCAAGTAGTAATCGTCGGCGTGGCAAAGCGCCCTTTCAAGGACATCGATGTGAAATTCGAAGTGCACCGCGGTGAAAGCAAAAACCCGCTTTATGTCACCGCGGAAGGAATGGAATTAACCGCTGCCAAGGCCGCGATCTCGCGCATGCACGGAGACTTCAGAATTCCAGATTTACTAAAAAAGGCCGATCAAGTTTGTCGCGGGAATTAATGCCGTCTTGAGGTAGCGGCAACCTTGTTAAGCTCAAATTTCAACTTCTTGAAACAAAACTTTCAGTATCGTAGGCATAAATTACGGGCAAATATTTTTCAGATATCTAGAATCGGCCACTATTCAATAATGTGAGGACAACACAAAAAGTGTTGATTAAACGCCTTCACACTCGAAACACGTATACACGAAAGCCATGAATCCGGCCCATTCCTTTCATGCGCCGCTACGGAATGGCAGTATTTGCAGGGTTGATCGCTCTATTGTTTCTCCTAATTGCGGGCAATTAGGATGCAGTAAGTGCGGAAATAGAGTCCTACATCCCAGATTCTCCAGGCTCGACTACTGCTAGGACAATTCCCAGCTCCACTAAGGCCTATAATGCCCGAGATGTTTATCTCCTTATTACTCAGCATCGCCTTTTACTCATTCCCAGGCAGCCAAGTTTCTGATCGAACCGAACTCGTTGCGAGTGAGCTAGGAACCCAGGTCGACGCCTATCTTGAAGAATGCGAAGCTTTAGGATTTTCCGGCGCAGTGCTGGTGCAAAAAGACAAAAAAGTGATCGTGCGCAAGGGCTATGGCAAAGCTCGTTGGGACACCGACGCCCCGAACTCCCCAATTATGCTTTATGACATTGCATCGGCGTCAAAGCAGATCACAGCGGCGGCCATCCTGCTGTTGGAGTCACAGGGCAAACTGGATACGTCGGCGTCGATCGCGGAATACCTGCCGAACGTGCCCAAGAAGCACAAGGACATCACGGTTTACCACCTGCTTACTCATACCTCTGGATTTCCGCGCAACGGCCCGTCGGGATCGGGACAGGATATGGAAAAGGCGCTTGAAAAGTATTTTCAAGGAGAGCGCAAAAGTAAAGGCGGCAAGAAGTTCGAGTACTACAACGGCGGCTACGCGATGCTTGCCATGATTGTCGAGCGCGTGGCCAAGCAGAAGTTCGAAGAGTGGGTGGATGCCAATTTGTTCAAGCCGATTGGGATGAAGCACACCTATTTTGCCGAGACTATGGGCATGGATGAAGCCTTCCTTAGCGCGCGCTACCACAGCCGGGATCTCACCACGAACTACATCCGCGGTTGGGGTTATCGAGGCATGGGCGGAGTGGTTACGTCGGTGGCGGATTTGGCGATTTGGTGCAACGCGCTGTTTAGTGGCGAGGTGTTGCCGCCGGAAGCACTCGAAAAAATGCTGACGCCTTACAAGGACAAATATGGTGGCGGTTGGTATATCTTCACTACAGATGGTGGCCGAAAGGTAATTCAGCACGGCGGCACTTCGCCGGGTTTTCAGTCCTATATCCGCTACTTCCCGGAAGATGATCTGTTGGTTTTGGTCTTGACCAACCGTGCAGGGTGGCATTGGCAAGTGGCGTGGGGAATTCCTGGAATCGTTTTGAATGAGCCGGTGAATACGCCGCCCCTGCCAGAGACGGTGGAGCTTTCAAAGTCTAAGGCAGCTGCATTTTCCGGGACTTGGGAAAGCAAAGGACGTCGCATTGTTGTGCGGCAAAACGAGAATGGTTTTTCTATCGCCCCTCTCGATCCGGATTCCAAACTGGCACTAATGGGTGACGAAATCCACAAGCCGGATAAGGATAGCCCCAAAGATTCGGAGGTTGAGGCCTCAGGCAAAATGGGCATGGACATCATTTCGGGCCTTCAACTCGGCGACGTCTCGATCATAAAAAGACAAATGGCTGGCTATATACCGAAACGGTGGCCGGATGACATATTGAATGATTATTGGCCGAAGCTACTCGAACGCTGGGGCAAGGTTGAAGAACAAGAATTGTTAACGGCTTATTACGATCCAGAGACTAAGTGGAATACCGTTTGGGTACGATTGGTGATGGGAAAGGCGTCGCGCTCCGTGCAGATTTGCTTTTTCCATGATCGCATCAAAATCCTGGATCTAAACGCGCCTGAATTCCCCTACCTGACCACGATGGTGCCCATCAGGGACAACATTCTGACCAGTTTCGATTACCAAACGACGCCGCCCGCCACCTTAATATTGAGCGGCAAAGGCAAGTCGCGCAAACTGGAAATGAAGTCTCGCAACGGCGAAAAGATCAAGTTCAAACTTGTTGGTCCTGGCATGATTCCCAAGCGCAACAACTAATAAAACTTCAAATGTCGAACAAAGAAAACGATAGAGCGCTCGCTTGGCTGTTTGGATACATATTCATCGTAGGAGCTGGCTTGACGATTTCGAACGATCTTCATATCCATCCGGCAGTATTTTTGCTTTTCCTTGCAGGGGTACTCCTTGTTCGGCATGCCCGGGCAAGCCTAATGGATGAACGTTTAGCCCAGCTTCAGGATAAGATTGAGCAACTGACTAGCCAGAATTCTAATGACGGCCCTGGGCAGCTAGACTAACTTGAATGCATCCTGCTGCCTGCCCTCGCCCTTGCAAACTTTCTTAATTGCCAGGAGCCGACGAAATTACATTCAGGAGAACTGGTAGTCAGTGAAATTAGAACTAGCGATCCGACAGCCGTCACTGAAACTCTGGCAACGGAGTATTCCGACAGCCATCCCAAACGTCGGCGGTTTCGGCTGCTGGTTGAGGAGTTCGGCCCTTCCTATCTTCGTCATCATTCACACTTTTTAGACTCGTATCTCATTCTGCGAGATTTCGCTGGCGTTGTAATCGCAGAGGACGACGCCCTTTTTGACACTCCCCTAATGCAAATTTTACTTAGTTGCTCGCAGCGCCAAGGTGGCCATGGCCGTTGCGTGCACGGTTGCCTTAGCAGGACTCCAAGCGTCGACCGCTGGGAATGAGCCGTTTTCGAGCTGGCGTGGAAATAATACTTTGTGCAAGTTTTCGCGCCATTTTTCTGCGAAAGCGCCGCCCGCCAAATTCATGGCCTTGGCGCCGTAATACCAGTAGTAATAATCCACGTTGGAATTTTCAGCATTCCAGGCTGGACGTTTTGAGGACACTAAAAGTAAGCTTTGGGTCATGTCTTTATCGTCGATGACCTCAGCTCCCCAATCCGCTTGAGCGACTAAAGTCATTGCCGTGCAAAGCTCGGTAAGCTCGGCCGGATGGCTTTTCTTCTTGGCGATAATGCGCACATCCTTGGACTGCCCATGGCTATAGCCGACGCGCCCATTACTCTTATCGCGCAGTGATTGAAACACTACTTTGCCGCCTTCATTGACGTAACGTGGAATGTCAAAGCCAAGGTCGCGCGCTTTTGCCATCGTTTGCAAAGCCAAGCTCGTATTGAAACTATTGACGTCACCGTTCGGTTCAAACGCAAAACCCCAACCGCTATATGGACACTGGGCTTGAGTCAGGATTTGAATGGCTCGACTGGCTGTAGCTTTCCATTCTTTGTTGGTGACTTGGGGGTTTATCGTTAACCAAGCATTGGCGGCAATGGCATGGCTCGCCAACGCCTCGAAACCTGGCCTTGGCTTATAGTATCCCACCGGATCCATTAGTGGCTTGCGCAGGAATTCCAACCCCTTTTGAATAGCCTCTGTACGTGATTTTCCGACCTTTTCGGCGTTGGCATCGTGAAGGCTAAGCAAAACCAAACCGGTTACACCGACGTTGGTGAACTCACCAGCCGGCTTATTCCAATTTGGTCCGGCCGACCAGGAGCCGTCGGAATTTTGTTGCTGAATCAACCAGGTTTGGGCTTTTGCGATGTGGTTTTGCGCTTGGTTAGTCGCTTGGCTGGAGGCTTGAAAACTAAAAGTTGTAGCGCTTAGACCCGCTGCAAAAATCAACACCGGTATAGCCAAAGGCGTCATGCCAGGACGGGAGGGACGCGCCTTATTCATGAGGCGAAGAATGCGTTGTTTCATGTTTTGCTTGTGGTGATGTAGGGTTTGCAGGACAAAAGCACGATTGCATGGAATGGCCGGTAGGGCGGCGACTTGGAGTAACGCTTCTGCGCATTGCTGGCCATGAATTTGCGTTTTGGCTTGGGCGGACTCATCGCAGGCGCATTCGCGTAGGTGGTCAAGGCGGTGGTTTTGCCACCACACCAATGGATTAAAAAACCAAACAATTTGGATTAACCGTTGCGCCGCCGCCATCACCAGATCGAAGCGTTGGTGATGCGCAAGTTCATGGCCGACCACCCATGCCAATTGATGATGATTGAGCTGCCCAATTAATTGCGGAGGGAACAAAATTCGCGGTCGAAAAATCCCCCATAAGGCCGGGCTGGTAAGTTGCGGATGGATTCGTAAATCGAATTTTGTTTTGGAACCTAATTCGCGGAGTATAGCTTTGACCCGCCGTTTGTCCTCGCGTGGCAAGGCTGGTGCGAAACGAATTTGTTGGGCGGTTTGAATTTGGGCGATTACAAATGCGACGAGTAAAGTTGCGCAAATCGCCGTCCAACCCAATAGCAACCAGGCGCCAAAACTGGGGGTGATGTTTGCGGATGCCAGCGCTTCCGGCGACGGTGTGGATTGTGCTGCAGACGGCTCGTCATTGGCATCGGGATAGCTAAGTAAGCCGAATACAGAACCGCCTTCAGCACTGGAATTTTCTGCTGACGAATTTCCAACTCCGACCTGCGGCAGCATCTGCGTCCAAGCCGGCATGGCGTCGGTTTCTACCGCCACGGTCCAAATCGAAGGCAAGGCAAGTGGAAGCATCGGCAACAGGAACAATGCATAGGCCAAGTGCGCACTGACTCGCTTCCGCAGCAGCGGCCAAATCAACAAAAGCACCGAAAGGACCAAGGCCGACTGCAGAGCCGACGACGTCATCCACTGCCCCCACGAGGCGGCAAGCGCGTTTAATCGTTCAATGAATGAGGTCATTCTGCGTCCTCCGCAAGGCGCTCAACAAGCGAGCGCAGTTCATCCAAATCATCCCGGCTCAGGTCGCCTGATTTGACGAGATGGGTGAGCAATGGACCCACGGTGACGTGATTGGTCCGCTTAAGCAACGCATCCCCGGCGCGGCGCAAAAACCGCATCGGTGAGCCCACGCCTGAATAAAGAAAACTATTGCCAATCTTGCGCGTTTTCAGGTGACCTTTGTCCACCAAACGCCGTAAAAGCGTTTTGACGGTGCTGGTGGACCACCCCGTTTCCGCTTCTACAGCGTCAATCACCTCACGGGCAGAAAGAGCCCCTTTCTCCCATATCAAGGACAATATTCGCCATTCGGCGGGGGTTGGATCTTCTAGTTGACGTGGTGTCATGATGGCCTGGGCGCTTCGTCTACACGGGTGGTCGAACGTCTATAGTTGTAGACGAACTATCGGTAACAGGCAACTTGAAAATTTTGACGTCTTACTGGGACCTTCGCGTTCCCACCCAATTTCCCCATCCAAGCAGCGAGCTAAACTACGCTCATGCGCGCGTTTCTGCTCAGCCCGAGGCTGGCTATTCTGCATTTAAGAGTGGATTATTCGCCGTATCAATCCGAGGTGCCAAATTGAAAACGGAAACTCCCGAACCTCACGACGACACACGCAATGGCTCCGAAGATCGTGTTGCGAAGTGGATTTTCCTTGCTTCCGGGATTAATGCCCTAGCCTGCATCTCCCCCACTTTCATTGCCGAAAGCCTGAATTTCCCGGAAGTCTATGTTGGTCTCACTCAACTTATGGCCGCAATTGTTTGTTTTATGAGCTCACGAAGTTATCTGAAAAGTACCCGGAGAACGCCGTCTTCTGACGAGTATCGAAAACCGTTGCTTTCTACTCTGGCGGTGATTGGAGCCACCCTATCCGGGCTTTGGATTGGTTTTTGGGTACTTTTATTAGTTGCCCTTTCGACTTGCGTTGGCTCTGATTAATTGGAGACGAACATTTTGAATTCTGGTTTCATTGAATGACGCCCGACCGACTGCGTGTCAATTTCAGCGAAACTGCGTCGTAGACTGCGCCCTGCATCCAAGTTGATCAGCGACCTATACTTGGCTCTGCCCGCGACAAGCGAATCCACGATGAACCATTTGTAACTGGCAAGCATCGAAATCAATGGAACCTGCACCCACCGTTCGACGTCCGCTTTACTACACCTTTGCCAACCACATGCATTGGGTGGATATGCAGTGGCTTTGGGGTTACGAAGTCATGCCCGGCAGTGCGCGCGATACGTTGCGATTTTGCGACGAAGCGCAGGTGCGTGGAAATCTGAATTTTGACGGAATTGGCTATGAACGATTGGCGTCGGAATGTCCGGAGGCATTGGCGAAATTGCGGGAGGCGGTGGCGGCTGGGAAATTGGAACCGGTTGGTGGGTCGTGGGGTCAACCTTATGGCTTGTTCCAAGGCGGCGAATCGAATGTGCGGCAATTTACGGTTGGAGTACGCGCGGTGCTGCGGCATTTGGGCGTTCGACCGCGTGCGTTTTGGGAAGAGGAGTTTTGGTTTTTCCCGCAGCTACCGCAGTTGTTGCAGCAGTGTGGGTACACCGGCGCGAGTTTGTTTTTTCAATGGACTTGGCACACGCCGGAAGTTCCGCAGGAAGAACATAGTGTGATTTTTTGGCAAGGGTTGGACGGGACCAAGTTGCCGACCTTGCCGCGCAATGGGTTGAATTTGCATCAATGGCCGGAGGATTTTGATCCGATGTTGGAGTCGCCGTTGCTGCAATCTTTGGAACAACCTGTTTTAGCGCAGTGGGTGGAACTGATGCCGTCGCCGGATTGGATGTGTCGCTCGGAAGTTTTGCTGCCGCGGTTAAAAGAGCTGGCGACGGATTCGCGTTTTGATTTTCGACCACGAACATTGAGTGCGTTGCTGTCCGAATTGAATACCGACGACGCCCCCACTCGTGCTTATTCCATGGATGATGTTTGGCACGGGATGTCGTTGGGGAAAAATGCCGATCGTATTCCGCGTGCAAGTTTGCACGGCGAGCGGTTATTGCTTGAGGCGGAATCGATGGCCACAGTATCTGCGCTATTGGGTCGCCCGTACCCGTCTTGGGATGTTTACCCGATATGGGAAATCGATGAGGCATGGCGCGAATTGCTCGCGGCGCAGCATCATGACAATCATGAATGCGAAGGCCTGTGTGGTTTCATCGGCCTGGATAGTTTTGATAAGGCGCGGCGTATGTCGCAGCGGGTCAGTCAGCGTAGTTTGCTGAGGGTTGCGTCGGAATTGCGGCCGGTAAATGGATCGGTGGTAGTGGCCAATGCGTTGCCATGGCGTCGAGATGTGGCGCTGGCAGATGGGACTGTGGTGACGGATGTTCCGGCTTGTGGATTTCGGCAAAGTGAACCCCAACAATCCAAAAACGCCGATGCGATCGAGTTTCCGCAATTGAATTATTGCTTGAACTTGCAGTGGAAGAGTAGTCGGGAGACTTTATTGAACGGTGAATTGCCATCCGCGGCAAGCGTCGGCGGCGTGGATGCGAGTTCCATGCAAGCTCAGCCTTGTGGTCACGATGTTCCAATCAAAATAGAAACCGAATGGCGACGTCATCCAGTTCTGCTTGGTTATGAATTGCGCATCACAGCCGATCACCAAGAGCGTTGGGATCCGGGAATGAACGCGGCGTTTGCTTTGGACCTCAATTTTGCGGATGCGATCACCGAGTTAATCCACGACCACCCGTTTGCGCAAACCGAAATCAAAGCGCAGAAAAATGGGCTACGCAAATATCCAAGCGGTGATTGGATGACGTCGGAACAGTGGTTTGAAGAAGTGGAGCGACCGTTCACCGCGACGCGATTTATCGACGCGGAATTCGAAGGCAAGGGCCAACGTTTATTGATCATGCACGACGGCAGTCAATCCTGGCAGCGCACTGATTCCGGCTTGCGCGTATTGCTAAATGTAATCGACCCGTGGGACGAGACTTATTGGAACCCACGCACCGAGGTGCGACTTTTTCTCATCCCGCACAAAAACCTTCCAGCTTGGCGGCGGCATCAACTGGCCGAAGAATGGTTAAGTCAAACGCTATCTCTACCCATCCCCGCACCCACCGGAATACTCGCTTGCGTCGGAGGCGGCGACGTCGACCTTGAAGCCCAGTTGCCTACGCAATTCGGCGCGCTGCAAATTGACGGCCCTGTAGTCTGCACTGCCTTCCACCGTCTCGGCACGCGCGACGGCGAGGGCTTTGCGAATTGGGCCGGGCACGGCATGAAAGCGCCGCATTTAATTCGCGTGGTAGAGCTCGAAGGCCAATCCGCCGCAGCAAAATTGAACTGCGTCATGCCGATGGCGTCGGCGTGGCGATGCAATATGTTT
>JACNIZ010000186.1 GCA_014382805.1 Planctomycetota bacterium
ACCCGCACCGCGGCGGAACTCACCTCAACGACATCACCGTAGTCGCGCCGTTTTATGTTGCTGGCAAACGCATAGGTTTCCTCATGAATCGCGCCCATCACGCCGACGTCGGCGGTGCTGAACCTGGGTCGATGAGCGGTGCGCGTGACATTTATGGCGAAGGCTTTTTGATTCCACCTTTGCTATTGAAACGCGCTGGACTGGACGTCGGCGAGGTTTGGAAATTGTTGCAAGCCAACGTGCGGGACGCCGCCGCAGCGGTGGGAGATTTACAAGCGCAATGTGCAGCTTTGCATCGCGGCGAGCAACGTTTACACGACCTTTGCCAACGTTTTGGAGGCGACGCAGTGCAACTCGGTATGAAAAATCTACTGCAGCACGGCGAACGCTTGACGCGCGCGCTGTTGAAGTCTTGGCCGAATCTCAAAGGCAGCGCGTTTGATCATATGGACGGTGTCGGAACCCCGCGTTTGTAATGCACGGTGCGCAAACAGGGCGACCAGCTCAGCGTGGATTTCACCGGCACATCTTTGCAAGTGGAGTCCTCGTGGAACACCCACCAAGCGGTGGCGACCAGCGCAATTTTTTACGTGCTGCAATCCCTCAGCCCAGATCAAATCCCCGAAACTAGCGGCACCTTAGAGGCGGTGCAAATGACGTTTCCGGATCGGTCACTAGTATCCTCTTGCGTGCCCGCAGGCGTCGCCATTGGCAACGTTGAAACTTCGCAGCGCATCGTGGACGTCTTATTGGAAGCGCTCCGCCAAGTCCTGCCGCAACAGATTCCGGCGTGCAGCCAAGGCACCATGAACAACCTGCTCTTTGGTGGCCGCCGCGCCGACGGCACCCCGTTCGTGTATTACGAAACCCTAGGCGGCGGTGCCGGTGCCAATATCGACGCCGATGGCGCCAGCGCGGTGCAAGTCCACATGACCAATACCCGCAATACGCCCGTGGAGGTCTTTGAACTCGAATTGCCGGTACGCGTGCACCAACTTAAAATACGGCGCAAATCTGGTGGGATAGGCCTTCATCGTGGTGGCGACGGTTTGATCAAAGAAATTGAATTCCTTGAACCTGCCCGAGTCACCCTAGCCGGTACCCGACGTCAATCTGGTGCGCCCGGAGCAAGCGGCGGCAGTGCCGGCATGCCCGGAATCGAGCATGTGCAAATAAGCGGTACGTCCAGCTGGAAAAAATTAAAGCCGGGTCAGGCCATCGATGTGGCGCCAGGCGATCGTATTCGCGTGCAAACCCCAGGTGGGGGTGGTTGGGGACCGGCGGAGAAGCACTAAGCCCCGCCGCCGGCAAACCAACGGTTTAAACACCGTCGTAGAGATGATCTTCGCCCAGCAGGTGAAACCAATCCACTGCCTCGCGTAGGACATCACTTAAAGACTCGCGGAATGCACAAGCTTCCACTTTGCAGCCCTTGGCCTTTAGCATCGGGATGACGTCGGCGAAAACGCCGTTGCCGGAAACGATGATAATGGTGTCTACTTTTTCAGCAGCCATCATCATGTCCATAGCAATTGCCAATTCCCATTCAGCCTTGCGCGAACCGTCTTGACGCTCGATTACGCTGCGTTTGCGAACTTGAAAGCCACAGTAATGCAGATGATCGGTGAAGCCGGTTTGCTCGATGCCATCGCGATCAATGACGTACGCGTTGGCGTGAGTCAGACGACGATTGCGCACACAAGCGCGCAGCATTTTGGCGTAGGACAAGTTGCGACCGTAAGTCTTCTTCGCCGAGTGGTACATGTTTTGTACATCAACGAATACAGCACAGGATTGACGCTTCAAAAATCCGCCTGCACTTGCAAATCCACCATTACTAGGGATTTGACCGTCAGCCGGCTCAAGGTTTAGCATCCGCCGTAGGCGCCAGACCTCATCTTTGAGATCCAGGTATTTCTCTTCGAGGTCGTCTCTTTCGAGACCTTCAACCTCTTCATTTAAGTCTATGAGGGGCCATTCGTACTCTTGTGGTTGTACTACAGGCGCCTCCGAGTCAGCAGTTTCGCTCGGAGTCATGGTCAGTTAATTGGGTTATGATGTGGAGGTCCGGCAAATAGAGCCGGGAGGATAAAATCCTTATTCGTAGGGTGTTTTTAGGAGCTAGAGAATCAAGCTCAAGTGCCTATTCTAACAAATCCCATAGTGCGAGTTTTTATTCCGCCAAATCCGCAGTACGTGAGAAGGAGAATGAAAATCGTTCCTCAGAAACTCCGCCGCACGTGCGGCGCTGGCGCGTCCGGGCAGGGGTAAACCGCTTGAATTCGCTCCAGCCGGTAGCTCTTATAGTAGCCAGCCATATGACAATATGCCTCCATAACGATGTGGCTTTGGCTTTGGTAGAAATAGCGCGGAGTAACCCTAGCCTGAATCATATTCCCATTCGCTAGTCGATAGTGGATTTCCGCCGCCTCGGCGCCGATGGTTGCCTGCTGCAAATACTGCTTCGAGTTTGGCAATTGTGGCTGAATCGGGGTGAATTGCATCAGCGGCTTGCCGCGACCTAAGTAGCGGAAGCGGAAGGCCGACCCAGAAATTTCTTGCAGCTTCCACAACAGCTGCAGCGTGGTTTCGGCGTCGTCGGAGGCGCGATGGGAGCGGCCCGACACTAGGCGGAATTCCGTTGCTAGATTCTGCAGGCTGTGAGAACGCCGTTGCAGCAATCGGCGCGAGGCTGAAAGGGTGCAAAAGGTGGGGTTTTCAGGGGCTGTCATTCCCAAACGCAAGCATTCCACCGCCAGCATGGATGCATCAAAGGAAACGTTGTGACCGATCAACGGAAACTTACCGATCCATTGAAAAAATTCGGGTAAAACTTCCGACGCCGTCGCCGCTGCTTCCACGGCCTGATCGCTAATACCATGGATGGCAATCACTCGCTCAGGAATGGGCTGTTCCGGGAAAATCAGCCGCTCGAACCGGTCTACGATGGAATGGCCGCGTACCTTGATTGCGCCGATTTCCACCAAGCGCGCTCCTGGCGGCATACCTGTGGTCTCGGTATCAAAAACCACGAAATCGCGGGGGAATTCCATCCGCGAAGTCTACTTCACCGCATAGGTTTCCAGAACCCAGGCCTTCCACGCCTCTTCTGCTTGGTGCATGGTCCAACCGTAAACCTCTTTGAAGGCTTTGCGCTGGGCGTCGGCCATCCCGGCGCCGGATTCTTGGGACTTGAGCAAGGTGACGAACCGTCCGAACTTGGTCTTATCGGTGGTTATCAAGAATTCAATCTTGGACCACACCACCACATGAGACTCAAAATCCAAGTCGACGTAATCGTTTAAGCGCGCCAGAGTGGCAAAGTCGGCGGCTTCATTTTTTTTGACCAGTTTGCGCACCTCAGGTGCCCATTCCTCAAGGTCCTTGTCTATAGCTGCCGCGCCCTCGCCGGCGTCATAAAAGCTATAACCCTTGAGGTTCAAGCGGCGCATGTAATGGGCATAACCCTCGCGCAGCCAAGCTGGTAAATCGAAGAGATACAACATGTACCCATCGAGGAAATTGATGGCCAGGTTGTGGCGCAATGCGTTATGCATGTGCTGTTCATGCCGCACCTCGGCTTGTTTGCCAGATATACCGAAAAGCATGCAGCGGCTGCGGGACTGGGTCAGCCCCTTATCGGTGGATTCCACCTTAATGTTCCAGCGTTGCGGGTGGGTGGTTTTAATGCCGAAGTAGCTGAGCTTGAATTCGCGCCAAATCGACTCTTCTTCGCACATGAAAATTTCAAAGCGGTAAGGCTCGCCTAAAAATTGACCCATTCCTACCCATTGTGGGAAGCCTGGGGAGCGCACCTGACCGCCGCGATCCAATTCAAACTGGTTGATTGTTTCGGTGTATTCGCCGGCGAAGGCTCGATCGAAGACTTCTTCAGGCGGTAGCTTTAGGAAATCCGCGTCAGTCAAGCCCATGTGGTCGAGGAATAGGGCGTACATTTTTTCCATGCGCCAGGCGTATAAATGCAGGCGCAGCCACGGGTCCAAAGTCGAAATTTTAGGATCGATTTCAGGATAAGTGGCTTGCATTTCGGTCAATTCGGCCCGATAGGCTTTGCGCTCCGGAACTGGAATCTTCCACTTTTTCAACATGCTGCCGAAACGAAAGTGTGGCGTTTGCAGCCACAGCACATCGCGGCTGATCAACAGTTCTTGCCCGACTTGATCGGAATTGCTGTGGGCAAAGGGGAATGGGCCATAGGACAGCCCTAATTCCGCCATCAGTTCCGGTTTTTTGGCAAAAACGGTATCAGGGAGCGGTTTTTTATTACGTTGCGCCCCACTTGCCGACGTCAGGATGAACGCAGTGAGCAGGCAAAAAACTAAAAGCAGTGGACGGCGGGACGAATTCATTCAGGCGCAGTAGAAGTACGGCCACGGCGGAAGGTTGCAGGCAGGGTGCGAAGGAATTCCGCAGGGCCACGTATAGGCAGTTTAGCCCACTCTTCGCGAGCCACACGGCGGTCATCGTCGGAGCCGACTGGGAGCAGGATGGAGCGAGACTTAACTCCGGCCACGCTGCGTCGCGATTCAACCCGGGACTCAAGTAATACAATTTCCCATCCTTGTTGCGTTGCCACAGGGCCTACCCACTCACCTGCTTCCATTGCGGCAAAATGGGCCGCCACCCGAGCACCGAGGCCGAAAGGGGTGGGCTGGCGCAACGAGCGGCCGTCGGCGGGAGCGTCCGTGGCTTGGTATTCACGAAAAAAGTCCTGCGTGCTCTGAATTCTGGCAGCAATTTCATCGGCTTGGATTTTTGCTGTAGCGCTTTCCTCTGCCAAGCGTTTGTGCATGATGGCCGCCGGCCCCACGCCTCCTTGCAGTAAATGCCAAGCCAAGGTGTTAGGGCCAAAAGCGCCAAAAGTCTGACTGAACTTCTGAACTAACTCGTGTAATTCCTCGATGTTTATCGCGGCATTGCCAACCCAAAAAATGTCGTTCTCCGCTTCGGCTTGCAAAGGCTGCCCGTTGGCAGTCATGGCCGCCGCATGGGTCGCGCTATTTTCCGATTCAAGCGCCTTAGGCTGCCCATCAGATGGCCCGCAAGCGCTGATGCAGTATGCAGTTGCCAATAGCAGGGAAGAAATTTTGAGATTGGGGCGTAGCTGGCACATGGATCAGGCGAGAGGCGGAAGTTGAGGGTAGAATACTTAGCCAAACAGGTTTCTCCGAAAATCATGAATCGAATTCACCCATTCGTTTGCATCTTGTTCGCGATGTTCAGCTTGACCCTCGGGGTCGGCGCGCAAGAAGCAGATCCACAAAATACCTCCAATGCTGCTGTTGCCAATGCTGCAGCTGTTCCCGCCCCTGCTGCTCCTCGGCCGCAGATATCTGACGAAGAATTTTTTAAGCGCACCCTGACTTACTCCGTCGGCGGCCAGCAGCTTTATCAGCGCATGCAAGCATTGCTGATCGAATCAGAAATCGAGCGCCGCAAGGAAATGGCCATGGAAATGAGTTGGGCCGAGGTTTCCGACCTTGAAGTTGACAACCGGGTTGAGAAAAACGTTTCCGATTTTATGGACAAAAACCCGGCTCTGGATTTCTGGGAGCAGGTCAAGAGCTTGGGCTATGACCAAGAGTCGTACAGCCAGGAAGTGGCTCGCCAGATGCAAATGGAGCGCCTGTTCTTCCCAGTGGAGCCGGAAAACTGGCCCATGGACTTGCTGAAGGAAATCTTCGGTGGCGATGAGGAAGAGGGTTCATTGTGGAACTCAATGATCAAGGACATGCCAACCAAGCTGATCGAGCAGCGCGAAAAGGGCGAAGCCTACGCAATCGATGCCATGACCATGCAGATGTTTCTGCGTCCAGCGGTCTTCCGCTGGATGATGGACAACTCAACCATCGTTTATCCCTTCGACGGTCTCCCAGACGGCGTCTGCTTGCGCGTGAATGGCAAAGACGTAAATAGCGACGACATGATTGTTCGCATTGAGGATTTGATTTCCGACGTTGACAAAGAACGGGCTTCGATGTGGGTCGAAATTTGCAAGAGCCTTAAGGCAGATCTTGCTAAGAAGGGCTTGCTGCTGTCCGAAGCTGAAACCCAAGCCATCATTGATGAAGAGCGTCTCGAGTACGTCAACTCCTACATCACTTATGAGCAAGTTGCTTTGGAGTTCCAAGGCTTCCCGACTATGGAGTTGTTCAAGCAATACAAGCAGTTGCGCTTCTCGTTCCGTCAGTCTTTGCCGGATCCGCTGCCCGAGGAGGTGATGCAGGCCCACTTGGATAAACGTCGTCAATTTATTGGCAGCGGCCAAGCCAGTGCGCAAGTCATTCTTTTCTCGGCGAAGGACTTAACCACAGGTGCATGGCCAAAAGAAGGTGCGTTTGAAGGCGCCCGCAAACGTGCCGAGGTTGCGGTGCAGGCTTTGATGGACGGCAAGCCATTTGGACAGGTATTGCTTCAATACAGCGAATATCCGGAAAAGACGCCAGGTGCCAACGAACAAATGCCGCAGCCAAGCCGCGGTAGATTTGGTCCGCAAATGCGTAACCCGTTGCGTCAGTTCTTGGGCGAAAGCGAGTACATGGATTTCCTTACTGGCGATTCCATCGCTGACGACTTGTTCTTTAACGCTGAAGAAGGTGCGGTTTACGGTCCACGCGAAGGGGCTTACGGTTACTACATCTACAAGCTGATTAGTCGTTCCGAACCTACCACGCTGGTGGACTTCAAAGAGAACGAACGCCACGCTTTTTTCGTCAAGGATGACCACCTTTCGGTTTCATTCTTGGATTACATCGCTGAAGTGATGTCCCGCTAAGGTTGGGCGGCGGGCTAGTCTCGCCGCCTTGGGCTTTCCACTCCTAACCATTGGCCCGAACCGCACGCTTCAGAGAAGCATTTGGCCGCCTGAGCCCTTATCTGGCTCGGTATAAGCGCACTGCGATTTTCATGGTGCTGATCGGGGCGATTGCCGCCACCGGTCAGCGCCTGACTTTGGTTTTTCTGAAGCCGCTGGTCACGTTGCTCTTTCCCGAGCGCGCCGCGGAAACCGAGCAAGCCGTCGAACTTTCCTTATTGGATCGCTTCTCCGAAGGCTGGATCGAGCCTCTCATAGCAGACGTGCATATTTTCGGCATGGGCTCCGAGGCGTCGGCAGTGGCTGTGTTAGTCGGCATTATGGTGGCAGCGGCGGTAGTCTTTGCGTTGCTGCAATATTGGTTTTTACGCATGTCGCGCATGATCGGTATTTGGATGATCGTGGACCTGCGTCAAGATCTTGCGCAGCATTTACTGCGCATGGGAATGCGCTATCACGCCAGCCGACGTTTGGGTGACGTCGTTTCTAGGATGACTGCCGATGTCAGCACTAGTTTGCGCTTGCTGAACATCTTGGTCGAAGAACTGATCCAAGGTCCATTCAACATATTCGCTTCGCTTTTTTTGGCTTATGCCGCGGCGCCTAAAGCGACCCTGGGCATGTTGGTTTTCATTCCGCTGCTGGCTTGGCCGATTTTCAAAATTGGGCCGCGGGTAAGACGTCGTAGTGCTCGTTCGCAGGAAAAGCTGGGTGATACCACACATTCGCTGATGCAAATGCTTTCGGGCATCCGCGTAGTCAAAGCTTTCCGCCTCGAAGATCGCGAAGCTGCTGAATTTCGCAAAGCCAACGACGAGTTTGTGCATCAAACAGATCGCATGGTGAAAGCCCAAGCTACCAGCCAAGGTTTCACCGCATTTTTGGCGCAAGCTGGCACTGGCATTTTGATCGGCGTATTAGTGCTCGTCCAGGTTTCAGGGATTCGAATTTTCACCGACGCCGGCAACATGACTTTGTTTTTCCTTGGCATCGGCACCATGTTTGCCCACGTCAAGCGGTTGTCCAAGGCGTTGTCGAACATCTTCGTTTCCATGGGGGCTACCGAACGCATTTTTGAAGTGTTTGATATCCCTGCTGAAACCGAAGAAGAAGGGGAAGGCCAGCCCTTCGATGGCTTTGAGCATGAGATTCGATTTGAAAACGTATCTTTCGATTATGGGATTGATGAAGGCCCGGCGTTGCAGGAATTGAGTTTTAGCGTGCGGCGCGGGGAACGCATTGCGTTGGTAGGTCCATCCGGCTCGGGCAAGAGCACGTTGTTAGATTTAATCGCGCGCTTTTACAAGCCCAGCAGTGGTCGGATTTTGATCGACGGAGTGGATTTGAACGAAGTTCGTCGGGCCGATTGGCTGGATCGATTGGCTATCGTTTCGCAGACGCCATTTTTATTCCAAAGCACGCTCGGTGTAAACGTGCGCCTGGGTAAGCGCGACGCGAGCGATGAAGAAGTCATCCAAGCTTTGCAGGCGGCGCAATTGGGCGATTTCCTCGAAGAAGCGAAGCAGGGTTTGGATACCGAGGTCGGCGAGGGCGGCACGCGTTTAAGCGGCGGCCAGGCACAACGGGTCACGATTGCGCGGGCGATGTTGCGCAACTCGGACCTATTGCTACTTGATGAAGCAACCAGCGCACTGGACACACACTCTGAGCGCCGCGTGCAAGAGGCGTTGCACCGTTTGCTCACTGGCCGCACCGCCTTCGTCATCGCCCACCGTCTCAGCACCATTCAAGATTGCGACCGCATCCTTGTTTTAGATGGCGGTCGCATTGAGGAAGAAGGCAGCCACGAAACTCTGCTTGCCGACGGTGGCCATTATGCAAAAATGTGGCAGCTGCAACACCAGTCCGGCAACGAAGCCTGATCAGAGCTTCTGTTACATCGAGCGACGGTACTGGCCGCCGATCTCATACAGCGCATTGCTGATTTGACCGAGCGTGCAGACCTTCACCGTTTCCATCATTTCCTCAAAGATGTTGCCATTTGCCAGTGCCACCTTGCGCAAGCGCATGAGGGCGGCATCGGATTCTGAGCGATGGCGATCTTGGAATTCTTTGACCTGAGCCACCTGCAAGATTTTTTCGTCATCGGTTGAACGAATCAGCTCGGTTTCAACCAAAAAACCGTCGGCGGCATTTGGATTGAGGAAAGTATTGACGCCGATGATGGGCAGTTCGCCCGAGTGCTTCAGCGTTTCGTAGTACATCGATTCTTCCTGAATCTTGCCGCGCTGGTACATGGTTTCCATTGCACCCAGCACACCGCCGCGTTCCGATATTCGTTGGAATTCATCCAAAACAGCTTCTTCCACCAACTCGGTCAAAAGCTCCGCCAGGAACGCACCCTGTAGTGGGTTTTCGTTTTTGGCTTGGCCAAATTCCCGGTTGATGATCATTTGAATCGCCAACGCTCGGCGCACGGATTCTTCGGTGGGGGTGGTCACCGCTTCGTCGTACGAATTGGTATGCAAGCTTTGGCAGTTATCGTTTATGGCGTAAAGCGCTTGCAGCGTGGTGCGGATGTCGTTGAAGTCGATTTCTTGCGCGTGCAAAGAACGACCACTGGTTTGAATGTGGTACTTCAGCTTCTGACTGCGTTCGTCGGCTAGGTAAAGATCGCGCATGGCCACCGCCCAAATTCGACGGGCAACGCGACCGATCACCGTGTACTCGGCATCCAGGCCGTTCGAAAAGAAAAACGACAAGTTCGGAGCAAAGTGGTCGACGTTCATGCCGCGCGAGCGGTAATACTCAACGAAAGTAAAGCCGTTGCCTAGAGTAAACGCGAGCTGTGAGATCGGATTGGCGCCAGCTTCGGCGATGTGATAGCCAGAAATGGAGACCGAATAGAAATTTCGTATCTGCTCCTCAATGAAGAACTCCTGGATGTCGCCCATCATCTTCAACGCAAATTCAGTTGAGAAGATGCAGGTGTTCTGGGCCTGGTCTTCTTTCAAAATGTCGGCCTGAATGGTGCCGCGTACAGTCTGCAAAGCTTGGCAACGCAGCTCCTGGTATTCGTCGGCAGGCAACAGTTGGTCGCCGCTTACGCCAAGTACGCCCAAGCCCAAGGTATCGTTTCCGTCTGGCAGATCCTCTCGGTAGGTGGGTACATTGCCGTTGCACAGTTCGCCGATTTTTTGCTGCGCGGCTTCCCATCGGCCGGTTTCTTTTAGGCGCTTTTCGACCAGTTGGTCCACAGCGGTGTTCAGAAAGAAGGCCAGCATCATCGGCGCCGGTCCATTGATCGTCATCGATACCGAAGTATTCGGCGAGCACAAGTCAAAGCCGGAATAAAGCCGTTTGGCGTCGTCCAGCGAACAAATGGAAACGCCTGAGTTGCCAATTTTGCCGTAGATATCGGGCTGTACCGCTGGATCACAGCCATACAAAGTGACCGAATCAAACGCCGTCGAGAGGCGCGCTGTGCTCTGGCCTTTGGATACGTAATGGAAGCGGCGGTTGGTGCGTTCAGCAGTACCCTCGCCAGCAAACATACGGGTCGGATCTTCGCCGGTGCGCTTGAACGGGAAAACTCCAGCGGTAAATGGAAAATGGCCCGGCAAGTTTTCCAAGCCAAACCAGCGAGTGAGTTCACCCCAGTCTTTACTCGTTGGAACGGCAACTTTGGGGACCTTGGTACCGGACAGAGTTTTGTGCTGCGCCGGAACTTTGACTTCCCGTCCGCGTACTTGATAGCAGAAATCCTCAGCGGCGTAATTATCTTTGGTTTGATTCCAGCCGGCCAGCTGCTGGCGTATTGCCGGATCCAAATCACTTACCACTTCCTGGAAGCGTTGACGCAATACCAAAACCGTTGGGTCGATGGTTGGGTCAAGCAATTCTTCTTTCTTAAACTGGTGCTCGGCGCCAGAAATTTCATCGCCGAATTCGCGTAGCGCACGGACCAAGCCGTCGGCGCGATGGGCGAGTTCAGATTGCCCGGCTACGCGACGTTTGTACGAGCGCACCGTGTTGGCAATTTCGGACAAATAGCGCACTCGATCGCCGGGTACTACCGTCGGCGTTTCCGATATTCGCTCTGGAATGGGCAGTGGCACCCAGTTGCGATCTTCCATTTGTGCTAATTCGGCCGCCACCCATTGGAAAAAGCGATCTACGCCGGCGTCGGCAAAACGACTGGCTGCGGTCAAAAAAACCGGCATTTTTTCGATGTCCGTCTCAAACAACTGGCGATTGCGCTGATACTGGCGACGTACATCACGCAGCGCGTCTTCGGCACCCCGCTTGTCGGCTTTGTTGAGCACCACGCCCTTGGCGAAATCCAGCATGTCGATTTTCTCCAACTGCGACGGCGCGCCAAATTCAGGCGTCATCACGTAAATTGGCAAATCGCACAAGTCGACGACTTCGGAATCGGATTGACCAATGCCGGCCGTTTCAAGAATCACCAAGTCATAGCCAGCGGCTTTCAATGCCAACAATGAATCCTGCACCGCTCCGGCCGTCGCCAGGTGGGCGCGGCGGGTCGCCATCGAACGCATAAATACGCGCGGCCCATGCACCGCATTCATGCGGATACGATCGCCCAATAGTGCACCACCGGTGCGACGCCGACTCGGATCCACTGACAAAATCGCAACGGTGCGATCCGGGAACTGATCCAACAATCGTCGAACTAACTCATCCGTCAGAGACGACTTGCCGGCACCTCCTGTACCGGTAATGCCGACTACCTTGGGCCCGCCATTTTTTAATGATTGCTGCAGCTGCAGCCGTAGCTCGGCCAAACGTTGCTGGCAGCCATCGACGTCGGTTTTAGCGCTGTGCAGAGTTTCGAGGAGCGAAATGCTGTGCGCGACTGAATCCGCTTGGCGTTGGAATAAACCTGCTGGCAGTTCCGCATCCAACTCAACCACCGGCCGATCGGCCCGCAACATCATGTCGCGAATCATGCCAACCAAACCCATGCGTCGGCCATCTTCTACTGAATAAACATGCTCGACACCAGCGTCATGTAATTGGTTGGCTTCTTCATCGGTAATGGTACCGCCGCCGCCGGCAAACACGCGGATGCGTTGGCAACCCTTTTCACGTAGCAGTTCCACCATAAAGCGAAAATACTCGACGTGGCCACCTTGGTAAGAAGATACGGCAATGGCGTGGGCGTCTTCTTGAATCGCTGCTTCCACAATTTCTTCCACCGAACGGTTGTGGCCTAAGTGGATGACTTCGCAGCCTTCCTGCAGCAAAATCCGGCGCATGATGTTGATGGCAGCATCGTGGCCATCGAACAAGGAGGCGGCGGTGACAAAGCGCAACTTGTTTTGCGTTTGGAAGTCTGTTTCGCTGGTGCTCGAATCTGCGGGGGAGGCGTTGGACATCTGCTTGCGTATGGATGGTAGACCGGTGGGGTCGGCTATTTGGATTCAGCCCGAAGCTGAGCTTGTTTTTGCTGAATGCGGTCGCGGTAAGACTGCAGGTCTTGTTGCAACTGTGACAACTCGAGCAGGCGGGCGGCCGTTTCGCCGAGTCGCGCGCCCAACATTTGTTCCAATCGTCCCAGCATGCCAGGAGTCTGGCCGCGGTCGAAGGTGTGATTCAATTCGCCAATTTGCTCCAACGTGAGCCCGATTTTTTTCAGACGCACAATAAAGCGCAGCCGTTCCAGCGCGGTCGGGCCAAAAATGCGACGTCCATTCGGGCCGCGTTTATGCGCGCAAAGCAATCCCAATTCGCCGTAATAGCGAATGGTGCGGCTGCTGACATTGGCCTCTTTGGCGAGTTCGGCGATGTCCCAACTGCGCGCCTCTGTGGGGTCGGGCATGCCATAGTCTAACATGGAAAGCCAGTTGACGTAAACTGGCAACCTAGACTCGGCGCGGGCAGATTTCTGCCAATTCACACTGTTCACAGCGAGCTGTCCGCGACGTACATGTCGCCCGCCCATGATCAATCCAAGAATGGCTTAAATAGGTCCATTCCTGCCGCTCAAATACCTTCATCAAATCCCGCTCTACCTTGACCGGATCTTGCTCGCGCGTATATCCCATGCGGCGTGCAATCCGACCGACGTGAGTGTCGACGACGACGCCTACCGGATTCCGAAACGCCGTGCCCATGACGCAATTTGCCGTTTTGCGTGCAACTCCAGCGAGGCTCAGCAGCTCTTCCATGGTGCTAGGGACTTCACCAGCGTAACGCTCCATGATGCGCTTCGATGCAGCGATGATGTTCTTGGACTTATTGCGATAAAAACCCGTCGAGTGAACCAACTCCTCAACTTCGCTTTGTGCGGCGCAGGCAAAATCCGCTGGTCCGGGGAAACGATTGAACAAGGCTGGCGTAACTAGGTTGACCCTCACATCGGTGCATTGTGCGGAAAGGATGGTGGCCACCAGTAACTGAAATGGAGTTTTCCAATCCAACGCCGTGCGCGAATCCGGAAACATGCGATGCAGCTCCTTCATCATTTGCGCGCCGCGATCACGTCGGGCTGAAAGGCTTTCGCGGTTGGGGAAGTCCGGATTTTGCTTACGGGGGATCGCAGGCGCTGGCATGGCGGTATGGTAAGCGCCATGACCGATCAAAAGCTGCTGCGATTTAGTTTGCGCATGCCGTCGGGCTGGGAGGAAACGCTCATTTGGCAACTTCAGCAAGATGGTTGGGGCATAGGCTTGCAGGAAAATTCCTTTCAAGCCGGTCATTTGGATGACGAGCCGGTCGGAACCAGCGGTAATCCCGAAGTCGTGTTCGTCATTCGCCCCGCCGAAGCCACGCGCTTGCGGGTCCGGGTGGAAGAATTGGCTCAATCCTATGGTTGGAAGCCGCAGGAGTGGAATTTCGCGACGTCCGAGTTAGCCCAAGAAGATTGGGAGTTTGCGTGGCGCAAAAGCTGGAAACCGTTTCGTTGTGCGGGTTTTGTGGTTCATGCCGATTTCCATGAGCGGCCGTCTTTGAACTTGCGAGCTACCGATACCGCGCTGCAAATTCCGACCGGATCGGCTTTCGGGACTGGCGGCCATCCGTCCACACGGATTGCATTGCGCACTCTTAAGCGCTGGTACAGCGAACAACCGTTTGACAAGTTATTGGACGTAGGCACCGGGACGGGAATTTTGGCGGTCGCTGGCGCTTTGGCTGGGGCGAAGGTGAATATAGGTATGGATCCGGATCCGCCTAGCGCTGGACAAGCCAGACAAATGGCGCGATTAAATGGGGTGGAGTCCCAATGTCACTTTTGGTTAGGCACATTGGAATCGGCCAAGGGGTTGTGGCAAGTGGTGTTCGCCAACTTGCAATCGGGCTTGCTGCAGTACTACGCGCCTATGCTCAGTCAACGCTTGGTGCCCGGTGGAAGGCTATTCACTGGTGGTTTTATGGACAAAAATGAGGAGGCGACCTTGTTAGTATTTGAGAAATCCGGGCTTGAATTGAGGCGTTTGCATAAACATGGTCGTTGGCGCGCGGCTGAGCTGCGAAAATAGCGAGATACAGGCGGTCGTGGCCTGCCCTTATTGAGAATCAAGAAAAAATTTCGAAAAATGCTAAATGTTTCAGGTTAATCGGTCGATGACAAGGATGCTACGAAATGGGTTCTCTACCAAATGCTGAGTGGCGCAGGGGATGGCGAGACTTGGCGCGGCGTAGCAAGGGGAAAAGGAAGTCAGCGATCGAGGCTCTCGATCGCTGATTTTTTATTTAGCACCTTGAGATATCTTGATATTGGGATATAGTTACTTCGCAATGTCCAGCGAAAAACTAGTTCCACTCAGCAATCTCGAAAACGCGGCTCCTGTTCTGCGCGTCGCGGCCCACCCGATCCGGCTACGGATTATCGACTTCCTGCAGCGCGGCGAAGCTTGTGTAGGGGACATTTCCTCTGCAGCAGAGTCGCCGCAAGCAATTACATCGCAACACCTTGCGACTTTGCGCCAGCACGGGATTTTGACCTGTAGGCGAGATGGCCAACGCATGTATTACCGCTTAGTCCGATTCGAGCTGATCCACCTCCTGGACTGCATTCGCGATCATTGTCGAATTGGGGGTGACGCAAAATGAGCCTGCATCAATCGTGGCGTGCAATCCAATTTGGGGCCGTCGCGATGTTGCTGGGGGCTATGGCGGCTTGTGGGCCAGCCACTGGGCCCGGTCCCGACGTCGACCCAAATGCTAGCTTTCTGACTCTAGCGCGGCAGGTTCCTTCAACCACTGCAATGGTCAGCGTCAGCGAGGCCCAACTTTGGCGCGAAGTGCCAACGTCAGTGCGCTCGTTGGATCACATCAGCGTGTCGGCGGAAGTGAATGGCCGGATCATGCAGGTGCATGCAGAAGTCGGGGACCGGGTGGAAAAGGGGCAACCCTTGGCAACCTTGGATGACAGCGTTTTGACCTCCTTGAACGACAGCGCCAAAGCGGCGCTGGAGTTGGCAACTGCAGAGAAGGAGCGAGTGCAGCGCCTAGTGGATGCAAAGGTCGCCTCGCAGCGCGAATTGGACGCCGCTCAGAGCGTTTACAAGCGGGCTCTAGCAGCATTGGATTTGGCCCAGACCGATTTGAAACGTACCGTTGTGCGAGCGCCTGTGAGCGGCATCGTTGAGGCGCGTTTGAATGGTCCTGGCGACCTAGCGTTTCCGGGCAAGCCGTTGTACTCACTTTATGACCCAACGCGTTTGGTGTTGGATGTTCAAATCCCCATTGCCGATCGCCACGCGGTGGATTTGGGAATGGAGCTGCCCTGGGCCATCGGTACCCACCAGTCGTCCTCCAGAGTGACTGAAATTGCGCCATCTTCCGATCCGCGCAGTCGCACCTTGCGAGTGCGTTTGGAGCTAGGGCAGCAGTCACAAGAGTTCTTGCACACGTTGGCGCCAGGTACCTTCGGTGTGCTGCGTTATTCGGCTGGCAAACGTCCTTTTGTCGCCATCCCGCAACAGGCTTTGCTCCAAGTCGGGCAAGTGCAAATGGTTTTGGTTCAAGATGAATTCGAACAGTGGCGACGTCGCGCTGTACGCACCGGGAATCAGCGTGGCGGCGAGATCGAGATTTTGAGTGGACTGATCGGAGGGGAGACGGTCGGTTGGACTCCGTAAAGGCCTAATTACCAACGTGAATAAAGACACCTTTTTAACGCGGTTTGTGGCCCGCTTCCTTGAGGGCCACAATTCCGTTTTGTTATTGAGTTTGGCCTTGGCATTGGGCGTTGCCGCAGTTTTGATGACGCCGCGCGAAGAAGAACCGCAAATCGTCGTGCCTATGGCCGACGTATTCGTCGAAGCGCCAGGCTATTCGGCTGAAGAAGTCGAGCGCCTAGCTTCACGGCCGTTGGAAAAGTTGTTGTGGCATACCGACGGCGTCGAGCATGTTTATTCGGTATCGCAGCGCGACCGCGCCATGGTAACGGTGCGGTTTTTCGTCGGTGAAAACCGGGAGGATTCGCTGGTCAAACTTCGTGATCGTCTGCAGCAAAACTTGGATGCGATTCCAGATTTAATCCAAAGTTGGGTCGTCAAGCCGGTCGAAATTGATGACGTTCCCATCGTCACGTTGGCTTTATATGGTGACGGATTTGATGAATTTGCGCTGCGCCGAATGGGTGAGGAGATGCAAGCGCGCTTGGATCAACTGCGCAACGTTTCACGCACTCAATTGGTAGGTGGGGCGCGCCGCGAAGTAGCGGTCAAAGTGGATCGTGAAGCCATGCATGCGCGCGGCTTGACCCTGCCCGAAGTGGCGCAGGCCATCCAGATCGCTGACCGCACAGCTGACATTGGCGAATTCGACCGCGGCGATCAACATTTGCAAGTATCGATTGGCCAGGGCTTTCAAAACGTGCCAAGCTTGGCCGCATTGGTGCTGGCAGGCAAAGGTAAAAGCCAGGTCTTTTTGCGCGACATCGCGTCGATTGGTGATGGCCCTGAAGAGTTGACCCAATATACGCGGATTCGTTTTGGCGCTGGAGAAACCAGCAATCCCAACGGCAGTGGTAGTGTGGCAGCAGTCACTTTGGCTGTATCGAAGCAAAAAGGAAGCGATGCCACCAAAGTTGCGGCGAGTGTATTGGCCGAGGCTGAACGTCTGCGTCGCGAAGTTTTTCCCGATGGGTTGCAAGTACGGGTTACTCGCAACTACGGCGAAACAGCTGATGAAAAGGTCAACAGCCTGTTGAGTTCCATCGCCTTTGCGCTGATTAGTGTGGTTGCCCTGTTACTCGTCACCTTGGGTTGGCGCGAAGCTTTGGTGGTTGCTTTGGCTGTGCCGGTCAGTTTTTCGCTGGCATTGTTGGTGAATGCGTTGCTTGGTTACACCATCAACCGGGTGACTCTGTTCGCGTTGATTTTGTCGTTGGGTTTGGTCGTCGATGACCCAATTACGAACGTCGACAATATTCAACGCCATTTGCGTAAGCGTGTGGCGGGCGCAAAACAGTCGGTGCTGAATGGCGTGCGCGAAGTTTTGCCGCCCGTGATCATGAGCACGTTGACCATCATCGTGTCCTTTTTGCCGATGTTTTTCATTACCGGCATGATGGGTCCGTACATGGCGCCAATGGCTGCGAACGTGCCATTGACGGTTGCGTTTTCCACTTTGGCGGCAGTAACCGTAGTGCCTTGGTTGGCTTATAAGTTGATGAAGCACTTGGCTGTGGACCAGCCTAACGCCAAAGTCAAAGAGCCGACGCCTACTTGGCTGCGCAAAATGTACCGTGCTAGCTTGGCGCCGTTTTTGAAGAGTCGTTTGCATGCTTATTTGCTCGTCGGCGCAGTTTTTGCCTTATTCGTTGGCGCCTCCATTTTGCCATTGCTTGGCAAAGTGCCACTGAAGATGCTGCCCTTCGACAATAAGAACGAATTGCAGTTGGTCATTGACTTGCCCGAGGGCAGTACCTTAGAGCGCACCGACGCTGTCACCCGCCAATTCGAGGATTATTTAGCTCAGGTTCCTGAAGTTGCAGACCTAGAGAGCTTTGTAGGAACCGCGTCGCCGATGGACTTTAACGGCATGGTACGGCACACATACTTGCGCCAGTCGCCGGAGTTGGCTGACATTCGCATTAACTTGTTGCATTCCTCCAAACGAGATATGCAATCCCACGGCATTGCGATGCGTTTGCGCGACGAACTACAGCAAATTGCTGACCGCAATCAAGCCACAATCCGTTTGGTGGAAACTCCGCCAGGGCCGCCCGTTCTTGCAACGGTGGTGGCTGAAATTCGTGGTGATGAAGGCACGGCATACTCCGAGCTAATCGCCGCGTCTTACCAGTTGCGTGACCTCATGCAAAGAGAACCCGGCCTGCGCGAAGCCGACGTCATGGCGGCCGAAGTACACGACAGAGTGCGCTATGTGCTCGACCGCCAACAAGCAGCGATGCACGGTGTCAATGAAGAGCAGGTTACCGATTTAGTTGGCATCGCCATCAAGGGCCGTCAGGTTGCAACCATGCGCGAGGACCGCGAACGCCAGCAGTTACCGGACAATTTGCGGTTGCCGCGCGAGCCACGCCCAGGCTTAGCTGCACTCGGGAGTTT
>JACNIZ010000313.1 GCA_014382805.1 Planctomycetota bacterium
GGCGGGATCTACGGGGAAAGGGATTTAATTTACCCACAGATTCTTCTGAAGAGCCCAAAAGTAATACTCAGGTTATATTCCGCCAACCGCCGACTTAAAGCCGTGAAAACACCTTTCGACAACCCTCTCTTTTCGCCATATTCCCTTGGCGACATCACCGTGGCCAATCGATTGGCTATGGCGCCTTTAACGCGCGCAAAAGCTGGGCCGGAACGCATGCCGAATATGCTCATGGCCGAGTATTACGCGCAGCGGGCGGGCGCGGGTTTGATCATTGCCGAGGCCACCACCGTTTCGGAGCGGGGAAATGGTTTTCGAAACAGTCCTGGCATTTACACCCAGAAGCAAGCGCAAGCGTGGCGGCTAGTTACCGACGCAGTTCATGCCAAGGGCGGCAAAATGTTTTTGCAACTGTGGCATACCGGACGGGCATCTCATTCGGATTTCCATCATGGTGAACTTCCGGTTTCGGCGTCAGCGATTCGTTTGCAGGGCAAAGAAATTCACACCCCTAAGGGAAAGAAGACACACGAAGTTCCGCGCGCTTTAGAAACTGATGAAATCCCCGCCGTGATTGCCGATTATGTGAACGCATCCCAACGTGCACATTTTGCTGGCTTCGATGGCGTCGAGATTCACGCTGCGAATGGCTACTTGCTCGACCAGTTTCTGCAGTCCAAAACGAACCACCGTCAAGATCAATACGGCGGCAACATTGAGAACCGGTTTCGTTTGCTGCGCGAAATCGTGGAGGGCGTGAGCGAAGAATTGGGGTCACAAAAAGTTGCGGTTCGCTTTTCTCCCAACGGAGGGGGCAACGACATGGGTTCTCATGACTTCCGCGAAACTTTTAGCTACGCCGCGAGGGAATTGAGCTCTTACTCGCTGGCATATCTTCATGTTTTGGACGGCCTCGCGTTCGGCTTTCACGAGTTAGGCGAGCCGATGACTTTGGAAGATTTCCGCGCTGTGTACGATGGCACGCTGATGGCCAATTGCGGCTATAACCGGCAGACTGCAATTGACGCCGTGCAACTAGGCGCGGCCGACATGGTCGCCATTGGACGCCCCTACATCAGCAATCCCGATCTCGCGGAGCGCTGGCAAAATAATTGGCCGGAAGCGCCGGCTTCCGACCCTACCACTTGGTACACGCTGGAGCAGGAAGCCGCTGGGTATACGGATTTCCCAACCTACCCGGAAAGCGTTGAGTCCTGTCCGCCAGCATGAATCCCGTCATCACATTGGCCGTATTCAATAATCGGGAGCACTAGGTTGGAAGCGAAATCACCTGCACAGCACAAGCCTCGAAAGCTGACTATGGGGGCGTACATCAGAAGGCGCAACGTCTTTCGCCGGCTTTTGGCAATATTGGAACCCAATCTTTGGCTACGCTTTGGGCCGGTACATTTACTCGCCGCTTAAGCGTTTTTTCCTCCGCCACTCGCACTTGTCGTTACCTTTGTCGTATGCGGTGAATTTCATGACTTGGTTACCATGCTAGTTCGCGGCGCACCAGCTTTTCTTTTCCTACCGTGGTTTCTATTCCTTGGAGTTGGCGTCGTAATATCGCGCCATTTTCGAATGGATTTAAGTCTTTATCCTTGGGGGGTTCGAGCAATAGTAACCTCGGCCTATCTCGCGGTTTGTTTAGTGTTGGCACTCTTGACCCAATCTGTGTTCTAGTGCCAGGATCCCCAACCACGTGGCCTTATAGTTGCTATCGTGACGGGCAGGCCCATCGGAGTTGAGTTTGGGGCAGCAAGCTGGAAGATAAGGGGAATTCTTTGATCGCCGGTAGTCGTCGGCGTTTATTGTTGAAGGGCTTGATTACGTACGGAAGTCCGGCTTGGCATTGGAGCATTCATGAAGTTTTTGACCCTTACCCTTACCCTCGTTTTACTTAGCATGGGCGGAGGCATCACTCAGCCTGATCGCGATGTGGATGCCGTCGACGTAGTCATCTACGGCGGCACCAGCGCTGGGATTGTGGCCGGGATTCAGGCCAGGTCGATGGGGAAATCCGTCGTGCTTATTGAGCCGAGCGGTCGCGAGGGTGGACTGACTACGGGAGGCTTGGGGCAGACGGACATCGGCAACAAACAGGTGATTGGTGGACTTGCGCGCCAGTTTTACGAACGCATCGCTGCTGCTTATGAGCAACCCGAGGCTTGGAAATGGCAAAAGCGCGAGACCTATCGCGACGGCGGTCAAACCCGTACCGCGAAAGGCGAACCGGCGATGTGGACTTTTGAACCGAGCGTCGCGCTTCAGGTTTATCGCGACTGGATTGCTGAGACCGGTTTGCCTGTAGTTCGCAATGAGCGCCTGAATCGAGAAACTGGCGTGAGAAAAGCGGGCGCGCGCATCGTGTCCATCACGATGGAATCCGGCCGCGTTTTTGTTGGCAAGATGTTCCTCGACGCGACTTATGAAGGCGATTTACTAGCCGCGGCGGGCGTCGGCTTTACGGTGGGTCGCGAGGCGAACGCGAAATACGACGAGACTCTCAATGGCGTTCAAACTCGGATGGCTAAATACCACAACTACGCCGCCGACGTCGATCCTTACCGAATCAAAGGTGACCCAGATAGCGGTCTGCTTCCGTTTATTGATCCATCTGGTCCCGGCGAAGAAGGCAGCGGCGATCACCGCGTTCAGGCTTACTGCTTTCGCATGTGCTTGACTGAACACCCTGAGAACCGAATCCCCTTTCACAAACCGGATGGTTACGACGAGGCCTGGTTCGAGTTGCTCTTACGCAATTTCGAAGCTGGCGAGCGCGGCATGCCGTGGATCAATTCGGCCATGCCCAATCGCAAGACGGACACCAACAACCGCACCGGTTTTTCTACCGATTTCATTGGGCAAAATTACGCCTATCCGGAGGCGAATTATGCCGAACGCGAACGCATCGTGGCTCGCCACCGGCTTTACCAGCAGGGACTGATGTGGACGCTTGCTAATCATCCGCGCGTGCCTGAGAAAATCCGCAACGAAGTATCGCGTTGGGGATTGTGCAAGGACGAGTTCAAAGCGGGCGGCGGCTGGCAGGATCAGCTTTACGTCCGCGAGGCGCGGCGCATGGTGAGCGATTTTGTCATGACGCAGAACCATTGCCAACAGCGCGAAACCGTCGCCGATTCGATCGGGATGGGCGCTTACACTATGGATTCGCATCACGTGCAGCGGCACCTGGACTCGAACGGCCATGTCCGCAACGAGGGCGACGTCGAGGTCGGCGGATTTCCGCCCTACCCCATAAGTTATCGCTCCATCATCCCGCGACGAGAGGAGGTGCAGAACTTGCTGGTCCCGGTTTGCTTGTCGTCCAGTCACATCGCCTTCGGATCGATCCGCATGGAGCCGGTGTTCATGATTCTGGGCCAGAGCGCTGCCACTGCTGCCTGTCTTGCCATCGATGACAATGTGGCTGTACAAGACGTGGACTATGGCAAGCTGAAGAAACAGCTGATCGCCGATAAACAACGACTGTAACTACTTAACCGGACACTAGACAACGGTTACCTAGCTCAATAATCACATCCACTCGCATGCCACTACGTCACCAGTTCGCAGTTCTGTTCATTTCCACCACGCTAGCTTGTTACGCTCAAGCGCAGGAACCAGCAAGCGGTTCGAGCACTCAGAAAATACTTCAGATCGAAAAGACAATGAGTTCGGCAACCAAGGATCGGATTGCTGCAGTTCGATCTGCGGATTCCGTTTGGTGTGGGTTCCTGGATAAATATGGGGTGCAGTGGTTTGGAACCAACGAAGGCGTCTATCGCTACGATGGCAAAACTTTCACAAACTATTCGGTGAAAGACGGCCTCCACAATAATCGGGTGTTTTCAATCCTGGAAGACAAAGACGGCAACCTTTGGTTCGGGACCGCTGATGGGCTGTCTCGGTATGACCGCAAAACATTTACCCATGTCCCGATCCCATGGAATGAAATCACCGGACCTTGGCTCGACAAGGTTTACCCGGTAGTCAATCCCAATCAGGTTATGTCTATGGCGATGGATAAAGGTGGAATCATTTGGTTGGGGACAAATGGCGCTGGGGCCTATCGCTTTGATGGCGAAACGTTCACCAGTTTCCTGGCGGATAAAGGCAGCGTTTATGAAGGCGGATTTCACCACAATATCATTCACAGTGTTCTGGCAGATGCCTCGGGAGACATTTGGTTTGGCTCAATCACTCACGCCGGAATCACTCGCTACGATGGCAAAACTTTCGGTAATTTTTCGCTCAAGGATGGACTCAGTGATGACATGATTCGATCTATTTTTCAAGATAGCACTGGCAAGATCTGGTTCGGAACCCATGGGAATTACGGCGCTTCTGGAAAGAGAAACGGGGGCTTAGATTTTTATGATGGCAAGTCCTTTACCAAGATCACTAGCGATGATGGTCTACTCAGGAGTCATGTCAGAGCCATCTATGAAGATAAAAATGGCGTCATTTGGATAGGGCGCGGTGTCGAGGGCATGTGCACTTATGACGGAACTACGCTTGCGCCATTTGTCTCTAAAAAGGGCCAGAGCTTTAATGGAATCCATTTCATTTCAGAAGATGCTGCCGGCAATATGTGGTTCGGTGGCAGCAAAGGCAAGTTGTTCCGTTACGACGGAGAAACCGTCACTGATTTTTCGGGGAAGAGCCAGCCGCAATGAAATGGAAACTCTAGAGGAAAAATTTCGACGATTGGTGCAGGAAAAAACCACTTACAGTCTTGCTTGCCGACGGACCTCATTTGCCGCATCGAGCACTTCGGCAGTACCGCGGTGCCGGGTCTTTCGGCAAAACCTATCGTCGATATATTGGTTGAAGTGACGGATTTGACTGCGACGCAGAAGCGAATTGCGGCGGTGTTGGAGGCACAAGGCTATGACTATTTTTGGCGTCGGACTTGTCGGGGAACCGGGTGGCTTACACTGAGGCCAAGACCGAGTTCATCCATCGGGTGACGACGGAGGCTATGCGTTAGTTGACCGGGGATTGGAAATAGTGATTCCTATTTCGCTATTCTGGCAGTTCCATGCATCGACTCCTTGCTGCCACCATTCTTAGCCTCTGGCTTGCTTCTGAAACTACTCCGGCACAAACGCACTGGAGCCCACCGGCATATTTTTCACTGCCTAAAGGATATGAAGTTGTCGAGGCTGGCCAGGGTTGGGGATTTACGATTGATCTGGTGCCCGTCGGCGAATCGCCACAAAAATTCCCCTTGGCGCGCATGGCATTTTTGATTTCTGAAAGCACGCCCAATCAAATCGCGCAGCAACTTTTTAAGGTCGACGACCAAGTTTTGGCGGCGGCGGGTTGGGATCTACTCGGCAGCGAAGCCATTGAACACACTTTTTTTCTCGACGAGACGGAGGAAGGCGAGGAGGGTGACCCCATTGAACGGAAGTGCTCGGGTCAATTACTGTCCTATCAGCAAAAAGAAGATCCCGATCAAAAAGCCAGTATGCAGATCTTCGCTTGGGACGAATCCAACGGTTCGATTGGAGTTTTGCGCACCTTCGCCGCTTCCAAATCCGAAACCGATTCTGTAGACGTCTTCATTCGCAGCCTGTCCACGTCGGGGATTTCGCCGTACACCACACGAAAAGTCCAGCAAGACGGCTATTCCTTTACCATCCCAATTACCGCGGCCTATCAATCTGAAAAATCGCCCAATAATGAATCGATCTACCAGATTACCCACTCCTCTGGCACCGTCCAGATGATCGTCGGCGAACCTCTGGACGCGATCGAAAGCGTCAATCTTGCAGAGGTCCGCGAAAATGCGATTAAACGTTTCAAGGAAATGGAAAAGGACGGATTGGGTACGGCATTGCCGCCGCGTTCGATTCCGCTATTGCGTGGCAGTCGGCTCATCCCTCAGTCCAAGTTCAGTTGGCAGGCACAAGGTCAAGAAAGTGTAGAGATAAGTACTGTTGCATTTGCCATGGAAAAGCGCATCGTATTGCTGCGCACTTACCCGAACCCCGGGGCGTCGGCCGAGTGTACTTCGATCCTTGAATCGCTGGCGCGAGGCGGCTTGCGCGGAAAAAAATCAATCCCTATCGATTGGAATATGTTGGATCTGCCGCATGTACATGCTCGAATCCCGCAAGGCTTTGATGCTAAGTGGGAGTCCGTGAATAAGCAGCCGGGTTTGCTGCTATTTTTGCCTGAAAGTTCCACCTCCATGTGGATGGGAAGCCGAGCGGTTGCAAAAGGCGAAAATTTACAACAAGAGCTAAGGCAAGCGCTGGTTGAGTATTTGGAGAACAATACAATTTCGTCTGACCTTGATAGCTTTGTTGCAGATACCACCGTAATTTCTATCGAGGAAGATTATGGCGGATTCTACGATGAGATTGATTGTGAGCTAGCACGTATTCGTTTTATATACAAAGCGGAAGGTACATCAAGAGTTTCTACTGCAATCGCGCGTCAATTTGAGGAAGACGTTTATATTTCCATTTTGGATGCTGACTCAGGTGACCAGAAATCTATGGAGCAGTTGCAACTTAAAATGGCAGAGCATGCGATTCAAGGTTTAAAAGGCACATTTGTGCCCATAAACAATGGACGCTTTCCCTTGAAATACCCACGTGGAAACTGGGTGGTTCTGAGCCACGGCGGCGGCAGCATGAGTGAAGCCAAGCTCTTTAGTCCGAGCGGTGTTTTGAAAATCAAGCACTCTATGATTTCTGAAAATATGCTCGACAAGGCGAATGCTTATGCGGCGACCATTTATGAATTAGTGCAGGAACGCTCTCAAGTTCTGAAAAAATTCGGGCAAGCCAAACCTTCCGTAAAGTCCATGCGATTCCTCGGCAGCAAGCTGGGTCAATGGCATAGTTTTTCCTACAACCAACAGGAAAACACGCGCATAATTTCTGGTTCTGTTTGGTTTGATGAACGCAACCGCTATCAACTCATAGCTGATTATATGTATCCGCCGGACCCAGCAAATCTTGCGGAAACCGATTTCATGGCCGCCTTCGAGCAACTTGAAATTGACCGCGTAGCAGGAAACGTAGTCCCCGAAAAACTGGACACTTGGCCATTGCCATACGGCGGAACTTGGATGCAAGTGCCGCGCAGCTTAAAGATTGTCGATTTTAAAGGTGTGCCTAGTGGCTTTGCTTTTGCCGTCGAAGCACACGACGCGCAGGATTGGACCATCCGCCACGACACTTTTTTGGCTCCAGAATCCCTCAGCGACGAAGACGTTTTTGCTTACCTATGGGAATACGCCAAGGAAACCAACTGGGCCGTTTTTGAAGGCCCGCAAGCAACTTCTTTTTCCGCGGAGCTGTTTGGCGAAATAGTCCCCGGGCGAGAAAAAGCCGGGCTCACTTCTCAAAACCAGAGCTGGATCGTGCGGCACTTGATCCACCGCCAAGGCCGAATTTGTCGCTCCCTCACTCTGCGTGGCAGTGAAATGGCGCTTGAAAGCATTCTTCCGACCTTCGATTTCATTCGCAAGTCCATGACTCGCGCCGATGGATTCATCACCGCCCCAGCAGCGCAGGAAACGCAACAGATTTCCTTAGCCGACGGTGTGACGTGGACAATTCCAAAGGAATACAGCAACCCTGTAGTTCTGGAGAATGGTGCCACGTCGTATATGGCCGAGGGTTTTGGTGAACTGCGGCACCAAAAACTGGCCAAGGCGGAACATCGGCCATATTTCGGGTTGAGCATTCTTGGCATGAAAGAGGGCCAGCCTGTACCAAGTTTGGCGGAAGCGAAAAAACTGGGAACTCCTTTTATCCTGGAGCACCACAACCACCTTCATGCTGCTTTGGCATTTTCCATAGAGGGCTTCCCTGCGGCAATAACGGTCGTCCCGCTCGGCAAGGTGGACCACATCGTAATGGTGTCGTCAACTTCAAAGCCGATTGTCGATTTAGCTCAAATCATTCAAGGCTGGCCGGTGGAATAATCCCAGACACTAAATCGTTCACCGTTATTTACTCGGATTCGATAGTGGCCGCCGACAGTATTGTGGTGGCGGAACGAAAGCGGATCAAAGCTAATCCAATTGGGGTTGGTTGGGGCGTCGTAGTCCCAAAGGCCATTATTAGGTGGCGTATAAGCGACGCGTTGCCAACCAGTTTCGCCGTTGCTTGAACGTTCGATATAAAAGGAATCGTGATTGTCAGATTTGGCATAGCGCCAATTCAAAACTACGTCGGATCCATTTTGATTTGCCTTTAATCCGCGTGGGGCGGGCGGAAGGGGGGAATTTGTTTGGGTCACCGGGGCACCGTCGAGATTGCTCCAATCAGCCAGTGAAATCCGGCCACCACGCAATCGATTGTGGCCCGAGGTCCATTGGGTAATTGCTTGGCCGGACTTGAGCGGGTCCATGCTGCCGGCCAGGGCGTACCCGCCGCTGCAGCGATTCCAGGTTACTACTGGTTTGACTGGGCAATCAAACACATAAATATTCGACGGCGCAGTGGCATGGTCAATCACCCGATTGCCAATCAACGATCCACGCTTCTCCACGCTATAAATATCAATCCCCCACCCGTTAGCAATGTTTTCAGCAATGCAGTCAATGGTGTGATGTTCGTCCTTATTCAAAGTGTGATTCACATAAGACGCATCATTGATCCCACTTTGCGAATCGTTCACGCGGCAATAAAAAGCCAGCCAATTTTGCGTGCCATGATCCAAAATTCCGATCCAATTCGGATTGTGATCCACATAACAATTAAAAATAATCACATCTCGGCACGACGCCTGTCCAGGAATCGCCGTCACCACAAAAGGGTAGTGATTGCCAAATGGAACGCCGCCCGATTGCGAATCGCCGACGTCCACCGCCGCGCTGTTGTAAACGTGCCAGCGCCTCACAAGTGACAGATAAACGCCGCCAAGATCACACCTTCGAATCAAACAATTATCAATTATTCCATCATTCACACCATTGATCGCAATTCCACGGGTGGTGAAATTTTCAATCAAACAATTCCGAATCGTTACATTCGTAAACGCTGCAAAGCGATTACCCCAACATTGAATGCCTTCAGCGTCGGGGTCAAAATGAAACCGTCCATAAAAATTACCATCGAAGTGAAGTCCGTTGATTTCCACGTTTCCATGCAAGTTAACCATCGCACCAAAGGGCGACGCTTCACTGCGCAAAATCCGCGAGGCTGAAAAAACGCCAGTTGCATAATTGTTGCTTCGTGTTGGCGCGCCACCGCTCAACCAGCCATCCCCCAACAGCGTCAGGCCCAGGTCCGGAACCTCCAACGTAGATCCGGAAGCAATCCTGTATCCAACCGAAGCCGGCGGAAAGAAAATCGTATCTCCTGAGTTTGCGGAATCCAATGCCAGCTGAATAGCAGCAAAGTCATCCGTCAACCCGTCCCCAACCGCGCCGAAATCGTCACGAACATTCCACACCACGGTGCGCCCTTCACCATTTACAGATTCAACCTCCCCAGCCGTAGCGGCGGCGTTTGCGGCCAAAACCGGAACTGCCGTCAGCGCCAAGAGCCGTGAAAATGCAAAGCGAACCATGTTTTCATTATGGCACTCAACCCAATTTGCCGCCACCTGCCTGGTTAGGTCGGGCTCGGCCGGTCAATGGATGGGTGATTTTGGAAATTTTTTCCCGCGCGGCCACTAGAGTAATCTAAGAGGTCCTCTCAAGGAACCAAAGCTGATGATTGTTGAAGTACAAGTAACCGTAAACAGCCCCAAGGAATCGATCTGGAAGGTAGTCACCGACAAAGAAAATGTGTCGAAAGTGATTACTGGGATCGAAAAGGTGGAAATTCTTGAACGGCCGGAAAGCGGGCTCGTCGGGCTTAAATGGCGCGAAACTCGCAAGATTTTTGGCAAGGAGGCCACCGAGGATATGTGGGTTACCGAAGCCGTCGAAAATGAATTATTGAAATTCCGGGCCGAAAGTCACGGCTCGATTTTTCAATCCACCATTCACATCGCGGAGCAAAATGGTGCCTGCTCGTTGACCATGACGCATGAATCCGAGCCGCAAAGCTTGATGGCCAAGTTGATATCCATACCAATGAGTTTGGCCTTCAAGGGCATGATGAAAAAGGTGATGCTGAAAGATCTGAACGACATCAAACAAGCGATCGAAAGCTGATGGGGATGAGAAGGGAACAGCAAGTTGCTGCACCTTCCGCCTTCGCCAGCTCATCCATAGCAATTGCGGTGACATCAAACCCGGCGGCTTGAATTCTGCGTTTTGTTTTTGGGTAGGCATCACCGTATAGGACAGTGCCGCCTAAATCCACGCAGTTCGCTCCGTCGGGCTCGTCAGGGTGAACTTCTACGTGTTTATACCCTTCGAACAAATTAGGACTCACCCATTTGGGATTGATGAGTAGAGTGTCAGAATCGATTGCGGTGACTGCAGATTTTAAGTGCAAACATGAAGTCACCGTGACCACCTCAACTTCATAACCAAGAGGCTTGGCCAACTCGGCCAATTCGGAAGCCCCCGCATGGTTGCTCCTACTGGACATGCCGACGAAAACCCTTCTGCCCGCTACCAGCACATCGCCGCCATCGAGTATTGCAGAGCTTGAAATCGAAGCCACCGGAAGCAGGGTAGACAACGCTATTGCAATGGACTTGACCTCTGGTCGACGAGACTCAGATCCAGGGTGGGTAAGGACTGCTAGTCCGTCGAGTACCACCGCAGTATCTTCAACAAAAACTGAATCCGGGAGTTCAGGTTCTTCTGGCAGATTAAGTACTTCCCAACCGCTTTCTGTTAACGCGGTGATGTAACCAATGTGCTGGCGCCGTGCACGCTCCAAGTCGATAGGATGCCGCGCCAAATGAGTAAGTTGGCAATCCCGGATGGAACGACTAACCTCCCGAGCAATTGCAACGCCTCTCATTTCAATTTTTCACTGTCTCCTACTGCCAGCGCCATCAAAGCGAAAGAAGTTGCAGCACGGCCGATGTAATGCTTGCGATCTCGTCGCGGAGATCGAGTAGACCACTCACCGCCTTTGCGTTGATTTGATTTCAACCAAAACAAGCCTTTGCTGATAGCTTCGCGACTGTTTTCTGAGATTCTACCAATTGGTGAAACCGCCTTTACTTGAAGTAGCACATATGTGGCGAAGGCCGTTGGATAGGCCTCACTAGTCTTTGTTTGCTCCTCGCCCCCATCTCGTTTCCAGGCAGGGCCGGCCAGCGACGCCATTGACCAACCACCATCCTCCCCTTGAGAATTCAACAACTCATTTCGCCAATGAGACGCCTCGTTTTCATTGCGCAGTAGGTCAGGCCAATACCTGGCCGCCCACAATCGCATAGCTTTTGCATGCAAGCTCAGCGGACGATTCTTTTGTAGGTATGCACACAGCCTCAGCGCATACTCCTGGTCACTCTTCTCCAGCGGGACAATCTCATGGATTTCCCCGAGCGCTACCAACATAAGTGAAGGCCCAAATTCTGCATCGGATTCAAAAGGAGGCCAATTGCATTGCAACCAATCTTCCCAAGTCCCACTTTCATCAAGCAGTTTCCACGCGTGGGCTAAAGCCTGACGCGTCACCTTGTGCATTTTCTTCCCCATGCGCGCGTCACTCATTACTAGGAATGCTGTAGTGGCAATCATTCCCTCCGTACTCCCGTGTTGCCCATTCGGTTTGACCTTCCCATCAAGATATTTTTTCAGATAATCTTGGGCAAACTCGCGACCGACGGCCACTTCCTCCGACTTTGGCGCGATGACGGGTTGCGCAGCGAGCCCCCAGCCGTTGGTATGGCAGCTGACGCATTTGCGTTTTGCCCGCCAATCTTGCTTTGCAGCAACCAGTGCATTCACTCCATCTGAAAACGAAAAGTCTTGCACAGGCCCCGCGTCAAACTTCTTTTTATCGGGCTCAGTTTGTTCAACCGCGGGGACTTGATCCATGCACCATGGCTGGGCGAAGATTCCGATGCTGGACAAAAGCAGACTGGAGAGGATGGTAATCAATTCAATACTGAGCATAGCACTTGCTCAATGATGAGGCATTGGGCTTCATTAAGATTGACGATTCCCGACGATCAAAGAACTCTATTCTCTGATCCAACTCAACTCCGTCAATTTCACCGCTGGCCGGATCCATGGCTACCGGATCCAAAACCCACGCGGCGGCAAGAAAATGTTCTTCGTGCCCATCGTGGTGGAAATCCTGATTTAGGTTTAAACCTCTTCCAGGATAATTTCTACGAAGAACCCCAGCTATGGGCTAGGCCAGGAAAATCGGCGTTGATTCGGAGGAAAATACTTTTCGATATACTCCAGGCCACCATGACCCTCACTGACCTGAGCCAAGCCCGAGAAGAGCGCATTCAATTTGCGAACATTGAACTCCTAGAAAAAGGGAACCTAGTCGTGATCGATGAAGTTTTTTCGTCGGAATATTTGGCGCACGTCGGCGGCAACAAAACTCGCGGTACCGCGTTTGTGCAGCGCTACGTTAAGTTGGTGCGGGATGCGTTGAATAACGTGCGCGTAGTCAAAATTGATTTCCTGAATCACACCGACGACACGGTTACCTGGCAGCGCACCCTTCGAGGTACGCATAAAAACGCTATGCTGGGGATTCCCCCGTCTGGCAAACGCGTGGAATGGAAGGACATGTTGCACACTCGTTTCGATGGCGATCAGATCGCTGAAGAATGGGCGGTCTCAGAATTAGCTGGGGAATTGATGCTGAAGCTACCGGCCAAGAATAGCTAATGAAGCTCCTCTCGATTTTGGCGCATTTGATTTTGGCGACGATCCTCGGCGCTGCGCAGACGTCGGCGGCCGCTGACGCTGAACAGGCGTCGACAAATCCCGCGTCAAAGTACAACGTACTGTTCATCATTTCCGACGACTTGACTGCCACTGCCGTTTCCAGTTATGAAAACGGAGTTTGCCAAACGCCGAACATCGACCGCTTGGCGGCGCGCGGCACACGCTACACGCGCACATTTTGCCAGTTTCCTGTTTGCGGACCGTCACGGGCTTCGTTTATGTCGGGTTACTACCCACATGCGACCGGAACTTTTGGCTATGTGAGCGGGCGCAAAAACATCGGCGACCGCGCGACTTGGAGTCAGCATTTCATTAACAACGGTTATCACGCCGCTCGGGTGAGCAAGATTTTTCACATGGGCGTGCCGGGTGGAATTGAAAAAGGTGACAACGGCGCTGATGACGCGCTGTCTTGGGTTGAGCGATTCAACAGCCAAGGGCCAGAGTGGAAGGCGCCTGGCGACAGCGAGTTACTGGAGAACAATCCCGACGGCAGCAAGCCGGTGAAGGGTGGCAACACCTTGGAAATGGTCAAAGCCGATGGCGACCACATGGTGCATTCCGACGGCAAAACGGCGAAAAAGGCTTGTGAGTTATTGCGTACCTATAAGCAGCAGGAAAAACCGTTTTTCCTGGCGGTAGGTTTTGTACGTCCGCACGTTCCGTTTGTGGCGCCGCGCGAATTTTACGAGCCATATGAATGGGAAAATATTGAACTGCCGGAAAAGGTGCCAGGCGATTGGGACGACATTCCGAAGGCTGGGATCAATTACAAAACTAGCCTTAACTTGAACCTGAATACCGAACAAGAGAAAAAAGGCGTCGCGGCGTATTATGCATCGGTAGCATTTATGGATGCTCAGGTTGGCAAGGTTTTGGACACATTGCACGAAGAGGGCTTGGAGAAAAACACCATTGTGATTTTCACCAGCGACCATGGCTTTCATTTATGCGAACATGATTTTTGGATGAAGGTCGGATTGATGGATGAGTCGTCGCGCGTGCCGCTGATCATTGCGGTGCCTGGCAAAAAGCCGGCGGTGTGTGATTCGTTCACTGAGCTGGTTGACCTCTACCCCACCGTCGCCGAACTATGCGGTCTTGAAGTTCCAGCGCGCCTGCAAGGAAAGAGTTTGGTGGCAACACTGGACGACACCACTGTCACCGTGCGCGATGCAGCGTTTTGCGTAAACAGCAACAGCTTCATGCTGCGCACTGACCAATGGTCGTTCATTCAACACGGCACCCAAGGCCAACTTGGCATGCAACTTTTCGACATGAAAAAGGACCCCAAGCAATACACTAACCTGGCGTTGGATCCCAAGTATGCCGACGTCGTCGCTAGCTTTCAAAAACGACTAGCTGCCAAGTTGACTGAAATCAATACCAACGATTTAGCCGACGTCAAAAAGAAGCAAAAAACCCCTAAATAAAGTGGAGCACTCATCATGGCCGATCTCAACAAAGCCCTTGCCACTCAGTTAGCCAACATCGAAAAACGAACCGGCAAATCGATTGCGGAACTTTCTGCGATTGTGAAGAGTAGCGGGCTGGCCAAGCATGGCGAAATGGTCGCCATGCTCAAATCCACCCTCGGCATGGGCCACGGCGACGCCAACACCCTCGTGCACACGGTGCGCAAAGCCGACGAACAGGGGTCCGCGGCTCCAAAAGAACTCACTTCCGAGCAAGTGCTAGACGGCCTTTACAAAGGACCCAAAGCTGATCTTCGACCAATTCATGACAAGTTACTGAAAGCGATGCGAAAGTTCGGTGATTTCGAAGAGGCGCCGAAAAAGACCTATGTGAGTTATCGCCGCAAAAAGCAGTTCGTGACGATTGGACCCGCCACTAAAACGCGGGTGGACGTCGGCCTCAACATGAAGGGAGTAGATGCAACTGATCGCCTGCAACAACTGCCGGCTGGGAAAATGTGTGGCTATATGGTGAAGATCACCGACGCAAAGGAAGTGAATGCAGAAGTCATGCATTGGATCAAAATCGCCTACGAATCGGCCGGTTAGCGCCGCCTCCCTGGGAATAATTTCGACCCAGCCGAAGAATAATAGGAATCAGCTATTTCGAACGCTGGGGTCGGACCTCATACAAATCATGCGCTACTCGATTCAAAAACTTCAACGGCTATCGTCGATGGCCTTTAGCATTTTTTTGATTTTCACTATCAGCACTATCGTGTTCGGACTGGCCATGATTGGGATGGGATTTGTTGGCGATTTCTCAGAAAGACTTTGGCTAGCCTTTGCAGCTTCGTTTTTGTCGATGATCGTTTCCTCGCAAACCATCGCGACCACCAAAAATAGGATGAGCATCGAAAAGAAATCTAGCGACGGCACTAGCATCGCTCCCCAAGAGTGAAATCAAATGCGTCTAGTCACAGTTGGATTCTACTACAATCAGCACAAAGCCCATCTTGGGAAGCTGTGGTTGGATCAAGCCAATATCGATTCGGTACTGGCTGACATCGAAATCGTCATTATGAATTGGCTTTACGTACAGGCAATTGGATTCATCAAACCCCAGGTTCGTGAGGAAGATTCTGACCGCGCTTCCGAAGTGCTCAATGCGCCACCGCTACAATACGACGGAATTCTGAACGATGATCCAGGCTAGAATGTTGTCATGGTCAGAGCTGGAACCCTACTTTGCCTGGTTTTTTGCATATACTCCGCTCAATCATGCCAGCCCACTGGTCTTGACAGTGTCACCGCATCTCAGATTGCTGAAAAACTATTGAGCAATGGCGGTCAGCCTTATGGGTGCACAGTCCATTCCATGACGAAACATCTTTATGATGACCCTCTCACTTTATCCTCCTTGGAAGTCCGCGGTGACATGTTGCATTCCAGTGCGTGGGTTGGATGTGATTTATTTGAGTTCGATTACGGGAGCCAATATCCTTCTCGTATATTCCAAAAACGGGCCAAGGGCCTTGTTCACTCATTTCGGATGGAAGTCGACGAAGATTGGAGTGAAGAAATGGATTGGGACTGCGGCGATTTTAGCGGCAGGTATGCTCCGATCATGGGAGTTGGAATATATCCTCTAGGTGGCTGGGATCTTTGCAGCCAAGCCGCTGGGTTGATCCAAAGTCACCCTCCTTCTCGGATCGAAAAGCTGGATTCACAACGACTCCTGTACTGGGACGCCCCGCCAGATGGATTGAAGAGCGATTTCGACGGACAATTCTTTTTGGGGGATTACGCTATTGATTCCGAAATCAAATCCATAAAACTTGGCGTTGACTACACCCTTGGCGTTCCAACCTATTTTGAGCTAGTACTGAAAAATGGAGAATCAATCTCCACGTCCTACCAAAATTTCGAATTTCTCGGCGACACCTACCCCGCCAGAGTGAGAGAGCTGAGATCCAAAATAAACGTCCCGGCATTCGTTAAATGTCTGTGTGACGGCAAGATTTACCAAGTGCAAGTCAAACTCCCCGGACGACCTTTAGTCAAATTGAAATGAGCATCCTTAGACCCATTAGTTTTGAAAGAATCATCGCTGTTTCCAGTACGCCGGCAGATGCATTTCGAGCTTTGACTACAGGGTATTCTAAATGGTGGACTTCGGGTTGTGGGTCGATTGCCGAAGTGGGTGACCGAATTACATTTCGATTTGGCGAGGCCTTTTGGGTCATGCAAGCAACTATTCTGAACTCTGATTTCATCGAGCTTGAGTGTGTGGACGCGCATCACGTGGACAGCGGATTACCACCTACCATTTTGAAGGAGTGGGAGGGTACGAAATTGCAATGGAGCATTCATCGGCACGGAGAGGGGACGCAAATTGCCTTCACTCATGAAGGTCTCAACACTTCATTGCTTTGTTATCGAACCTGCGAACAAGGTTGGGATCATTTTTTCGTCGGCAGTCTTAAAAAATATTTAAACGACGGGGTGGGCACCCCCTTCATTCACGCCGAATAACAGTAGCAAATGAAACCATTTCACCCAGTTTGGATTTTCGCCGCCACGCTATTTTGCGGGTGTACGAGCAACTCGAATGCGACGGACAAAGGCATCGATGAATTCGTCGCGGAAATGAATTGGGAGACTTGGGCTGATAATTTATTGCAGGGCCAGTTCAAAAAGAAACCACCTCCTATCCCAGCATCTGGGTGGACTGCGCAAGACCACAACTCGTGGAAGCGCGATGGAGCAGAAATCGCGGATAGAAACTCGGATGGTCTCATCGATTATTTGCGAATCGTTGACTCTCCATTTTCGTACAACCATCGCATCTGGGTGGACAGCGATTATGATGGCTACTTCAATGATGACGGCAATTTGGAAAATAAAGGTGCACTGGCCGTACCTGAATTTGCGCTGGCTATGCTAATCGAAGACGTCGATTTTGAAGAATCCGTAATCGAAGAGACCTTAGCTAGCCCTCAATTTTCAATCACCTCGGATTTTGCAGACGAAGCCAATTGGGTGGAAGCCCACCTTCAAGCATCGGCGTCGGCCTTAATCCGACTCATGGCAAATCCCGACGTCCTCCCGCCCGCCAACATCGCTGTTGTTTTGGAAATGGACCCGGACGCGGGCGGCAGTATTGGTGGTTGGGCTAGCCCTGTCGAAATTGGTTTGAGTAGCGATGAATGCCCCAAAGAAACGCTGCGAGTTTGGATTTTGACCCACGAACTATGCAACCTATTTGCCGCCCATTACGCTGGCCACGGAGGGTTCCCGTCCGATTGGTGGTCAAACGGCCGCAGCCCCTTCCCGGCATATTTAGCTGGGCTAGTCTTGCGTGAAACTGGTGAAATTGAAGCGGCTGACTGGCTGCGCGAGTCCAGTTCCAGTGAACGCGACCACGAAATGTATTGGGCGCTACACGAAAAGTTTGGCTTTGACCTTTTCGCCAAAACATTCGTTCTTTTGCGCCGAGATAACATTGACCTCGGCGAAATCAACCCACCTTGGCCGCACCCCAATCAAACACGCAGCGCCTACACCATCGCCTACCTATCTTTGGCTGCTGGAACCAATCTGCGCCAAATGATTTTGTCCTATGGTATTGGCCACGAACCTGACGACTGGAATCAAATTCATCCCGAAATTCCGTTTCAGGAATACCAAGTAGGCGCTGATGAGGTCGTCGGAATTCAACGGGCACGTGTAAAAGCGATTCAATCAGACGGATCGGATCGATTGCGAACCTTATTTAAAGCTGGCAATTGGCGTGGCGTCATAAACGACTGAGGATTGGTGTGCAAAGTGGCGCAAGTCCACCTAAACCTCCTATGCTAGGCGGGACCCCATGCCCCAAATCTTGCCCCTGCCTTCAGGTCGCCATTCACTCTTAACCGCCATAATCGCCGCGGCGGCAGTGAATACTATACTGCCTGCCACCGAGCCGGCGCAAAAGCCAAATGTCATCATAATTTTCGTCGACGACCAGGGCTATCAAGATTTAGGAGTTTATGGGTCGCCGAACATCAAGACGCTTTACCTCGGAAAGATGGCAA
>JACNIZ010000327.1 GCA_014382805.1 Planctomycetota bacterium
GGCAAAAAAAGACGGGTAAAGGGCTATGGGCTGTTTTCCTCTTGCTGCCTACGGCAGGCATCTGCTTTCAAAAGGACCCCGCCGACGAAGCAAATTTGCCTCCCCAAGCCCAAGTGCTCAAAGTTGCTGAAACCTCGATACAGCGTCTGAGAATCGTTGAATTTCCGGGGGGGGAGCGGTGGCTGCAAATGAATGAAGGCTTGGATTCTTACCAATCCAAGTGGTTTCCAGATCATCGATCGTGGGTGGGTGGCTATTACGATCTGTTTGCCCTCGCTCCGCTTTTATCTGGATGTTTGGCAAATTCACAATCCAATGATCCAGACACGCAAACGGATCCAGTGAAATTTTGGGTCCTGGGCTTTGGCGCTGGTACGGCTCTTTATCCTGTATCAGAAGCATTGCAAGGGGTGCAATGGAGCGCCGTCGGCGTAGAAATTGATTCTCAGCTTGTGGACCTTGTTCGAGAATGGCTCCCGTTGCCTGTCGCGATTGAACAGAATGTAAAAATAGTTCGTGGCGGCGATGCTCGGGCATGTCTTCAAGCTGCTCCCAATGATTTGGATTTCATTCTTTTGGATAGCTATACCAATCAATTTGAAATTCCATTGCACTTGGCGACGGAAGAATTTTTTGCGGAGATCTATGAACATTTACGACCCGGCGGTGTGCTTGCAATCAATTTGGGCACTTCCGAAAAGTCGCAGAGCGCGCTAGGATTCTCCGACGCCATCCAGGATGGTCTGTGTCAGGTATTTGCCAACCAAGTGAGGCTACACCGGGTAGCACGAAGTCGCAACATGGTGGCCTTTGCACGCAAAGGAATTCCTTTTCCTGCCAGTAATGAGATTGTGGCAATCTTTCCCGACCAATGGCCCGTTACCTTAGCTAGCTCGTTATTGCCGGGCCAAACCTCCTTTGGCCGGCCGACTAACCCAGTTATGTTCCGCTTGCATGATGATTGCAACCCGTTGGCGCTGGCGCAAGCCAAGCTATGGCTGGGGGGGCGCAATAGCGATGGCTAATCTCGACCAAGTCTGGTCGGTAACTGAAGTTACCTATTCTGCTCAACAGGATGCCAAGAGCATCCTAAATTTGCATGGGCAATGGCAGCTCGAGCCGACAGCGTTGCCTTCCGACGGCTATATCAATGCTTTGCTTATCGCCGGAGCCAAGACCGAAGTCCTCCAGAATTTACAGGCACGTTTAGTGCAAAATCCTGACGATGCATATGCTGAGGCAGTAGAGGTTGAAGTCGGTTGTTGGGACCCTGCTACTCACGCTGTTGCTATGGCCGACGCTGGGTCGTGGCTAATTAAATATGATAACCATCCCCTGAAGGACTACGTGAAAACCAGGCACACATGGTTGACCACAGAGATCGAGCACAGTTGGTTGGTACAGGGCAAAGAAACTATGGCCCGAATTTATCCGGCTTTGGCATTATTGCTTGCCATCGGTATATGTTTTATTAGCTTTAAGATACTAAACAAAAAATAGGAGGCATCGCTAAGCGACGCCTCCTTGTGTACAAACTCAACCGGATTACAGGATGTCCAAGATGCCAGTAGCTTGATTGGTAAGGGTTTGAACTGCAGCGCGGTAGTTCAAGTCACGTGAGAACAGTGAGTTCCAAGGCAGCTCGTAAGCTTCGGAGACAGCGCCAAGCGCGATCGCAGAAAAAGCTCTCGCCAATGGGGTAAATTTCTCATTGTTCATGGATTCGATTAGCGGGTTCACAGAACCCTTATCGCCAATGAAACCGATTGCCGTAGCCGCTGCGGAAAGAACTGCGAGGCTAGGCTTCTTCTTGTCATCAGGCTTGATCAATTTGATCAACAAGTTCGAAACCTCTTTGTCCTTCATCAGGCCCAATGCGATGGAGCCTTGCTTCAGGAGGTCAGGTTTACGCGTGCTGTTTTGAACGACCTCAGTAAGGAAGTCCTTGTACTCACGTGCGCCGATCATGCCCAAACCCAAACAGGCATAGCCTTGGAAGGACTCGTCACGGCTCTTGTCGATCGATTTGCGCAGGTCTTCTTTGGCAGTTTCAGCCTTCATTAGGCCCAAGCTAACCGCGTAAGCACCCTTGCGTTGCTGATTGGATTCATCGTTGAACTTCGCCAGGACACCACGCTCGATAGTGGAAGGCATGGAGCCACCCTGTTCCGAAACGTAGAAGGCCATAACACCGAGGCTCATGCCACACCATGCGTCGTAACCACCTTTACCCTTGCGCATTCCATCAGAAAGGAATTTGATCGCTTTTTCGCGGTACGGGCCTTCGCCAGCTTGGGCACCAAGGTGAGCCATGGCGATAGTCGCGAACTTCATCGATTGCTTGTTCTTGGACTTTTCTGCGACTTCAGCAATTGCGTCAAAAGCGCTATCGATTGGGAATTCGGTCGAGTTGTTGACCAACATGCCGAGTGCATAGACGCACGACTGAACAACTTCGTTCTTGACGTTACGAGCGGTGCAGTAATCCGTAAGGGTCTGAACCGCTTGTTTGATCAACGGGTTGGTTGGATCAGTTTGGGCTGCGGTAGAAAGAATCTTGGCAATCGCGTTCGGACAGTGCGAGCGGACCAAATGGTCGTTCTCACCATCGTTCAAGTAACCGAGCAGCTTCTCTACAGGAGCGCTTGGATCTTGGTAAGGGATGACGCCCATGCTAATGACGCAAGCGGTCTTCAAATCCTTGAAGCTCGATTGGTCGGTGATCAAGATGTTCCAAAGCTTGTCGGCAATCTTTGCCTGTAAGGTTGGGTCATCGGTACTGGCTCCCAGCAAGCCCATGCCATAGATGGAAAAGGCGCGGGTGCGGTCAGGGACACCGTTTGGCTTGCCAGTGAGGCGACGGCCTTCAGAATTGTCTTCAGCCAATGCTTCCAATACTGGATAAGAAGCTGCGTTTTGCAAAACGCCAAATGCCAAAGCCGCTGTTTCAGCAATCTCTTGGTCGCCAGACTTCAGGTAGCTTTTGAAGATGTCAGTGACCGTTGGGTCTAGCTGAATCTTGGCCAAAGCCATCATGCCACCGCCAGCGATGTCTCGATCTTCTTCTCTTTCAATGAGGCTACGAAGCTGAGGGATAATGCTGCCAATTTTCTGCGAGTTAGTTGGTGCAGAGGTCGTTGGTGCTGCGGCACCCGAGGTCAGGCCGATAAGGATGTCCGACTCACCGGTGGAGCTATCTGCGGATTGGACCTTCGCCTTCAGGTTTAGGAAGTGGCCTTTGTTGAACTCCCACCAAAACTCCCAACGGGTCAAGTCGACCATGTCAGGTGCAGCGGCAGTAACAGCAGTTTGGCCTGGTGGCGGTGGTGCTGCAGGGGCCGCAGGCGTGCTGGGCGTGCTGGGGGTAGACGGCGTGCTAGGCGTGGATGGCGTAGACGGAGTCGAGGGGGTGCTGGGTGTGGCGGGGGGTGCTGGGGGGGCCGGGGGGCCCGCGCCCGGGGGGACGGGGGCGCCGGGGGGCCCCTGGGGGGCGCCCGGGGCCGCCACGGCGCCCTTT
>JACNIZ010000020.1 GCA_014382805.1 Planctomycetota bacterium
CACGTCGGCGGTATTGCTGGCGGCTGCTCGCGCAATTGGTGAAACCATGATTGTGGCTTTAGCGGCAGGAAGTACGCCTAAAGTGACTATCGACGTCCGCGATGAGGTCCAAACTATGACCGGCTTCATGGTACAAATGGCCTTAGGCGACGTCTCTAATTACGGCGTGGAGTACTACTCCATGTACGCCGTTGCGGCGATGCTTTTTGTGCTCACTCTGTGCTTCACTTTGCTCGGCGCTTTCATTCGCAAGCGTTATCGCGAGGTCTACGAATGAAGCCATTGCTCAAGCCGGCAATTCTGGTTGACCCAGAGTTAATTGCCAAATGTAAAATCCCGCTAGAAAAACGCCACAGCAAGGACCGGCTTTTTCAGAGAGGCTGCCAGATCATCGCATTCACGTCGGCGTTGGTGCTGGTGGTTTTGATGACGGCAATTTTTGTGGGAGGAATTGGCACTCTTAGCGCCAATTTTTTGAAAGCCCCTGCCGACCCGGACCCTGCAATTGCTGGCATGTTTCCAGCGCTCATGGGCTCCATTTGGTTGTTGATATTGACCATGATCATCGCTTTGCCACTTGGGGTTGCCGCGGCAATCGTGTTGGAAGAATTTCAGCCGCGGCGGGCGGGCCTACGGCGTCTACATGGTTTCATTCAGTTGAATATCACCAATCTGTCGGGCGTGCCATCCGTGGTGTTTGGCATTTTGGGTTTGACGGTATTTGTGTCCATGTTCGGATTTTTTGGCAACGAGAGAACGCCGACGGTTGAAGTTGGCGCGACTTACACGGATCAGTTTTTTAACGAGGGCGATTTCGTTTTGGAAGTTCCTTTGGCTGGCGCACTGGACCCGGAAACGGAGGCATCTGCTGGCATGACGGTCTACACTTACGAAGGCAAGCAGGTCCAACTTAATTTGCTCGACGATGACGAGCCGTGGCCGACACAGCCGGAGCTGGCGATGCGCTCTTTGCGCAGCTGGGATTTACCCGGCCGCAATAAAGAGCGCGCCTGGTGGTATTTCCGCTTGCCCTTTGGACGCGGCATTCTGGCTGGCGCACTGACCCTGATGTTAGTAATCCTTCCCATCATCATCATCGCGGCGCAAGAAGCGTTGCGCGCAGTGCCATCGTCGTTGCGCAATGCGGCGCTTGGCTTAGGAGCTACTCGCTGGCAAACCGTTCGGCAAGTTACTTTGCCGGCGGCACTGCCCGGAATTCTGACTGGAGCCATCATTGCGATGAGTCGCGCCATCGGCGAAGCGGCTCCGATTTTGATGATCGCGGGCATCGTTTTCATCACTCGTGCACCGGCTAATTTGATGGACGACTTTACTGCGATGCCATTGCAAATTTATAACTGGGCCGGACGTCCGCAAGCCGAATTTCACGACCTAGCTGCAAGCGGAATCATAGTTCTGCTCAGCGCATTGTTGGGCTTCAACGCCATCGCCATCTTCCTGCGGCAGAAGCTGCAAAAACCGCTGACTTAATTCGATGACCGCGCTCACGCCCGCTGTGCAATTCCAAGGTTTTCATTCTTGGTATGGTGATTTCCATGCATTGAAAGACATCAACCTGTGTTTGCCCAAGGACCGGATCACCGCCTTCATCGGTCCCAGCGGCTGCGGCAAAAGCACCCTGTTGCGGTGGATCAATCGCATGAACGACGCCATCCTCAGCGCGCGCGCCGAAGGATCGTTGAATCTACACGGCAGCAACGTGTTGGGTTCAAATATGGATGTGGTCGGACTACGCCGCCGGGTAGGGATCGTATTTCAAAAACCCAATCCATTCCCCAAATCCATTTACGACAATATCGCCTTTGGAGTTCGCTTGCACATGAAAGTAAGCAAAACCGAACTCGCCGAAGTCGTCGAGTGGTCGTTGCAAAAAGCGGCCCTGTGGGACGAGGTGAAAGACCGATTACATGATTCAGCCCTGGGCTTGTCCGGTGGCCAACAGCAACGTTTGTGCATCGCTCGCGCCATCGCCACTGGGCCGGAAGTGCTGCTGATGGACGAACCTTGCTCGGCATTGGATCCACGCTCCACCGCAGCAGTCGAAGACCTGATGCTGGAGCTGCGTGACAGCTACACCATCGCAATCGTCACCCACAACATGCAACAAGCCGCGCGTGTCAGCGACTTCACGGGCTACATGCTGAATGGAGCCCTGGTCGAAAGCGGCACCACCGCCGACATTTTTGAACGGCCACAGTGCCAAAAAACAGAAGACTACATCACCGGCCGGTTCGGTTAATCAGATGACAAAACACTTCATGCGCGACCTCAGCCGCTTGGCTGATCAGTTACTCCGTATCAGCAGCAACTGTGAATTTGCCTTCGCCGAAGCCATCAACGCGATTTTGGCGCGAGATGCAGTGCGCGGCCGGCGTGTGGTGGAGGGGGATCGTGAAATCGACCGGATGGAGGTGCAACTGGAAGAGGAGGCGCTAAAAATCCTCGCATTGCACGCCCCTGTAGCCGGGGATTTACGTTTTGTGATTGCGACCATTAAGATCAATAACGATTTGGAACGCATTGCCGACATCGCCGCCAACATCGGCAAGCGCGCGATTGACTTGCAGGCCTTGCCGCCAATCAGCGCTCCAGAAAACTTCCAACTCATGGCGCAAAAAGCCCAAACCATGCTGCGCATAGCCATTCAAAGTTTGCTCAAACGCGACGTCGATCAAGCCCGTGAGCTGCTGGCCATGGATGATGAAGTCGACGATCTGATGTTGGAAATTTTGAACAACACCGAAGTGCGCATTAAACAAGAACCACAGGCAGTTTCGTCGTTATTGCGCTGGTCCAACGTCGCTCGGCTGGTCGAACGCATTGCCGATTACGCGACGAATATCGCCGAAGACATCATTTACATGGAAGAGGGCGACATCGTGCGCCACGGTTGCTAGGCAATGTTAAGCATTGCGAACCCCTAAGGCCCTGTTTTGCAATCACTTAGGCCCCACTAGAGGTATGGAACAGTTTTGCTGATATCTTTCCAACCAAAAGGGTAGATCTAACATAAAATTGGAGTGAACTCGCCCAAGTTCTAGCCCTGCACTCCATGTCCTTCCTGTTCATCCCAATCCTTCTGTGCACGTCCAGCGGTGCGCACACTCCCCATGACAATGTCCACGCCATTGCGACGGCGGATTTGTCGTCGGGAATCCGTCAGACTTTGATGTCGACCCGCAGTCACGGCCGCGTTTTGCGCAGTGAAGACAATGGCATGAGCTGGCACGCGGTGCGCGGCGATGGACTGGAGCGGGCCCGAGCAGACCGCATCGTTTGGGACTCCCATCCCGACGGCCAACGCTTTTTGATTGGCACCAACCGCGGCGTCTGGGCATACGATCCAGTTACGAATACAACGACCGAGCTGAACGATGGCATGGGTCCGGGCACCTACCGCTACGTGACTGATATGGAAGTGGCGGCGGTCGGTTTTGATGGGCCAGTGCTGGCGGTGTCGGTGAAAGGGCAGGTATA
>JACNIZ010000293.1 GCA_014382805.1 Planctomycetota bacterium
TTTTTTAGCGGATGGGCGACCCAGGGAACACACACATTTCCCATCCACGACGCTCTACCGACTTTTTACCAGGTCCACAAATAGCCCGCCAATGACATTGGATGAAGTACTATTGGCAACGGCCAGCCCGCCAGGAGCATTTTATGGCGTCGGTCTCGCTGACCGAGATGCCGATCACGCCACTGTAGCAATGAACTCTGAGCGAGACATTGTAGTCGCATTTCATTCGAAAAGAGAAGAGGATATAAATGACCTCCCGGCACCTACTACCAATGGACGGGAATGGGGTGGCACCATGAAGCAAGTAGAGCTTGCTTACTTCAAATACAACTCGAGTTCCGATAGTTGGGAATACCTGGATACAAGAGTGCTAGGCTCGGTGGACCATTCACCCATTCAAATTCTCAGCCAGCGCTTGGTTAAATGCGAAAAGCCAGATGTCGTCGCTGTTGGGGACAAGTTTTTTGTTACTTGGACCAGGAGGTATCACAATGATCCAAGGTGGACGAACCAATCAGGACAACCAGCAGTATTGGAATGCGCATGGGTGGAGATTAATTCGTCAGGGACGGACTTCTTAGTATCAGGAACCGAAGGCCTAGGCTTCCCCATAGACATGCATGTTCCTGGGCCATTAGAAGATGACTGGTTTGAAGTAAAGGAGTGTGGGGGCGTAGCCGATGCGGTCGCTCTTTACGATCCGCAGGATCCAAATAAATATGAAGTGGCAGTTGTTTATCCACACCAGACCATGTTCAGCACTGGCGGCATCTTGGACAGAAAATTTGATCTCCGGGTTGCCACTTGCAAGCTGGTAGGATCTACGATTTCCATTACAAAATACGGTCCACTTTATGAGGACATTCAATTTAATGGTCCGCCGGCCCCAGCAGGTGAACCATCGCCCGGCTTGATCCTTCCCGACTTAGCGCCCTCAAACCAAAAGGATGCCTTCTGGATCGTCCATGAAAGGCAAAAGATGTTTTCACCAGCAGGTGGTTCATTGGAGCCTGATGGGAGGATTCGACTGGAATACTTTCAATTAGTGGGTTCAACGTGGGACAGCCAAGGGTCCAAGCTATTCAAAAGTCCCACAGTTGGAGCCCCCCTTTACTGGAGAAGGCGTCCGATGATTTCTTCCTATCCAAGGGGCACCACTGAACAGATTGTTTCCGTTGCATTTGGAAAGGTTAACTCGTTTCCGAGAACTGGGGATACCACAGCAAATGTCGTGTATGAGCATTGGGAGCACGAAAATGGCAGCTTGATTTCTCCGCCAACATTCCCCCTTCCGATGGTCACCACTGATTGGCCGAATTTGCCAACCATCTGGGATGATCGGCCGTTGCCGCTTCAAGGTCGGCTGGGCCCACTTACTTGGAGATGCTATTCCACTCGGTCGTCCACATCCCCAACATTGCCCGACTCACCTCCAGCCGACCTGATGGGGTTTAATCCCACACCACCAGGTACTTTTGATTTTTTAGATGGCAACAATGTGTATTTCAGGGGAATCAGAAGACCGGCTGCCGCTTACTTTTTTGATGACACACCAGGTGCGATTGACCCGGACTACTTTGTAATCACTTGGGAGAAGGGGAGTACATCTGGCAAGAAGAGCGTGTATATAGGCATCGACTGATTTAATTTCGCACTAGGACGAATGGCCCTCGGCGGTAAGCCGGGGGCTTTTCCGAAGGCCTTAAATTCACTTATTGGTGAGGCATACGTCTAGGATGGACAGGTGGCACGAATGAAACACACTTTTATAGTTGCAGCTTTTCTGATCTCGCTAGGCGCATGTTCTACCCCAGAAGTTTTTACGCCGGGGAGCGAAGAGCAGTTGGAATACGACGCCGACGCTTTGAGCGAACACTCTGACCGACAAGAGGAAATCGAAGGCTTAATTGAGGATCTCGATGGCCTTAACCCGAAGACGGTTTTGGAGTCTGAGTACCAACACCAACTCCGCCACGACATGATGGTGATGAATCAGCAATTTGTGGGCTTGCAGCAGGCGATCCAGAACGAGTCGTCGGCCTATGCGGTGTTGTTGAACATCATCAAGGTCAGGAATCAAACAACCAAAGATGCGATCAAGAATATTAGGTAAGCAGAGATCGATTTAAGAATAGCAAAGCTGAGTCGTCTGCTTGGAATAACCGTCTTCGGTCGGCGTGTTCATGTTGCACTCGGTCATTTCGCCGCTGTAGACATGAATGGCTGCGGCAATCGTTGAATTGGGATTGCCAATAATGTGATATTCGTCTGGGGGAATGAAATAGTCAGCCGGCCCACGGAAAATACCCAGCCCTCTCACTCGCTTGATGGGCTGGTGAATTATTCCGTCACGGTTGCATTACCGGCCGGGGGAAAGCCGGAATGCCGTTCGGCTACAAGGCGAATCACTCCCAATCTTTTTGAGCGATTGACGGGGTTCCCGGACAAGAAACCTCTGTTAAAGAATGGGAATGATTACCGGGTTACTAACTTCAATCTCGCCTTGTGGAGAAGTAAGTACTACAACAAAGTCGAGCTCGCCAATCTTTGGAGGAAGCTTGGCGATCGTGCTCAATAAGACTCCTGGAAACGCGTTGCCATCATTGTTGAGAGTTCCGATGAAATCCGAAATGGGTAATCCATTTGGGTTTTGCTCGATGGCTTGGGTCAGCCAATCGCGATTGAGCGGCACGTGTTGGCCATTCATAAAGTGACCCGGTTCGGTGCCTGCCGATCCAGCCATTAGGGAATAACTCCAGCCTGCGTGGCTGTCGTCGCTCCGAACCACCAGCGAGAAGTCGTTGTTATTAGATGATGCTAGACTTACTTCGGTTGCGGTTAGTGAGGGGCTGCTCATCGGCGCGCTTGGCAAAATCAACTTCGATGGGGTTGATCCACCCGAGATGACATCAAGATCAAAGTCTTGGAAAATGGGCAATCCTTGAAGGAAGGTGGGTTGGTTCGGAACCTCGGGCCTATGCCAGGCCAAGTTTTCTAGCTGAAGTCGCAATGAGGTGCCTTTACTAAACATAAATCCTTGGAAGTTTAGTGGGAATGAAAGGATGGTTTGCCCACCGGGGTGATTCCTCACAGTTGCTTGCCCACCGGTTACATACATGCCCTCCGGTTCCGAAAAGAGTACGGCGTGAATCTGGAACTGCTGCTGATTGGATTCCACAGTAACTTCCATACGCGCTTCGCCAATCAAGAACTGATCGTGTTGGAAGGGCGGGGTTTCATAGCTGAGCACCTCGATTGGGATCTCCTTTTCCAGCACATCTGGATGGGGCTTTTGCGCTATGTAGTCATCAATGGAATTAATGTCTCCCTCTAGCCGGTGGTCCAAGCTTTGTTTTCGTGCAGTTCCAGGGGCGGAGGTTGAAAGCGTGCCATTCCTATTTAAGTACCAGTTTTGATGGTTGGTTCCTGGAAATGGAAAGGATTGAAACTCTCTTGCATCCCAAATGGAATTCGCGGATTGGAAGCTGGACTTGTTATCTGGCGCGATGGCAAAGCGAAACTCTGGGAGACGTGAGGTCGAATTATCGACCTGCTTTAAATGGAAGGCGAACCACTCATCTCTACGGAATTCACGAAGCTCATTTTCGTGGTCATTAAAGGTACTGCTGTGTCCAGTGGTGGAGAGGTTGAGCACCTTTTGCGCGCCTGGAACTAAACTGTTCCACACGTCCATTAGGCGGTTGGAGGCTGCGTATTTATCGTCATAGACTTGGAAGGACTGCACTGGAACATTGCTGGTTTGAAGCAAAGCAATGAGATCTAGGTTGGGGTCGTACATCGCGCTCCGTAAACCAGAGAAGTCTTCGTTGCGCACAAATCCGTCTACAAAAGCTAAGAATGACGGTTGATGGTGAATGCCATTCGACAGGTCGTATAGCAATCGTATAGTCATCTCGGTACCAGTTTGCCCACCTGGCATAGTGCCTTCCAAAATGTCGGGAATGAAGTTAATTGGTGCAACTGCGGTAATGGTTGGGAATGGGGAAGTGCGCCATGGGTTGGGCATGGGCATACGACCAGAGTGGGCTGCAGCAACCCAGGAGTGAACGGCTCCTTGAGATCGGCCGGTCACCCCAATTCGAGCCGCATCAAGCAATCCAGGAAATTGTGCGGTGGATCCCTCAATCACCTCGAACATGTCGATGCGTTCACGAGAGCCAATACCAGCGCGGCCGTAAACCCCGGGATCGTTTAGCAACATGCCCGGGCCTTGCCCTCGGACATCGTAGGTAACGGTAGCGTACCCACGACGCGCCATGGCTGCTGCTTTGACATTGACCTGCGTACGGCTGGTGCCACTAGTGTGAACAAATAGCACGATCGGCCAGCCAGTCGAGTTGGGAGCAACGGTGGGCATACGCACATCCATTAAGGTGGTGTAGCCATCGGTAAAGGTCAGACTTAAGTCTAGGTGCTCGGAAAGATTTCCGTCTACTGGGGGGTCAATGCCATTGTTTTGGGCAGCCCTCAGGTCAGCGGAGAGCAATGGCGCTACAAATGCCGCCAAGGCCAGAAAATGTTTGTGGAGTAATTTCATTTGTGTTGATTTGAGGTTGAGGGCCAAAATAAGTAGCGAAATTCTCGTCACCACTCCCCCATAAAAATGGTTGGGTTTAAATGAAACGGTCATTCTGCAATATGCAGCCCATTTTTTTGCGGTGAAGTACTTTTCGTAGCCGCCATTGCGTACAGGCGGCCACGGATTCATCCGACCTAACTTTTATCCCTAATAATAAGCAAGTTGAACCTCTTCCTTGCGATACCCGACTTCAATTGGCGTGAAAAAGTTACACTCCGTCATTTCACCACTATAAACATGAATGGTGGCGGCAGTCGAAGCATTGGGATTGCTAATGACGTGATATTCGGCCGGGGGAAGAAAATAATCTGCTTGACCAACAAGCGCGGTGGACTCGTCCCCAGGTGTGAAATCGAAGACGTCGGCTGCTTGCGATTCGTGCTCCACAGGAGTGAAACTTTGTTCACAAATGGAGCCGCGATAAACACACTCTACGCACCAACGTCCGGAGTGATCGTGCAAAGGCGACCCTTGCCCCTCTGCCCAAACCATAAGCACGACGGAATACCTGCCAGACGGATCTAAATGCAGAAGTCTGCGTGCGTAACCGGACACCGTCGGCTGCAAAAGCTCCGCGGCGAGCTCGCCTTCATGAGTATTCACATGTAAGGAAAGCACGTCGGCGATTTGTTTACAGCGCCCCTCGTCGTCGGCGGCTTGGACGGCCGAATCGATTCCTTCGACTAATTCAGCAATCCAGGTTTGGCTTACGGTCTTCATGACCCCTGATTTTAGTATCGCCGGTACAAACTGCCCTCATTAAACTCGCCGCGTCCGCCGTAATACCAGGCCATGTGGCCGCGGGTGGCGAGTTCACAATCACCTTCCAAAAAGTAGAAACGTCGGGTGGTGGTATTCCAGGCGAATTTCACTTCGACGTAGCCTTCAGCCAAAATGGGGCCCCATGGATTTCCCCACCACCAAATGTTGGCCACTTCGCTGGAGCCATCGCCTTGGGCGTCGCTTGGGCACAATCCCTCATGCCAGCTTTTCATGCGTATGCTCATGATGCCCGAAATCGGATCCCAGGAGACGTCACCATTTTCTAAGCCGATGTAAGTGTGGTAGATAAAGCTCAGTCGGTCACATTGCGGCCAATCCCAAATCGGGGTCAGCTCGGCTGGAATACTGACTTCTGCAATGTTCGACGCAACCGAAAAGCGGTAATTGCCGTCGGCGCAATAATCACCGCGCCCCACAGTGAAATTGAATTCCTGTACGGCACAGGCTAAATGAATATTGCTGAAGCAGCCAATATCGTTTCCTAAGGCGCTAAAACGCCAAGTTCCCATGAGTTGCTCGGGGGTTGGCAACTTGAATCGGTCATTTTGCGACTGATTCCCAAATGCATCAACGCCATCGCCGCCGCAGCTGAAATTCAACGCGATGAGAGTGAAAATAAGAAGCGCGAGTTTGGGCGAGTTATTCAATTCATTTAGCATATAAAATTTTTCCCAGTTTGTCACATCGTCAACAAAACGAAAAAAGCCCCCGGCATTTCTGCCGAGGGCTATAACGATCGCGAGGGATGGGCTAGTTAATGTCTAGCACGATCATGTTGGAATCGAAAGTTTGACCACCGCTAGAGGCCGAAACTTCGACGTAAACTCGCATACCGGCAGAGACGGCAGGCAGCTTTTTGGTGAAGGAACCCACACCCGAAGCGTTGTTGTTACCACTACCAACCAACTTCGGAGGCATGCCGATGTTGAAGTGCTGACCGCCAATGGTCGAACCGTAAGGCGTCAGGGCGTAGTAGAACTTCCAAGAGGAGCTGGCAGGAGCGCCGGTCCAATCGTAGGTCACGTTTTGGCCAGCGACGCCAACCTTAGGACCAGTCATGGCGATGGTGTTGGTCACACCGTACTCAGCCTCGGAAGCAGCGCGCATGCACTTGAAGAAGTTTGGACGACCGTTACCGGAGTAAATGTCCTCGCCAGCGCTTTCAATGTCGACACAGTTATCAAACAACATTTGCTCGATCTGGTCGGCAGAGCTGCTTGGGTTGGTCAGCATCATCATGGAGAGTACGCCGTTGACGATAGGTGCACTGAAGCTAGTACCGGAAACGTTGCCAGCACCGCCACCGTTCGTGGTTGTGCGCACGCTTTCGCCAGGAGCGGCGACGTCTACCCAGTTGCCGTAGGTAGACCAGCTAGTTACGTTGTCACTTTGATTGGAAGCGCTAACCACAATCACGTGGGTGTGGTTGGAGCCAGTGACTTTGTTGCCACCGTTACCAGCTGACCAAGAAAGCAAAGTGCCTTCGTTGCGCATGTGCGAGCCAGCAGTTTCTACTGAGCTGGAAGTACCACCGGAGTAACTCACACTTACCGAACGAGCACCGTTATCGGAAGCCCATTTCGCGCCATGAGTCAAGTCACCCAACGAAGCCGAGCCGTTGGAGTTGTTGGTGCAGCGCACTGGCATCAGTTTGATGTCCCAAGCCATGCCAACCACGTTGTTGCCGTTGTTACCGATTGCGCCTACGCAGCCGATGGTCATGGTGCCGTGACCATTGATGTCATTGACTTGGCCGCCGTTGGCTTGAGTCTGACGGGTTTTGGAGTTGTATCCAGAAATCAGCGCGTCTTCCAAATCAGGGTGATCAAGGTCAACGCCAGTGTCAACGGTAGTCGAGATGAAGGTGCCGTTGCCAACACCGTAGTCCCAAGCTTTGGTGGACTTCATCTTGCTGTGCTGCCACTGGGAACCAAAACCAGGATCGTTTGGCTCGAGTTCGGTTGGGTAGCAAATCCAATCTGGCTCGGCGTACTGATAGTCGCCGGTACCCATCAGGTAAGCAGACAGGGTGTTTTCGTTGAACTGCTCAGGAATATTGACGATGTACTCGTCGGTGTCCGAGAAATATTCTTTCTGCCACTGCACCAGGCGAGAGCCGGCGTTTTCGTGGATGGCAACCGCCTCTGAACGCGTATACCCTTGTTCCATAAGGGCATCGATCTGCAGAGGGCGAATGGTTAAGCGACCAGAGAACTCAGTAACGCCGGTAGTTTCGGCGAAAACCTGGGTTTCAGACTGCTGTGCCTGGGCAAAGAGGGAGCTGCCAAGCACTAGGCTGGACACAATCGTAACGGTAGAGAACTTCATGAATCAGTGTGAAGGTTGGGTTAACTGGTAAGGGGGACGGCCCGTAACTCGTTTTGGTTCCTTATTTGGTAGTGAAACCCCATGCAAACCGCAATAATGCCGACGTGCGCGTCGCCTTTTTTGTGACTTGTTTGGTGGATCAGCTTCGCCCCGAGATTGGGTGGGGGGCGGTTGAGTTACTGCGCCGGGCCGGCTGTGAGGTGGACTTTGATGCCCGCCAAAGCTGCTGCGGCCAGCCAGCCTTCAACTCAGGTTATCACGAAGAAGCTGCTTCGGTCGCGAAACAGCAACTTCGTATTTATGACGAGTCTAAGGACTTGTACGACGCCATTGTGACGCCGTCTGGCTCTTGCGCAGCAATGGTGCACCGGTTTCCTCAGTTGATTTCGGGGGCTGAGGACGTTGCGTCTAGCACATATGAACTTGCCGGTTTCCTGGTGAATCAATTGAAATTTGTCGATTTTGGCGCGGAGTTGAGTGGCCGGGTGAGCTGGCATGACTCCTGCCATGGCCTGCGTGACTTGGGTTTGAAGAGTGAACCGCGTGAGTTAATGGCGCAAGTGAAGGGCTTGGAATGGGTTGAGGCGGAGTTGGCCGAGGAATGCTGCGGTTTCGGCGGCACCTTTGCGGTTAAAAATGCGGACCTTTCCGTGGCGATGGCGGACCGGAAAATTGATGAGTTGGAAGAGCTTGGAGTGGATTTTGTCACCGGCGCCGACTTGTCTTGTCTGATGCATATGGGTGGACGTCTGCAGCGGCGTGGGTCGAAAATTGAAGCGGTGCATTTTGCAGAGTTCATTGCGCGCGGATTGCCTGGGTATACGACTTCGGCTGATCTGGCTGGCGAGAGTGACGCGAAGGGCAAAGGCCGGGGGCTAGAAGTCTGATGGGTATACATGGACTGAACTCAAATCAATTTGCCGAAATGGCGAAAGCCGCACTGGCCGATGAAGTACAAAAAGGCGCCATCGGCAAGGCGACGGATTTGATTCGCGATCGTCGCGGTGAGGCGGTGGAGCAGTTGGACGACTGGGACGATTTACGTGAACGCGCGCGGGCGATCAAGGCGCACACTTTGGCGAAGTTGGATCACTATCTCATGCATTTTGTTAGCAATGCAGAAAAGAGAGGAGTGGTGGTGCATTGGGCCGAAGATGCTGACCAGGCCTGCAAAATCATTGCTGATTTAATCGACGAGGTGTGTGGTGATCCCAATGCCCCCGCAGATTCCGACGACTTGCTGGCGCGTCCGATTGTCAAAGCGAAGAGCATGGTGACCGAGGAAATCGGTCTTAATCATTTATTAGAAGGCCGCGGATTGCGCCCGGTTGAAACGGATCTTGGTGAATGGATACAACAACTTGCGGGCGAACCACCGTCGCACATTATTGTTCCGGCGATTCATAAAACGCAGCAGCAGATTGCTGAGTTGTTCGCCGAGCAAGTTGGCAGTGATGCGAGTGCGTCGGCCGAAGAGTTGACGGCGATAGCGCGGCGGATTTTGCGTAAAGAATTTGCCGATGCCGCAGTTGGTATTAGCGGTGTAAATTTTGCGATCGCAGAGACCGGTAGTTTTTTAGTGTTGGAAAATGAAGGCAATATTCGCCTGACGACGTCGTTGCCGCAAACTCATATTGCGGTGATGGGCATAGAAAAATTGCTGCCGCGCTTGAGTGATTTGGATGTGTTTCTGAGATTGCTGCCGCGTTCGGGGACGGGTCAGCAATTGACTACTTATCAATCCATCATTACTGGATTGACGAGTAAGGTTCATGGAGAACTCAATGGCGGCGGTGAAGGGCCAGCTGCAGTGCATGTGGTTATGGTGGATCATGGCCGCAGCGATATATTGAGTGATGATTTGCGGCGCTCAAGCTTGCAGTGCATTCGTTGCGGCGCGTGTTTAAATGTTTGTCCGGTATATAAACTGATTGGCGGGCACGCTTACGGTTCGGTTTATCCCGGTCCGATTGGTGCGGTACTTACACCGCAAATTGCAGGTGTCGAAGAGGCGCGACCATTGCCGTTTGCGTCAAGCTTATGTGGCGCATGCAAAGACGTCTGCCCGGTGAAAATTGATTTGCCAGACCTCCTATTAGACCTGCGCAAGGAGGCTCAAGAAAAGGGTGGCAGCAAGATTGAAAAACTTGGTTTTGGCGGCTGGGCATGGATGATGAATGGTCCGTGGCGTTATGGATTGTCGATCAAACTTTCCCGCATGATTTACCCGCTGGGCAAACGCTTGAGCCCTTTTAAGAAGTGGGGAGAGGGGCGAGAATTGCCAATTCCAGCAAAGAAGAGCTTTCGTGAGCAATGGAAAAAACGGTCATGAATTCTGAAGAAAAAACAGGAAACAGTGCGCAGCCAGATTCTTCGCGTGATCGCATTTTGCAAAACGTTTGCCGTCAACTTTCCGGCGTTGAAGTGCCGCCTTTGCCGGAAGAAGAATCGCGTCGCTTGCCGCAACCCGCCGATGTCAACCTGCTAGCTGCGGAATTCCAAAGTAAGGCGGAAGGCGTTAGCGTAGTTTTTTTCGACGATGTGCATAGCGCTACTAAAGGGCTGCAACGGGTGGCTGTTTCCAATGGCGCAGATTTGCCGATCGCCATTGATAACGTTGAATTGTTCGAGGGATGGGGTGACCGCGAAGGCTTATTGGCTTGTGACGCTGGCTTGACCACTGCTCAAATTGGAATCGCTGAAAGCGGCACAATGGCGCTAATCGGCGACGTCGAAAAGCATCGGTTGGTTTCGTTAGTCCCGCCGATTCATGTTGCCTTACTCAAACGTGAAAACATAGTTGGCACCATGAGTGAAGCGCTGTCGATGCTGCATCAGGATGGTCTTCCGAGCTCGTTAATTACATTTATTACCGGGCCTTCCCGTACCGCTGACATTGAGCTTCAATTAGTACTAGGCGTGCATGGTCCGCGGGAGTTGAGGGTTGTTTTGATTTAGGGATGCGAGGTTCAAGTCTTTGAAAATCCAGTTTCCTCGAATAAGAGAGCTTTCCTTTCCGGATTGCCCAATTACCGGATTTAGTTTTGACTCGAGCCAACGGTCGTTCAGAGTGGTGATTGATGGCTTTTTCTTGAACAAGGAAGAGCTATTCCAGGGAATGCTTGTAGTCATGAACTGGGAGGCAATGGATATCAAGCAGTATCACCTCGAGTATGGAAAGTGGAAAAATTTGGAGCCCTCGGCCATAGAGCCAATAAGTGAAATTTTGGAGCAAAAGTTCAGTAAGGAGCTTGTTACCTTAAGAGGGTTTGGCAAACTAACTCGCCACTGGACGGAATTCACATTCTATAAATCAGTAGTTTACTTCGAGTTCAACCCTAAAGATGATTAGCTATTCCGACGCGGCAACAATCAACGCGGACATCCAAGAAATGGACGTTCGCTCGATTCAATTATCTCAAGAGTCTATGAAACTTGAACTTGGTTCATTCCAGCGAGGAGTTTCGGTCGAGCTCGAATTTTTGGGTATTAAAAAAGTCCGTACTGGGAGCTTAGGTTTACAAAATATTGTTGCCGGATTTGAACGCATTGCCCACGATGGAATTGGCATTTGGGTTTATTGCGCATGCACCGAATCCAAATTTAGGATTAAACGAGGGCAATTTAGTGAATGAGTCGGAGAAGATTTACATTTATTTGGATTCAGTTTCAGACTGGCTCAGCGGGGACTCGATTTCGGAAATTAGTTTCCTTGAAAACCTGGTAGTAATCCGAATCGGAGAGGATTTGATCATTCAAGCCGAGTGCCGAGTGCTCCTTCGCGATCAATGCATTTGGGAAATTGGTAACAGCAGCCCCGACCCGAGCGAACTGCTTTCCTATTTGGGGAAAACTCCCACCGAGCTTATCCAACCAACACCAGCTCATCTGGAAATACGATTCGAAAATACGCCCCCGATTGTCGTCGCAGGACTTCCAAATGGAAATGAATGGGTCCAAGTAATTCGACCAGGTGAAACCGCCATTGCAAGGCCAGTGGATTACATTTGACCAAATTCTTAAATATTTTCGGGAATGGGAATGCCGTTGGCGGCATCCCTGAGGCAGAATGAAATCCGAAATGCCAAAGGAGTTAAATGCGCTGTTAGCCGATGCGGATTGGTTGCAGCCACTTGCGCGAAGCTTGGCCAGGAATGGAGAGTTTGATTCGGACGATTTAATTCAAGATTCGATAGAGGTTGCATTAAGAACGGGGCCCAAAGATAAGGGGAAATTCCAGCCTTGGCTGAGAAAGGTGATGCTGAACCTAGGGCGTAGCCAAATGCGTTCAGGTGATCGCCGCCGCCTTAGGGAGTTACAGCGGGAGATTTCCAGCCTAAGGAGTAGGGAGCAGGATCCATTGGACCCGGTCCAGTTGTTGGAGCGAGCAGAGCATCGGCGGATTATTGCGGAAGCGGTGGTGCGATTGCCTGAACCGTACCGGCGGACGGTTTTATGGCATTATTTTGAAGGATGGAGCGCCTTAAAAATATCGCGTCGAGAAAGAACTTCGGTTAATACTGTACGCAGTCGCCTGAAGCGAGGCTTGGATTCTCTGCGCAAGGATATGCAACGGCGGTGGGGAAAGGACTGGCGTTTGAATTGCGTGGCCTTGGGAATGAAATATCGAATCCTTCCGTCCGTGTCGTTTGCAACCGGATCGTTTGCGGTATGTTCCGTTTTGCTGGCGTGGATGGTAGTGGAGCTAGTGCTTCCGAAATCGTCAGCGAGCCCTGATGGGAATTTAGCAGAGGTGAATTCAGTGGAAGCCATAGAAAACCCGCTAAATGGCGTCAGCGTTGCGGGAATAGTTGAAGAGGCGAACATTCAAGCAATAAGGAATGAAACTATCGAAACTCAACATTCATTGGCAGAAGGACCGGTTGAAAAAGTACTCATTCGCGCAATAGATCCTGAAACGTCCCTCCCCGTGAAAGGGGCACGAGTCAGGGTGATGTCTGATCGGGAGAATTACTATCGGGAATCAGAATTTCGGCTGCCGGATTCAGACACAGCACTCTTTCGAATTCCAGACTATATCCCGGTGAGCGGTATTACTGATGAGCATGGAGAAATTGAACTTCAAGTCAATGAAGGTAACCGTTTTGTGACGATTGATAAATCAGGTTGGGTTGGGTCGGAGCTTTGTACCTTTCAGTCACCCAATACGCTAGAACCTCCGCCCGGTGCGCGTGAAATCATTATTGATGTCTTTGCGAGTTTACTAATTAAAGTACGAGCCACTTATCCCGACGGAACATCGGCGGCAGGGTACCCTCTGTCGCTTAGCCTTGATATGCCGGAGAAAAATGAAAGCAGGAAAGCGTTGTTTTTTGAGGGCCGAACTCTAGCCGGGGGTCATTGCGATGAGAATGGAGCCGTCGAGCTAACGGTTTCCGGTCGTTACTGGAATCGCATCAAAAGCCGTTTCGAAAAGGAAAATCTACAACCACGGCTTGTTATTCGGCCTCGTCTACCTGGAGGGTTTGGTGAGGCAATACAGATTCCAGACTTGAAATTTACAGAGGGAAATGAGCTTGCCATTCAAGTGCAGGAAAGTGGGAGTTTGGAACTGACGGTTCACGGGAACGAATTTGAACCGTTGGTTCAGCTGTGCGCCGTAAACGATCTTAACTTGTTCTTGCCAACGGATTCCAAGAGATGGAAATGGGTAGAGGGCAAGGCGACTGATAGCGGCTCGATCATCTTTGCTGGCTTGCCATTCAATCAACAGCTCAATCTTAGGATTAAGGACCGGAGGTTGGCAAGTATTGAATCATTCACGCTTGAACAAATTATTGACGGTCCGACGAACTCCAATCCAAATCAAATGTTAACCATAGATCTAAATAGTCACCCGAAAGTTGTTGGGCAAATTGGTTCTGTAAACAATGAGATTCCATTCACTATTGCCACTATTCAATTCATGGATTCAAATGGCAAACGCGTTGGAAATAGCTATTCCACATCTGTGGACCGAGATGGGAGGTTTGGATTTTTTGTGTCTACGCATCATTTCAAGGGTTTCAATTCTAAAGGAGAACGGCTGGCTAGTTCCCCAGTGAAGGCTGTTGTCTCGCCAAACCTGTCGCACGGAATTTCGGAGGAGGGGCCGATCCATTGGCCAGGCTCGTCGCAAGTGAGCGTCCCTACAAATATTTTTACCGTTGGAGCAAACCTCGGGGAAATTGAGGCTGGCAATGCACCAATTTTTGCCCAAGGTGCTATTAGAAATGCCGATGGAAGCCCTGCGGGGGGATGTAGGGTATGGCTTTATTATGAACAAGTATCACCCTATGCCGTGAATGGCATTTCGGAGTGGAGTGAAATAAGTCCTGAGACCTCGTCTTCAGAAACGGGGAAATATAAATTTGCGAGAGTTAAAGAACTTTATCGCCAAACTGGTAGGTGGAAAGTAAGTGTTTATTCAAAGGAGAAAGTGTTCGCGGAGAAAATATTCCAGAATAATCAATCCGACATGGATGTGAAATTGCCAGAGATTGGCGGTTTAGAATTTAGTTATTACTTAGACCATGAGATACCGGCTTCGCTGTCGTTGAAGTCTGTTTTCGGTGACAAGGACTGGGTTTCTCTTGCAGATCTACAAGCCTGGGAAGGGTTTCCAAGACATCTCCACAGGAGGGTGGAAAACAACATACCATGCGGTAATTATGAAGCATGGATCCATATCAATGTTGGCTGGTACACCACCCAACGAATTTCCCTTGGTGAAGTGAAAATTGAGTGCGGACAAATTGCAATCCCTCCTAAACTCCAGGAGGTCGATATTTTCGCCTTAATCCCAAGCACGCAATTTGAAATCGTTGGTGAAAGTGGCAAACCATTCACTAAGAATGCGCGACTCTATTCTCAGGCCATGGATGCCACCGGTTTGCGTCCGCAGTACGAGAGTTCATTACTCCGATACGACGGTCATTACTACTATATGCATGACTCAAATTCAAACTTGAAGCTCGGGCAAGGCGCCGAGTATTTGGTTCTTGAAGCGGGTGGATATCAACCACTCACGATTTTTGAACCCCTTCAAAATCAAAGGATAATCATCGAAGAATCCCCTAAGTTTAGAATTGAGGTGGTGGGGCAAATTCCAGGAAATACATATTTTAGTCTTTCCTTCCAGTGGCTTGACTCTCCCGGCGGGCACTCCTCACGTCCCCTTTTGCAAACGAATTGGAATGGCCAAGCAAAAGAGATCCAATTACCGGGCTTTGGTGAATACAAACTGAACTGGAAGCTGTATTCCGTAAACGGCCAGCAACTAGTTGCTGAATGGGTGGAAAATAGAACTCTTCAAAAGGGAAGTATTGCGAGAATTCAGCGTTTGCCATTTCCGACCGAATTGCAAAATCAAGTAGTAGAGGATTGAATCTCAGTTGAGGGTGACAAGTTCCTGAAGCCCAGGATTTCGGCACGGGTAATTGCCGTCACGGATTGCTAAAATTCCAGCATGGCCGCGACCCAATTGAAATGTGAGCTCTCCTGGTCTGCAAGCCGCGCGAAGGAATTTGAGCGCTGTCGTCGGGAGAATTGGTATTCGCGTTATGGATCGTGGGGGTGGTGGACCGAAAAGCCGCGCGGCGAGAAGTTCGACATCATGGTGCACAAAAACCTGACGTCACTGCCGGCGTTCACTGGCGACGTCATCCACCGCGCGATCGAGCGATGGTTTCAGTTGCGCAAGGCGGGCAGCAACATGAATGCGATGGAGCTGTTTGAAGAAGCGCGTGAAATGTTCCGGCTGGGCTGGCGGCAGTCGTCGACGGATGGCTGGAAAGAGAGGCCGAATAAATCTACCCATATGTTCGAGCACCATTATCAGTGGGATATTTCAGCCGAACGCACCAACGCGGCGCGCGATTTGATGATGCGCAGCACCAAGTTTTTCATGGAATCGCCGCAGCTAGAGCCGGTGCGGCTAGTTGCTCCCGAAAACTGGCTGGCGGTGGAGTCGCTCGACACTTACCAATTCCTCGGCACCAAGGTTTACGCGGTGCCCGACTTCGCCTACCAGGAAGAGGAAAAGGTCCACATCTGGGATTGGAAAACAGGCAAGCCGCGCGAGGACGACATTTTTCAGCTTTACACCTACGCGCTGTACGCCTGTGAGCGTTGGCAAACCGACCCGGAAGACATCATTCTGCACGCGGCGTACCTCGGCGCGGGTCAGGTGCAGGATATTCCGGTGCAGATCGACCGTTTGAGCGAGGCGCAGGATCGCATGTCGATGAGTCTGCGTGAAATGATGGACATCCATTACGATCCAGATGTCGACGACTACTTCGCTGAAAACTGGAAGCCGACCGGCGCGCCGGATAATTGTCGTTTCTGCCGCTATAAGGGAATGTGCGATGCTGCACCTCAGTCATGAAATTATTTCAAGTCACTGGGGACTCGCCACCAGATTCGCCACAAGGCACTGAATCCTTGCTAGCGACGGACGTGGCTCAGGTAAAGCCGCCGCCTCCAAACCCATGGTGGGAGCAAATCGGTGATTGGCTGTTAGAAATCTCAGCTCGAAACCAATGGGTATTGGTCGCAATCGTCTTGCTCACCGCATGGGTGGCGAATTGGGTTGCCAAAAAACTGATCGTGCGCGCCATGCGCTCGTTCGCCTCGCGCACAAAAACCAAGTGGGATGACCATCTGGTAAAAAACCGGGTTTTCGAAAAGCTGTCTCACATCGCGCCAACGCTGGTGATTTACGCGTGGGCGTCGCTGCTGTTCCCGGACAACGGCGACCTGGAGGCGATTACCCAGCAATTGATGCTGGCGTTCATCATTGTGATCGGTGGCCGCGTGGTTTCCTCATTGATGGATTCGGCGCTGTCGATTTTCCGCTCAACCGAAACTACCGACAGCACGGCGCTGCGTTCTTACATCCAAGTGGGGAAGATAGTTTTATGGATCGTGGTGGTGATTTTGGCCATCGCAGTGCTGATGGAGCGGGATCCATCCACTCTGCTGACCGGCCTCGGCGCGATGATGACCATCATTTTGCTGGTCTTCAAAGATTCCATCCTCGGTTTCGTCGCCAGCATTCAACTCACGCGCGACGACCTGATCCGCTGTGGCGACTGGATCGAAGTGCCCAAATACGGTGCCGACGGCGACGTGATGGAAGTCACCTTGCACGCGGTCAAAGTCCAGAACTGGGATAAAACAATCTCCACCGTGCCAACTCCCGCTCTAGTCACCGGCGGCTTCAAAAACTGGCGCGGCATGAGCGAATCGGGGGGACGTCGGATTAAGCGATCCCTGCACGTCGACATGAACTCGGTGCGTTTCGTCGACGACGATCTGCTGCAGCGGCTCAAAAAAATCCAATACATCCAGCAGTACCTCGACAGCAAAATCGGTGAAATCACCAGCTGGAACAAACAAAAAAAAGTCGACGAATCCAGCCTAGTCAACGGCCGACGGTTAACGAATCTTGGAACTTTCCGCGCCTACGTCGAAGCCTATTTGCACAATCATCCACAGATCAGCAAAGACCTGACCTTCCTGGTGCGCCAACTAGAACCAGGAGAAAACGGCGTGCCGATTCAAATCTACGTCTTCTCCGAAGAGCAGCGCTGGGTGCATTACGAAGCCATCGCAGGCGATATTTTTGACCACCTACTCGCGATCCTGCCCGAGTTCGATCTGGCCATTTTCCAAAACCCCTCCGGCGCCGATTTCCGTAAGTTGTAGCGCCTTCGGCAAATAGTTCCTATCCTGGATAAACCCACCGCAAGCTGACCACAGCTTGTCGGACGTCGCCCCCATTCACTTCCCTCCAGGATCCTAGGAACATGCTCGGACTTACCGCTGCTTTACTTTCTCTCTTTGCTGCCCCCGCAGCTCCGCAAGCCGATGGCGTCACGCTGCTTGCAAAAGTTGACCCCGGCGCTGACTGCAATGACATTTGGGGCTACACCGCACCAAACGGCGACGAATATGCGTTGGTTGGAACCGCCGTTGGAACTTCGATTTACAACTGCACCAACCCGAGCGCGCCGTACCTGACCGCAGCCATTCCCGGACCGGGTTCAATTTGGCGCGACCTGAAGGCCTATGGCGAATACGTCTACGCGGTGACCGAGGGCGGCGGTGGGGTGCAAATCATCAGCATGGTGGATCCCGAGAATCCGTATTTGGTGAAGACCTGGGGCGCGCATCTGTTTTCGAACGCGCACAACATTCAGATCGATATGGGCACCGGCATGATTTACGTCTGCGGGACGTCGGCTGGAACGGTAATTTTTGACGCGTCGGCAAGCCCGACGTCGCCACCGCACGTGACCAACTACTCGTCGCGTTATGTGCACGACCTGCACGTGCAAAACGGCT
>JACNIZ010000214.1 GCA_014382805.1 Planctomycetota bacterium
AGCGAGTTGTATTTTTCGCTGCATGCTTTCTTGACCGCTGTGATCGAAAATGGTGAACCGGCTTGTTCCGCCGCCGATGCGTTGCCCGCCACCCTAGCCGGGATTGCGGCTCAACAAGCCGTCGCTAGCGGAACTGTGGTGACTTTGAATGCCGAAGCCTAGCGGTATGGCATAGCGAATTCGCTTATTGGTCCTTCAAGGCTTCCTCAAAATGGGAGGCCTTAATACCCAATTGCACCGTTTGCTGGAGGGCTTGAATGGCAATGGTTTCTTTGTAAACCGTAGTGCTGGAAGAAAATGAAAAGCCTTGCTCAGAAATAGGCTTAAGAACAGAAACTTCTATTTCATAAGTTCCCGGTTCAGACAAAAACAAGGTCGCCAAGCCTTCTTTATCTAATTTCAAATATTGCCCGCCAGGCTGTCGGCCCAGTTCATTGGCGGTCAGGCGAATCTCCAAGCCATTGTAATTCATCAGTTCCTTCGGATATTGCACATAGGCCATCCCGTTGCGCTTTAGCACCACGGATTGATCGGTAGAGACATTTGAAAAAACTTGGGAAATGTAGCCGTCGGCGCTAACCGTTATTTCTTCGAATACCGTCTGCGCGATCAACACTTTTTCTCCATTGGAGATGTTTGTGGCAGAACTCCCACCCTCGCTGCGAATGCCTACGTTGACATCTAGCATTTCTCCTTCCTCATTTCTCACGGTCAGCTTCACCAAATTGAGCTTGCCGCGCAGATCCAAGGGATTCCATTCAGCAGGAAGCACAACTTCACCAGGGATCAATTCAATCCCTTCTGTTTTGAAAAACGCCTGCAAGCCCAAACTGCCGCGAATTCCCAAATCGAACAGATCAAATTGAGTACCTTCCACATGGAACATGATTTCACCCGCAGGGCTTTGCGGGTCCACAACCGCTTGACCGCCGCCATTGGGCCTACCTCGTACATCAAAATGCAGAGCCCAATACTTCACCTCCGGATCCACCAAGACCTTTCCTTGCATGCGCCCAGAAGTTTCCAATCTGAAATTTACGTCCTTTTCTCCCAATGAAATTTCTTGTTGCAAAGACTTATGGCCATTTGCATTCACCTCAACTTCATAGCTACCGGTTTGTTCGATTTCGCCGCGGATTTCAAAGTACCCCAAGTCATCTGTGATGGCGTTCATGCTACCCACCTTTGCACGGTAAAAACTGCCATTAGAACTCTGGCGGCTGGCGGCGCTAAAAGTTACCGTGGCGTTCGGCACAGCTTTTTCACCTGGACTCAAAACGGTTCCACTAAGCAGAAAAGTGGCCTGCTTCATCTGGATTCGGCCAAGTGCATTTTCTCCCGTCGCCGAGGGAGTCGGGATCGCGACTTCAGCATCTAGATTGCCAAAATTTTCAGACGGGCAAGAAAATACAAACTGAATTTCAATTGGATCCACACCCGATCCAACAACGCGAGGTTCAAATCGAAATCCACCTTCTCCATCGGTGGACAATTTCGCACCGCCGGAAAATACACTGTCCGATGTAGTGACGACGCGAGTGATCAATAGTTGAGTATTCTTTATTCGTTCACCATCAGGATCGACCAATACTCCAATGTAATACGGAGCTTGCTCTACCACCAAAACACGGTCAACCCATTCGCCCGACCGAGCTGGGCCTTCGACTTCTGCCTTGGAGCCATTTTCTCCGCCAGTGACAAAAAATTCCGCGAACAAATTTGCACCAACTCCAACGAATGGAATCTCCCCAGTGCCGTCTTTCACCTCAATCGGAAGCCGCACGTCATAAGGAGTTCCGTCAACGTCGTCCGCTAGAGAGACATACAAGCTTCCGTCTTTTCCCACTGGCGCCCCCTCAGCATCCTGCAGATGAAGGCGCACGCCGCCGTATTCAGGTAAATGCAATTGCACCTCGCCTAGAGCCAGCAACTCCGGCGAAATCTCAACCGGCAAGGACGGAGTCAACTCCCCACGCCCGGCTATAGCGGCAGCTTTCAATAACAAACTCGATCGTTCGCCATTTTGCAAAATCGAATGAGCATTGAAGCCGTTGATTTCAGCAACCCCATTTTGGTCGGTGTAATGAATTGCTCGCTGAGCCACGTAGTTTCTACGCTTAGTCATGACCACAAATGGGGCTAGCGGCACCTGCTGCCCACTTGCGTTAACGATAGTAACCTTTAGCGTTGGATCGGGCCGCAAACGCACCACCACTTCAGTAGTTTCTTTCTGAAATATTCTTTTCAGTCCGAATAAGCCCTCGCTGTCGACGGCAATTCGGGTGTCATAGCCCATCGGTGGCAAAAATATAACGCCCTCTTGGTCGGTGCGGTACAGCGCTCCGTACTTCCGAGTCATTTCAGCTCGCACCTGGAGGCCAGAATGATAAGGCAACTTATATTTCGGATTGCCGCGGAACTTACCGTGCAACACATATACAGCCGCGTTGGGCACCGGCTGATCAGTGAGGTCGTTCAAAACCAGCAAGCGCACCTTGCCGACGCCGTCGAAGGCTGGCAGTGCCTCCGGAAATGGCGCGTCGGCGGATGCGCTTGCAGCGTCAATTTCCGACTCGGATCGATGGCCTGTTGCAACAACATTTGGATTCGCTCCTATGGCGGTTGCATCATCTAATTGGTCTGAAGATTCCCAATTCCCGTAGTCATCGATGCCGACCGAATCGAATCTTGGCCACCATGCCCAAACCACTAAAATTGAAATGAGAGCAAGCAACCCGAACCATTTTGTTCTACTATTCATACTTAGTCCCCTCCTTCTTCAGAGGCTTTTTGAAGCAGCCCATCAATAAGGCGATCTAGTTCAGCTTGGTCAATATCGATAACCAATATTTGGCCGTCGCCCTCTACCCTAAACAAGGTTTTTCCAAAATCGTGGCTTCTGCGCTGCGAGCGTTCAGAGCCGAATCGCGGCGTATACCCAAGGCTGACGCTGTATTCCCCAGGCTTGGGAAAGAAAATCTCAGCATTGCCATTTTCATCTAGATCGGAATGGGAAATACTCTCGTAGCGGCCATTTTCTGCAATAAAATAGCCGCCTTCGATTCCCACCAATCCGTCGCGGTAATGCAGAAACTGACCGGCGATTTGAAGTTGCGCGGCAATTGCTTTCTGCAAAGTGATTACCGTGTCAGACTGCACGTTTGCTGATAGCCCCGAGATATAACCGGGGGCAGATACGCGCAAACTCGGTAGTGGCTCGACTACTGCAAACCTCTTTTCGCTGGACTCCCAACCGAAACTAGTTCTGGTTCGTTCGCCGCTTAAAATTTCGAAACTACATGGCAAAGGATTTCCATCCTTGTCCTCGCAGGACACCGTGAACACTTTCAACTTCCCCCTTAAATCAAGTGGGTTCAATTCGGGCGGCGCCAGTATTTGCCCAGGCATGAGACGGAACTCCTGACTTTGAAACAGTACTTCGCTGCGCATGGTGAGAATGTTGAAAGTAAATGGTTGATCAATCGCACCCGAAAAATCTAACGACAACCGCGTCGGATCGCCGGTTGAAGTAATACGCCCACCAATACGATAAAGTTTCCTTTCGCCTGACGCGGCTTGGTAGCGCAAGTCGTTGGGTAACACACCTTCATCCACCAAAATAGTGCCGCGTATAGCTGGGTTTGCGACCAAAACAAACTGTTGCTCATCGGCAGAGGGTTGCAAAACTTGCTCAAACCGTTGGTATCCTTTGCGTTGGATTTGAATGATGTATTCCCTAGCATCTGGCCTCAGGCCATAAGCCACAAACCTGCCGTCGCGATCTGTTTTCACATATACGCCAGGCAATTCTTGCGAGCCTCGATTGTCCTCCGAGCTCATCGGCTTCCACCTGAATCGAACTCCAACATTGGAGATTGGCATTCCGTCTCCATCCACCACCAATCCAACTACCAGTGGTTTGGTTTTTGCAAGTTGAATTTCTCCGAGCTGGATCTCTTTGGGTTCATTTGGCACGCCAACCACTACCCGGGCATACAATTGGACATTGCATTCAACCGTGGAAGTAATCACCAAAGCCTCTAGTGACGACGGTTTCCTTTTCACAGCATCGGGTCCTTCCCAAACCTCTCGCTCTAATTGCTCACGTAGTTGATATTGAAACCCGCCAACTTCATCCGTTTGCAACTTGACAAAGCCGCTGCCAAACGGTTTCGGTTGATCATAAACCTCGTTTATTATGATTTCCGCGTTGCTCAAGGGAAGCCCGTCGGGTTGGATCAAAATTCCACTTACCGAAGCCCGATGCGGACGGGTTAACTTGACCACAACCACCTCGCCTGGTGTCTTTGGCCCTTGCACTTTCAGGAATTCTTGGTTGCTAGACCGGTCACCTCTAAAGCTGAATTGAAGCTCCGCCCCTAGCCCTACATGCGAGTACTCAAAGGTCCCGGCCTGATTAGGTAGACGTGAATAAATGGTTGGCCTCGAATTACGACTACGGTCCAGCAAATGCAACATTCCAATGCCAGGTTCAGTTTCGGGCAACTCCTGGTCGGTTAACACCTGCACCACGACCTGCCCCGTTGCTGTTGCCAGCAGGGTCAATTTGCCAGTTTTCAAAACCTCTTCCGTGACCTCCACCAAGTATTCCCCGACGCCCGGAGGACTCATTCCAACAGCCCCAGAACCCACAAACAACTTGCCAAAAGAAAGTGTTGACTGCCTATCATTTGCCACATCCTCTAGAACGACGCCGCCGCTTAGGTCCGAGTCCTGGCGAGACGTTTCAAAAAGTTGGGTGCCAGATCCTGCAAAAGTAGAAACCGGAAACCCCGCCAGAGTTTGGCCAGTTTCATTCATCACGGTGACGTGCAATCTTGAATTTGGAATCAAGCGCAGCTCGCGCTCATCATTACCCAAATCCATTGGACTCTTAAAAGCAAATTTTTCGCCATGCCGCGCAAAGACGGCGATGGATAGCGCGTCGGGATTGAGGTGCACTTTCCCGGATTCATCGCTAACAAAATGCGCACCATTCTGTTTTAAATAGTCGAACTTACCGGCCTTTGAATTATTTAGGTGTTCAAAATCCAAGTCGTCCGATGCCATCAAAAAAACGTCGGCGTTGGGCACTGGTTTTCCGTTGCGGTCATCTACCACGGATAAGGTTATGGCATCGGCGCCTTGATAGTGCGCTTGAATATCTGCAGCAACAGGCTCACCGGTTTCAGGCAACGCTGCCGAACGCTGTTCGCCTTGTCCTTCGGTAGGATTCGCCTTTGCGTCCACACTAGCGACGGAATCGGAATCGGTTCCAGTCTGTATCTGCGCACTTTCCTGAATGGGATCCAATTCGACCTTCGCATCGGGCAACAGCACCCAAACAACTAGGGCAATAGCAACTAAGCAAAAAATTCCAAGTGCGAAGCGTCGGCTCATAGGGAAGCGGGGGCCAAAGGAAACGGAACCAAGTTCCGCGGAAAACGAGCATAGCCAAACTCAAAGTATGCTGCTCGACCTAAGGGAAGATTTGCCTCATTTTCGGCAACTGGCATGGTCAAATTTTCTTCAACAATCACCACCAGCCAACTGCGGGGAGCGTACAACGACGTGGAAGCCGTCGCCATCCCTACTCCCCAACCCCCAGCTCCAGTGGCAGTACAAATCCAGGATGTCAGCAAGTCCTTCGGCAGTCATATCGCCGTCGATTCACTATCTTTGCAAGTCCCACGCGGCTGTATTTACGGCTTTATTGGGCCGAACGGGTCCGGCAAGACGACCACGCTGCGCATGATCATGAAAATCATTCATCCGGACACGGGCAGCATTCAGGTCTTGGGCGAAGATCGGACCAAGGCATATACCGATCGCATCGGCTATTTACCCGAAGAGCGAGGCTTGTATCGAAAAATGAAGCTACGACCCATGCTTCAGTTCTTTGGCGAAATGAAATGTGGACGCGACGTCAAAGCCGAGGTCGACGAATGGTTGGAGCGATTTGATATGGGCAAGTGGGCAGACAAAAAGGTTGAGGCCCTGAGCAAAGGCATGGGTCAAAAAATCCAGTTCATTTCGGCAGTTATTTCCAAGCCGGAATTGATGATTCTGGACGAGCCATTTACCGGACTCGACCCAGTCAACGCCGACGTCATTCGCGATGCGGTGCTCGACCTGCAACGCAACGGTTCCACAGTCATTTTCAGCACTCACGACATGTCTGCAGCAGAGGAACTCTGCGATTTCATTTTCATGATCTACAAAGGGAAAAAAGTGTTGGATGGAACTTTGGAAGAAATCCAGGGGCAATTTGGCAGTGACACCATCCGCCTAAAACTGGACGGCGATTCCACTCCCCTATCAAACATCTCGGGGGTCGCTGACGTAGGCAGCCACGGCAAATTCCACGAGCTACATTTACAACCCAACACCGACACTCAAAAAGTACTCGCCGACGTCATGGCGCAGCGCAAAGTCACTCATTTTGAGCTAGCCAAACCGACTTTGCACGACATCTTCGTTCGCATTGCAGGAGCCGATCATGAATAAAGCCTTGCGCATAGCCCGCCGTGAATACGCAGCACAAGTTCGAACCAAAGGTTTCTTGATCGGCCTAGCCTTAGCACCGATTTTGGCCTGCGGCGGATTGGTGATCATGTTGGTGATGAAAGACCGCGTCGACGTGGTTGATCAACACTTAGCAATCGTAGATCGCTCTGGAGTATTAGCTGAATCACTAATCAGCGACGCCAATGGCCGCAACGACGAGGTCACACATGACCAAGACACAGGCAAAAAGGTCAAACCGGCATTTGTTTTGGAGATCGTTGAGCCGAACGAGGAAAACCCAGATCAACAGCGACTCGAGCTGTCCAATCGAGTTCGAAATCGCGAGCTTTATGCCTTCTTAGAAATCGGTCCCGACGTGCTGCATGCGGAGAAAAAAGGCGCCGATAGAGACATCCTGTACTTCACCGATAACCCACTAAGTCAAGACATGCGCCAGTGGCTATGGTGGCCAATCAACGGCAAACTGCATGAAATGCGCGCCCAAGAATCGGGTTTCGACATCGAGGAAGTGCGTCGAATTACCAATCGACTCAACATTGAAACCATGGGTTTGGTGTCAATGGATGAAAGCACTGGCGAGGTCGAAGCGGCGCAACGCAGCAACGAAGCACAAGCTGTATTTGTCCCGATGGGCATGATGATGATGCTGTTCATGATGATCATGTTCGGCGCGATGCCGTTACTTAGTTCCACCTTGGAAGAAAAAACGCGCCGAGTATCGGAGTTGCTGCTTGGATCCATCTCCCCGTTTTCCTTAATGATGGGCAAGCTCATCGGTGGCGTCGGCGTGAGTCTTACTAGTTTGACTTTTTACGTGGTTGTGGGTGCGTCGGCGACGACCTTCATGGGCGTGAACGACCAAGTGCCCTATGATTTGCTGCCGTGGATGTTGGTATTCTTGATCGCGGCAATATTTATGTTCGGCGCATTGTTAGCAGCAGTTGGAGCTGCATGCAACGAAGCCAGCGAGACTCAATCGCTGATGCCATTCGTGATGGCACCAATGATGATCCCGATGTTCGTCTGGTTCCCTGTGGTCAAAGAACCGCTCGGCAATTTCGCGACCGGCATGTCGCTATTTCCACCATTCACCCCGGTACTGATGATGCTACGCATGTCCACTCCGGCCGGCGTACCGACCTGGCAACCTTGGGTAGGTCTGATTGGCTTAATCGCCTTCACCCTGTTCAGCGTTTGGGCAGGCGGTCGCATTTTCCGCGTCGGCATTCTGATGCAAGGCCAAGCTCCTAAGATCGGCCAACTCATTAAATGGGTAATTCGCGGTTAAGCAGGGCTGGATTTTCCGAACAGATCTTAGTCCAACAGTTCAGAAATAGATTTGTGAATTGGAGATCTAATCGATCTCGAACCATCCCAGATTGCTTATCGTATAAGTTCTTCCGCCTAGATTAGGATCCGAAATAATTGCACGAACAAAAACCAATGTCCCTGGACTAAGGAAACCAGCTTGTAAAGTAAACTCACCTGAAGCCCGACCTTTATCGGTCAGAACTCCATGGATTGGATTCATCAAGCTTTTGTCCAATACGGTTGACGGAGCTAGGTGCGTTTCCCATCCCCCTTCTCTTAAGCCATTGCCGTATCCAAAACTAGTACTAGCGATGATTTGATAACGTAAGCCCGGACCGCTAGGAACGTGAATGCCATAACTAAAAGTATCGCTGGAGCGACTTGCTTTAGACAGTATTAAGCTGGGTAAGCTTAGTATCGCCAATCCCCTAGGGGGAGTAGCTGCATTTCCATCATTGTCGAAACTCGGCGCATCGAAACTATAGCCGATTTCAGGCCACCCATCATTATCTAGGTCGCCAACGGAAACGGCCACCTCAGAATTGACATTGATCCCTAGGGGATCTTTTGCCCATGGAAATAAGGTCTCGGGTAAAGAAAAATTTCTAACCAATACCCCGGTGGCACCAGAAAATAAACCGAAGCTCATACCATTTAATTCTCCGTTGGGAGTTAACAAAAAAGCCCCACACAATAAGTCGTCTACGCCATCCAGATCCCAATCCGGGCACGTGACAATGATCCTAGATGCCTGATAATACCTATCCAAATTTGGGCCGGAGCGCCAATTAGGATCAATTTGATACGACTCTCCTCTCCAAATTTCAGAACCATCTAGGCCACTAATAGCTTGAACTAATCCGCGGTCGTAATACGTTTCGTTTAGAAAATCGACTCCAAAGCCACCTAATCTAAAAATGTCACGAATGCCGTCGCCGTCTACATCTGCACCAAAGCAATGGGAGCGAATTCCATTTAAAGATCCATGCGTCGTTTCCCATAAGACCTGCCCATCAAGCCCAGAATAGGCTCGATAAAAAATTTCAAAATCATTCGTTGGACCTCCCCATGGCAATTGATAAGCGGCAACAAAATCTCCAAATCCATCCCCGTTAAGATCCGGCAGGATCTTTGATTGATCTTGAACTGGAAAGGAGGCATGCGTAATAGGGAGAACCGTTCTATCGGCCCAAAGTGGAGCGTCGGTGGCCGAGTCGAACAATCCCACATTAATGGCAGATGTTCCATCGAGTGAGTAGTAGAAGAAATCGTCGTTTCCATCTCCATTCACATCTCCACTTCTGCTTAAAGAAGAGAAGGAATATGATGGTGGTGGCGGATGAAGTGCCACAGAAGGTTGCCTTTCCCAAAGTGAATGAGCCACAAGGTCAAGCCCACGCAAATCGGTTACATAGCTGTGGTTATTTACAACTAAGGCGATTTGGTCCATCCTTGGATAATTAATGGAAGCGAATTGATCCTCTACCTTCCAGCCGAGATTTGAAATCATACTTCGCAGCTCACGCCAATCACCAACCGCGGCCATAATTCCAGTCGATGAGCCGCCTAAGTAATCGAAGCTATGCCAAGCGAGTCCAACCTCGATCAACCCATCTTTATCAAAATCCCCTAAATATCTGGGCAATTCGACAGCCACCTCTTCTCCAATTATTGGCGATTCGGGGATAATAACTTCCTTAATCACCATCTGAGCTGAGGATGGGAAGTCCCTATCTTGAGCTCTCGAGTTTGGACAAAATGCCCCAAAGGCAAACACCGTACTTGACCAAAGAAAGAAAACCTTAACCATTGATTCACGCATCATCTTCGTGATCCCCTCCTTTGTCTCTATTGAAGTGGTTTGCGCCAGAAGGACGAAGGCTACCTTCATAGTCAACCGCACTTTCAGTCTCATCGATATGCAGAAAGCCTGTTACATTATCAAAGTCACTATTCACAGGCAGACCCTTTTCATAGAAAAATTGGCTTGGAAGGATTGACGTCCATACTATCGGCCCCTTAAAGGGAGGTTGCGCACCAGTACTTTCAATAAAATTGAAATCCATTACGGGAACGCTGAATCTTCCTCGTGATCCAGCAACCCCTACTTTCGTTGGAATTGTATTTCCAGTGCTCACTGGGAACTCATCCACAAGCATTGTTGCGAGAACTGGTCCGATATCGCTGCTAGTCCACAATTTCCTTTGAAAAATGGAATTATAAATTTTTGTCGTTAAAACTCGAATTTGGGAACCCCAGGATTCTGATCTATACATAAATGGATTTCCGTTTCCATAGTCCTCCAATTCCATGTTTGAAAGACTTGTGGCTAGATCTCCATTTCCTGCCACGGTGGAATGCACAATTGGGACGAAACAGAATGGAGTGGCATCCATTTCCAATCGAATGCCCTCCAAGGGATGGTTCCAAATTACTGAATTAATAATCCTGAGGTTGGCTAAGCCCATATTGCCATCACCAGGAAGAAAATCTCCTCTAGCATGAATACGAATACCGTTTAAGCCATTATTTGATATCGCACATGCATTGATCACGCCTTGACCATGTTCAATTGGGGCTGAAAATCCCATATCTGAGAATAAAACACCGCTGTTATTAAATTTCCAGGTTCCACCGATGGCGCCCAATATGGCTCTGCCATTCAATCCGTGTCCATCATTTTGGTGAACGTCTGTATGATTCATATCAATGAAAACACCAGTCGGCCATTTATGGGAGCTATCTTGATTTGACCCCTCCGCAAACAAGCTTATTCCATCACCAAAATTGTCTGTAATTGATGCTGCTTCGGTGTGAAAACCCATATACCCTTCAAATGTGTGAATCCTCACGCCTTCTCCATTTCCAAGGATAGATGGGCTACGGTCCCTAGAGGTTCTTGAAACTTCAGTTCCTCCATTCAGCCAAATGCTTCCCCTTGTATCATAGTCAGATTCACAATGAATCGCCTGGGTTCGAAAATCTGTAAAGGTAGAACCAGTGGATGTAATTTCAAATGCCGAAGTAAAGTCCTCAAATTCAGGATTTGGATCAGGGAATTGGGCGGAGGCATATAGGCCGATATCCCATCCGGTTTCGCCTAAGGGTGGAATGTCCCCGGCATGGCCATCGAAAACGCAACTATCCAATTCGAGTACAACTTTTGCAATCGGAGCACCTCCTAACTCTTTTGATCTCCCCTCGGTAAAAACTTCAATAATTCTTGAAATAGGATAATTGGGAAACTTTGGATCGGGTTTAAATTCGACAATATTGCTAGGAGCCATTTGATTGAAAGGTCCTGCAAGCCGAAGGTTTAGTACCTCGCAGTCAATTCGACCTGGAGCCTTTAATGAGGATGATTGACGTCCTTCAAACTTAATGCCAGTATTCTGCCCTTGATAATTGGGATCCTGAGGAAAAGGCCTCGAGGGGTCCAATACCAGCATCATGTCAAGTAGTTTGCAATTTCGAATTGCAACACTTGTATGGGCCCCATCGTCTGCGACAATTTTCATTCCCGTTGCATTTTTATCAAAATTACATTTCTTGACCAAAACAGAACCTGTGGAATTTTTTGCTCCCTCAACTGAAACCCCTATTGCCCCGCCAATAAAGGTAACTTCTTCAATAATAACCGATTCTCCATGTGGCAAGGACTTCGAGATGTGGAATAGCGATTCTGGGGGAGTTGGACTCGCGCTTCAAACTAAGACGGGCTTCCCTGGATCATACGGTTTAAGTGTCAGGGCATGGTCTATTGTAATTGGAAAAACTTCGCCAAGGATCCCGGTTAAATACTGCTGTTCACTGTAACCAATCGCCGTTCCATTATGGGTTATTCCCTTTATCAGAATTTCATCGCCAGAAAAAGATGCATCAACTGCCTCTCTAATAGTGACGTATTCGCCAGGCAAAGCATTTTTGCCATTTACAATCAGTTGAGATTGTTCAAGGGGGGGGGTAAGGGAAAGACAGAAGATGGTGATTGATGAAAGTAGCATGTTTAACCTTGTATGAAACTTTTTCACCCTGATTTAGGGAACAACAGAGTAGCTATTCAACCAAACACCGTCAAGCCTCCAGGCTCTACTGATTCTTCAGCAAAAACTCCTGCATGTCATTCCGCAACTCCACCAAACCATAGTTTGGGTCTGCCATAGCACGGTAGATCATGCGATCGAACTCCACGGGGGATCGTGGGTTCAATTCGCGAGGGCGCGGGAAGGACAGGAACAATGACATCATGAGGTCATAATCTTCCTGCAGATCTTTTGCGATGGTGCAGCCCGCATAGCGGAAAGGCACCTGCTCGAACGGTAGCGCGCCACAGAACAATTCATAAAGAATCGTGGCGATGGACTGAGCATCGCTCTTTTGGCTGCGCTGTAAAAATGGGTTGTACCAAGGGGTTGTGATGCAAAGATCCGTCCGGTCCAGCGACGGCGTCGGATCGATCAGCACGATGCTTTCATCGCGGCGTACCAAAATATTCTCTGGTTTGATGTCGCCATGGCATTCCCAACCCAGCTCCTGCACCATTTCCAAAGTTTTGGCCACCTGGATGAACCAGCTTAATTTGACGCCCTCCAGTGAGCGGATGCGGTCGCGTAACGAGCCGCCGTCGATCTCTTCCATGACGATGACAGGACGGTCCTCCACCTCCTCGACGCCATAAAATTCAGGAAATCCGTTGCCGCCGGCGCTTTCTAACAGCTTGGCTTCGCGCCACAGCAGTTGGTCGACTTCGCTGGAATCCAAAATCTCCGCTCTGGCCCCTTGGGAAGGGTCCAGGAACATTGCCTCTGCTGGTGTCTCGTCTGGACTTAATCCAGTCGGACTTCGTTCGGAAGTAATCTCCCGAAAGCGACGTAAAAAACGTCCACCGCCGCTCTCATCGCCTAATTTCAGCGCGACGCGGCGATTATTGGAATCGATAGCTGAGAAAACTTGCGCAAAAGCGCCTCGGCCAAGGAAGCCGCGAATTTCAAATGGACCAATTTTTTGGCCGGTAGTGATTTGAAGCATGACAGGGATGGGCTGCTGAACAGTTTTCTTTCGGCGTATCCACGGTTTTTCTGAAGACGAACCGGGGACTAGGTTGGAGGATTGGAATCCACGCCCTATGAAGGGGCTAAAATCCCTTTTCTGTTTGGGAACTAGAACGATGTCGGCCATACTTACACCTGCCCTTGAGCCCGGAGCGCTGGAGAAATTCCGCGAAGCCGGGCGGATTGCTCGCGAAGCTCGTGAGCTTGGCATATCCCTGATCAAACCTGGCGTTTTGCTGCGCGAGGTGGTCGAAAAGGTGGAGGGATTTATCGTCTCCCAAGGTGCCGGAATGGCGTTTCCTGCGCAGACCAGCCGCAACCACATCGCGGCCCATTATTGCTGCCACCCAACCGACTCGACCGAATTCGAAAAGGAGGACGTGGTCAAGATCGACATCGGCGTAGAAGTGGATGGATATGTAGCGGACAATGCCCAAACCAAGTATTTGGGTGAAAATCCGCATTGGAAACAGCTCATCCAAGCCTCTGCCGACGGCTTGGCGGCCGCGATTGAGACGGTGGGCCCGGGCGTGCAAGTGCGTCAAATCAGCACGGCCATTGAAAACGCGATCAAAGCCCAAGGATTCCGTCCGGTTTACAACCTGACTGGCCACGGCGTAGCGCGTTGGCGGGTGCACACTTCGCCGCAAATTCCGGCCAGCCCGGACAGCGGCGACAAGTTTGAACTGCGGCCGGGCATGGTCATCGCCATCGAACCTTTTGCCACCGACGGCCGCGGCCAAGTCACCGAACACGGCCGAGGCGAAGTTTTTATGATGCGCAAAGCGCCGCGCAAAATGAAGCAAATTGACGAGGACGTTTGGGCGGTCATTGAGGGCATGAATGGCCTTCCTTTTGCCCGTCGGACTTTTGGATCAATGGCCAAAGATGCCGTTGAATCCACGATTACGCGCTTAATTCGCACTGGCTGCTTGAGCGTTTATCCGCCGCTGGTTGACCCCGATCCGAAGGTGCGAATTGCCCAGACCGAGCACACCATGATCGTGACCGATAATGGCTGCGAAGTGATTACTCGTGCTTGACAGTTGGAAATTGCTGCCTATGCTTGGCCCTTCGCCGCGCGTCAACCGCGGCCGCTAGTGATGAACAACTTCCAAATGATGTCGATGTGGATGGACATGCCCAGGCCTGGGCAGTGGTCCTCTGCGCCGCGTCGTTAACGTTGAATCATCAGCTGACTGACCGACCAGACCACTGCCTAGGCAGTGGTTTTTGCATTTGGCCCCGCGCCAGCACTGGTTCGATCAACCTCCATACTCAGCTCGATGACTCAATACTCAACACTCGCCATTCACGCCGGACCTGGCCCCGATGAGGCCACTGGCGCCCTGCTCACGCCGATCCATCAATCCACCACCTTCAAACAGGATGGGATTGGCCAGGATCGTGAATTTACTTACAGCCGTACCGGAAATCCCACCGTCAGCGCTTTAGAAGAGCGCCTGGGTGCGCTAGAAAATGCTCTGCCGGCGACGGCTTACGCCACCGGCATGGCTGCCACCACTACGCTATTTCTGTCGGTTTTGCGCGCCGGTGATCGGGTCGTGGTTTCGGACGTTGTTTACGGCGGTACTGTGCGCGTGCTGCAACAGGTGCTGCACTCATTCGGCGTGGAAGCGGAATTCGTCGACACGGCTGATTTGAATCAACTCGCCGACGCGTTGCGCAAGCCGACCCGATTGTTGTTTCTGGAAACACCCGCCAATCCGACTTTAAAGTTAACCGATATCGAAGGCGCGGCAAAATTGGCCAAAGCAGCGGGCGCGTTGGTTGCCGTCGACAATACTTTTTTGACGTCGGCGTTGCAGCAGCCTTTGGATTTGGGCGCCGACCTAGTGGTGTATTCGACGACGAAGTACATCGAAGGTCACAACTCGACGGTGGGCGGAGCACTTTTGACCCGCGATGAGGAACTGAATGAACGCATTCGTTTCGTCAAAGGGACCGCTGGCACCACCCAAGCGCCATGGGAATCGTGGTTGACCTTGCGCGGCTTAAAGACCCTGCCATTGCGCTTAGAAAAGCACTCGCAAAACGCATTACACGTTGCGGAGTACCTCGAAAAGCACGCGCAAGTGGCGCAGGTTTATTACCCGTACTTGCCATCCTTCCCGCAATACGAATTAGCGCAGCGCCAGCAAAGTTCTGGCGGCGGCATAGTTTCCTTCGAGTTGAACGGCGGTTTGGAGGCGGGCAAACAATTCCTATCCGGCCTCAAACTTTTCACCCTGGCGGAAAACTTGGGAGCGGTAGAAAGTTTAGTCACCCACCCCGCCACCATGACCCATGCCAGTGTGCCGGTGGAGCAACGCCGCGCCGCCGGGATTCGTGACGGCTTGATTCGTTTGTCCGTTGGTTTGGAAGGCGAAGAAGACTTGATCGCGGACCTCGATTGGGCGCTGAAGTGCGTGCTGGGAGGTGTGCTGTCATGAGCTTGGATCGCATACAGGTACTGAAATTTGGCAGTTCGGTGCTGCCTAGCGCAGCGCACTTGCACGTTGCGGTGCATGAGATTTACCGCCACCTGCGCGTAGGCAAAAAAGTGATTGCGGTGACGTCGGCAATTGGCGACACCACCGACCGGCTACTGAAGCAGGCTCGGGTGATCGCAAAACAGCAGAACGAAGAAGCGATTGCTGAATTACTCGCCACCGGCGAAGCCGAGGCCGTTGCGTTGTTGAAATTGGCGTTGGCCAAAGCCGGCATAGCGGCAAACGCGCTGTCAGCCCACAATCTCGGCCTGCAAACAGACGGCCCCCTGCTCGACGCCAATCCAGTTCAGCTTGATCTGCAGCCTCTGCTGCAAAAATTGCAACAACGTTCGGTGCTCATCGTGCCCGGCTTCGTTGGCAAACATGCCGACGACCGCCTTTCGTTGCTGGGCCGGGGCGGATCGGATTTAACCGCTCTGGTCATCGCTCAAGCATTAAAGCACGGCAACCCTCAATCACCCACCTGCCGCCTGCTCAAGGACGTCGCCGGTCTTTATGAGTGGGATCCGGCTGCCGACGGGCCACCACCGCGCCGATTCAGCAGCATAGGTTTTGAGGAAGCCACGGCAGTCGGCGGTGCGGTGCTGCAACCCAAAGCGGTGCAGTATGCACAACGGCAGCAACTCAATTTTGAATTGGGACAATGCTCTTCAACAGTCACGACTTTGGTTGGCCAGGTCGGGACCGAATTGGAAAATTCCGCGCCGACCTCAGCTCCGCTGAAAGTTGCGCTCATAGGCTTGGGCACCGTTGGCCACGGCGTTTATTCCTTGTTAGGCAAACACGCGGACAAGTTTGAATTGGTTCAGGTTGTGGTCGCGAACCCGCACAAACCCCGCGACCTCAATCCACCCTGTTCAATACTTAAAAATGAGCTGGACTTGAGCGCGCAGCCAGATGTAATCATTGAAGTCGCAGGATGTTCCGCGCACCTAAGCGAAACTTTGCTGCAAGCACTGGCACTGGGAATTCCAGTCCTTACTGCAGACAAAGAACTCGTTGCCAATCAACTTAACGCGCTGGCTCCTTACCTGAATAGTAGAACGCCAATTCTGCGTTGCTCAGCGGCGGTCGCGGGAATCGTTCCGGCCCTGGAAGGCGTCGGCAGAATCGCCGCTGTTGACGGCGTGCAGCAACTACAAGGAGTACTGAACGGCACCAGCAACTTCATCTTGCAGCAAATGGCCGATGGGCACAGTTTTCACCAAGCGTTGCAGCAAGCGCAAGAATTGGGATACGCCGAATCCGACCCCAGCGCCGACATTTACGGCTGGGATGCCGCGCGCAAACTGAGCTTGTTAATTCACCGCGCATGGGGTGTGCAACTGCCGCCGGAACGGATTCCTAGCCAGGGAATCGCCGCGCTGACATCGACTGAGGTGGGTCCGAATTTGCGTTTGGTCGCCAAGGCATATCGCCACGCCGACGGCCGCATTAGCGCATCAGTGCAACCGACCGAATTGCCCAAAGATCATGTACTGTTGCAAGCAAATGGCGTCGGCAATGCGGTTTTGATTGAAGATTCCCTTTTGCAATCCCACCTGTTGCTGGGCGATGGCGCCGGCCGCTGGCCAACCGCCGAGGCAGTTTTTGCCGACTTGCTGGACGTGTGGCGCCTGCATGCAAAATCCGACTTTGCTGCAACCCTTCCCACTTCGAAGCCCAGCGCCGAATGCTTGGCGCGGGAGGCTTCGGCATGAGCTCCACCGCTTCCAATCCGTCCGCGGCTGGTGATCCAAATAGCCGCAATCTAGCCACCGAATTGATCCGCAACAGCGGCGACGCCAACGACCCCTACGCCGCCGCCGCCCCGCCCCTATACCAAACCGCCACCTTCCACCAATCCGATCCGCTCACCGGCAGCGAGTACGACTACACCCGCAGCGGCAACCCAACGCGCAATTTACTGCAACAGCAGCTTGCGCGCTTGGAACAGGCAACCACTTCCCTTGCCTATAACACCGGCATGGCTGCGTTGACCGCGCTGACCCGATTGGTGCCCCTCGGCGGGCGCATTTTGGCCGGCGACGACCTTTACGGTGGCTGCTGGCGGCTGCTTTCGCAAATCACCGCCGCGTCAGGCATTGAAATTCAATACCTCGACACCACCAACGCCGACGCCCTGAATGACGCCCTGGCCATCGGCGCCGACCTGTTGCTGGTCGAATCTCCAACTAATCCGCGCATGCGGGTAACCGACATCCGCTTGGCCGCGCGCTTATGCCGACGCTACGACTGCCTACTCGCTGTAGACAACAGCTTGATGTCACCCCTGCGCCAACAACCACTTGAGCTTGGCGCGCACGTAGTGATGAACTCGGCCACAAAATTCCTCGGCGGACATAGCGACGTTAGCGCTGGCGTACTTTCCACGCGGGATTCCAAAATTGCCGAACGACTCGCCTTCATTCAAAACGCCGAAGGCACCGCTTTAGCACCGTTTGAATGTTGGCTGTTGCTGCGCGGCCTAAAAACACTGCCACTGCGCATCAATCAACAAGAGCAAAACGCGCGATTGCTCGCTGAGTACCTTCAGACCCAGCCTCTAGTGAAAAATTTGCGCTGGCCAGGTGCGCTGGAAGGTGAACAAGCGCGCATTCATAGCAGCCAATCCAACGGCCCAGGCACAGTGC
>JACNIZ010000335.1 GCA_014382805.1 Planctomycetota bacterium
AATTTGCTTTTGAATAGCCAAAAGGTTGCCCTCATCGAGCAGGCCGCGGGCAATGCCGGATTGATTGGACACCACAATCAATTGTGCCCCGGCTCGGTGTAGGCGGGCCAAAGACTCCGCGACTCCAGGCAATAATTCCGCCTTCGAAGCAGAGGCTAGATAGGGGACCTCCCGCAGAATGGTGCCGTCGCGATCTAGGAAAACAGTGGGTCGGGCTGCCATCGGAATTGGTTTCAGCTTGGGTGCTGGGCGCTGTTAGGCTAGCCGCCCGATCGGCCTTTGGGAAGCCGATGCCCATAGATTCGCATGAATTCAAGCCAGAACTCCCCGAAGAACGAAACCATCGGCCAATTGCTGCGTGGTCTAAGTAGTTTGTTCGCGCCCGAAGAGCGGTTGGTCTATGTCAACCGGGATATCGATTTCAGCCATATCAAAGTAGTAGGCTTCGATTTGGATTACACCTTGGCGCGCTATCGGCAAGTGGAAATGGACCGCTTGACTTTGGAGTGTGTATTGCCAAAGTTATACGAGGCGGGTTTTCCAAAGCAGTTCCGAATTAACCGTACCGAAACCGAATTCGCCATGCGTGGCTTAGTCGTGGATCGCTTGGAAGGGAATATTTTGAAGTTGGATCGACATGGTTATGTTGGTCATGGCTTTCATGGCATGCAAGAGTTGGATCGGAAAACCCTGGCCAAGACTTATCGTGAGCAGCGTATCGGGGTAGAAAAAGCCCGCTTCTCGCCAGTGGACACTTTGTTCTCCTTGCCCGAAGTGAATTTGTTTGCCCACGCGGTGGATCACTTCAACCAAAATGAGTCACAGTGGCAACAGGGTGGCATTTCCAGTTATGAAGAAATTTGGGATTCAATCCGTCGTGCTACCGACCTGTCGCACCAGGACGATTCCATCAAAGGTGCGATACGTAAGGAGCCAGCGCGATACGTGGCTTTTGATCCCGAATTGCCGGCGATGTTGCACCGTTTGCGCTCCCTAGGCAAACGAGTTTTTCTACTGACAAATAGTGAGCCTGCCCACACCGAAACTTTGCTTGAGTTGTTACTTAGCGAAACCGGTCGAGGTTATCAGGACTGGAAGAGTTTCTTTGACTGGATCATCGTTTCCGCGCGCAAGCCAGGCTTCTTTACTCATGAGGCGCCGTTCTACAAAGTAGAGCAAGGCAAGCTTGAGCAAGGCACCGGTTCTCTGCGGCCCAAAAAAGGTGCCATTTATTCAGGCGGTAACCAAGCTGATTTCCAAAAGACGCTACGTGTCCACGCCGACCAAGTCCTTTTCGTCGGCGACCATATTTACGACGATGTCGTGACCTCCAAAAAGAACTATGGCTGGCGCACTGCGTTAATTGTGGAAGAGCTTGAGCACGATTTGATCGTGCGCCGCAATTGGGGATTGGCGATCCAAGAAGTCGAAGGTCAACGCACTTTGCGCAAAGCTTTATCGCGCGAAATTGCACGTATGAAGTTTGCATTAAACGCAATGGAGCGCAGTCGAACTGACGAAGGTGTGACCTTGGAGGGCACCCAAATTCCAATCAAGGATTACGAGGATGCACGCAACTTTCTGCTGCAGGAAGTGGCCCGCAAACGCGATGAACTGCGCCGTTTGAGTGACACTATCGTCGATTTAGCCAACCGCGTTTCGCAAGCCTTCAATCCCTATTGGGGCAGCCTATTTTGGGAAGCGCACGACATCAGCCGCTTTGCCCAGCAAGCCGAAACCTTTGCTTGTGCCTACACAAGTCGCGCCTCCAACTTTTTGTTCGTGGCGCCTGACGAAACCTTATATGCAGGAACCGGCAAACTAGCTCACTCGTGGTGGAGTCGCTAGGCGCCTGGGGCTTCAGCGCGACCCAAAAAGTCGCCGGAATCCGTCTGGACTTTAATCCATTCGCCACTGACGATGTAAGTCGGCACGCGTACGGCCAGGCCGGTTTCACAAACGGCGCCTTTTTTGTCGTTGGTGACCGAGTCGCCCTTGGCAGAAAATTCTGCTTCGGTGATCTGTAAGATTACGTGAGTCGGTAGCTCCAACGACAGCGCCGCACCTTCGTAAAAGGTCACGTTGACTTCTTGGTTATCCCGGACAAACTTCATTTTGTCGCCGACTAAGTCGGCGCCAAGGAAGTATTGCTCGTAATTTTCCTTATCCATGAATACAAACTTGTCGCCTTCCGCGTAAGAGTAATTACATGGACGCGTTTCTAAAAAAGCGACCTCGACAACTTCATCCGTGCTCAACCTCATCGATTTAAAGGTGCCCGTATGCATTTGCTTGCACTTGATTTGGTTGAAGGAAGAGCCTTTGCCCGGTTTACGGAACTCGTGATCAGTGACCACAAACAGGCCACCATCGATGACCAGGACTTGACCCTTACGGACTTGATTTGCTTTTACGTTTGGCATCTGCTGAAGGCGAAATGGAGGCGTATCATAAGCCAAAGGCGGCAGACATGCCAGCCAACGGTCAAAAGGCTTTGCGCATGGTCGACGACGGAATGTCCATTGCCTTACGATATTTGGTCACCGTGCGGCGGGCGACCTTAATGCCATCGCGCTCGCGCAAGACGCGGGCGATTTCTTCGTCGGACAGGGGAGAATGGCGATCCTCGGCATCGACGATATCTTTGATGCGCTCGTGGATGGCTACGCGGGAACGTTGGCCGCCCCGGCTGGTGGCTTGGCCGCCCGAGAAAAATGCTTTGAGGGCCATAATACCTTGAGGCGTCTGGGCAAACTTGCCGCGAATCGCGCGCGAAATCGTGGAAATGTGCACGCCGACGACGTCGGCTATTTCTTGCATTTTTAGGGGACGCAACCGCTGCGGCCCATAATCCAAAAACTCGCGTTGGCGTTGCACGATTGCCGTCGAAATTTTGAGCAGGCTTTCACGACGATGGTTTACGGCATCTAAGAACCAGCGCGCCCGCTCCAATTTTTTCATCAAATAAAGGTGTAGCTTCTTGTCAGTTTTGGCTTTCTCCAACGCGTCGCGAGCGGCCTCGCTGAGACGCAATTCGGGCAAACCTTCCCGCACTAATCGCACTTGATATTCCTCACCGATCAATTCGACGATTACATCAGGAGAGATCGTTATCGAATTGTCCGGCAGATAATCCGCCAATGGGCGCGAATCCAGGTGGCTAATCTTTTGGATAATCTCACGCAATTCATCCATGGTTATTTGCATGGAAGTTGCGATCTGCGGCAGCTTATTGGCCAGCAATTCGTCGAAATGATCCCGGATCAACAATTCGGCATTGCGATGCTCACCGGGCATTGCCTCCAGTTGCAGTAAATAACATTCTCGTAGATCGCTCGCGCCCAACGCCGGGTGCGAAACTTGGCGGAGGTCATCGAGCGCCAATTCGAGTTCCGAAAGGGGAACCTTAGTCAATTGCGAGAACGGCTCGAGGCCATGGACCAAAAAGCCGCGTTCGTCTAAATTGCGCAGTAATAGGTCGGCGTGCTCAATTTCCGATGCATCGAGGTCATCCACTCGCAATTCCGACAAAATATTGCCGGTGCCGCTCATTTCCGGAGCGGCAACGTTTTGCAAAGCGTCATAAACTTCGTCGCCGGAGCCGCCAGAACCTCGACCGGATGGTCCTTCGCCACGAAAAGCTTCCAGCAGTGGCTCCTCCATCCCAAAAACTTCTTCTGGGCTAGGCTGCTCTTCAATGGCCGCAGTATCCGTTTCGGCGCCATCTACTCGTGCATCGGTGGGGGCGTCTGCGGTGGCAGTCACCGCGCTGGAGTCTATAATTGGGCCATCATCGGAGCCTACGGATTCAAGGAACGGATTTTCCTCCAATTCGGCTTCGATGCGATGCATCAGCTCTGGAGTGGTGAGCTGCAGGATCTGCATAGCCTGAATCATTTGCGGCGACTGAACCAGTCGCTGCTCCATTTTCAGATTCTGCGTGTATTGGAGTCTCATCCGTGCAAGAATCTTATCCTCTGATTAGGGTCATGGTACACCTTTTGCTGGTGGCTTCTTTGATGCGCATCCTTTTAGTCGAAGACGAAAAAACTCTTGCCATCCCTTTGGCTGACTCGCTTAGGGATGAGGGGCATCATGTGACCATGCTGCATGAGGGGCCGGCCGCAATGGCATGGCTGGCGCACAATAGTTGCGACCTGTTGATCACCGACGTGCGCTTGCCCGGCGCCGACGGCATTCAAGTACTCGAACGAGCGCGCCTCCAGGACCCACCGGCAGCCTGTTTGGTCATGACGGGCTATGCCACCGTGGAGCAAGCGGTACGGGCGATGAAACTGGGCGCACTCTCCTATCTGCAAAAGCCGTTTCCGATGGAAGCATTGTTGCAGTGGGTAAGCCAGGCCGCCGAAGTTCGAGCAATGCAGGAAGAAATTCAGCGCTTACGGGCTCAAAATAAAGGGGACGAAAAACTTGGTTTAACTGGGACTAGTTTGCAAGTCCAGGACGTCGGCGATCGCATTGAGGCTGCCGCTCAAAGTTCGGCGGTAGTTTTGATCCAAGGGGCCAGTGGCACAGGCAAGGAACGCGTCGCCCGCGCGATCCACGCTAAAAGTAGTCGTGCCAACCATGCTTTTTTGCCCATATCGTGCGCCGCCATTCCGCAAAGCCTGGTGGAAGGTGAGCTTTTCGGTTTTCGCAAAGGTGCGTTCACTGGTGCCGACGAGGACCACGATGGTTTGTTCGCCCAAGCTGGAGACGGCACAGTATTGCTCGATGATATTGAAGAACTTCCATTGGACGCCCAGGCCAAGCTGTTGCGGGTATTACAGGAACGCACTTTTACGCCGTTGGGCTCGCCCCGAGCGGTGCCATTTTCGGCTGGCATTATTGCCGCCACCAAGCAGGATTTAAGCAAACGTATCGCCGCCGGCACTTTTCGCGAGGACCTTTATTACCGTCTTGCTGTGGTGCCTTTGGACATCCCGTCTTTGCGTGATCGACCGGAAGATATTTCAGCCTTGTTGGGGGAGTTTTTATTGCGCTTTGATCCCGAGGGACGCTACCGCATTCACTCGGATACGCTGCGCCAATTGGCCCGCTACGAATGGCCGGGCAATGTGCGCGAACTGGAAAATGCGCTGCGCCGGGCGTTGGCGCTGTCGGGCCGGGCGCGAGTTTTGCGGGCCGAGCACTTTTTCCCAGGGGGACCAGCCGGGGATTTGCGTGGCGAAGAAATCCTGCCGCTGCGAGAGGTCGTGCGCCGTGCCGAAACCGATGCCATCCGCAAAGCCATGGCGTACACCGGCGGGCGTAAAATTAAGGCTGCGGATTTACTAGGCATTTCGCGCAAGGTGATGTGGCAGAAAATGAAAGACTTGGGTTTGGATCAAAACCTCAACCCCGCCGCTAGCTCCACCAACCAGGAGTCTAGCGAGTGACGCTATTGCCGCTGTTGACTCTGCAGGTCAAGCTGGCGTGGGTTTGGGCAGATCTGCATTTGCGCGATGACCAGCCCGACGAAATTCAAGCATTCGCTAAGCAATTGCAGGCGGTGCCCGCGGAGGTGGACAGTGTTATCGTTTTGGGCGATTTGTTTGACGCCTGGATCGGTCCCGAAACTTGGCAAAATAGCGCTTTTCAACCCCTGCTAAAGAGCTTTGGCATTCTCGCAAAACAACAAACCAGGCTTATTTTGGTGCGCGGCAATCGCGACGTGCTTTTGAACCCGAAAGATGCCGTTGGTTTACCTGCTGAGGTCGTCGATCGAATTTTATTAACGGCCGGACTTGGCGAAAAAATCCTGCTTAGCCATGGCGACGAATATTGCCTCAACGACCAGCCATATCAACGACTGCGCCGAACATTGCGCCGCCCTTGGGTGCGTTTCATCTTGCGAAGCTTGCCTTTTTCCCTGCGAAATCGAATTGCTGCTCGCATGCGCGGCCATTCGCAACGGGCGGTTGGTCGTAAACCGCTAGATGTATTGGCCCTGAGCCCTGACGCGGCGCAAATGGCGCTGAGCAAGGTCGGGGCAGGGCGCGCGGTCATTGGCCATTTACATGTAGCCAGTGAGCAGAATTTGGCGTTTGGCGGAATTTTACAGGTGCTGCCCGCGTGGGCTCCAGGCGTGCCTGCATGGCGGTTTGAAAACTAAGCAACAATCTTGCTCAAAACTTGACCCTAGGGCACAATTGCCTAGAATTTGGGTGCTCCATGTCCAGTGGTCCCCCTGCATCGAAAAAGCCCGCAATCACCCTTGATGGGCTGTCCGGGTCGGGGAAAAGCACACTGGCGCGCCGCCTGGCGCTGGAGTTGCAATGGGCCTACTTGGATAGCGGTGCTTGGTACCGTGCTCTGACTTGGGCTGTGCTTCAAAATCAGGCTGATCCGGCAGATAGCGAAGCCATTCTCAGCGTTCTTTCTCAAATTACTTTAAGTTGCCGCTCCGATGGCAATGTGCTGGTCGACGGCGCACTGATCGACCAGCAGCTACGCACTCCTGAAATTGATCAAGCAGTGTCCATGGTGGCTGATCACAGCGACGTCCGTGAGGCCCTCAATCAACGCATGCGCTTGCTCCGTGACGCCCCCGATATTTTGGGAGTCGTTGCCGATGGCCGCGATGCAGGAGCCATCATTTTCCCCGACGCAGCTCTGAAAATTTTCGTAGAGGTTGACGTCGAAGTGCGCGCTGAGCGGCGTTACCAACAGCAACTTAAGGCAAAACTTAGCGTGGATTACCCATCCACCCTGGCTGCATTGCGGGTCCGCGATCAACGTGATCGAGCCCGCGGAGCAGCCGCGCCCCAGATCCATCCAGGAGACCGGGTACTTAATAACGAATCCGTTACCGTCGAAGAAGCGATCCGGCGCCTTCTTTCGTGGGCCAGCGAGCTTTCCGCTGTCTGACCCGCAGGCATTCCGCCCGACATCCACCCGCTACTAACCCATCCCGCCTTCATGGCTTCCAAAGACACCATCCGCCGCTTCACTATTGATGAAGCGACCCTCGAACAGGAATTATCTGCCATTATCGGCGACACCGACGTTTCCAATGAAATTGGCGACTCGACCGGTGACGTCGAACGTGATCAGATTGTTTCCGCCACCGTGCTTTCGCTCGACGATAGCCGCCAGCGCGTGCTGGTGGACATCGGCGGCAAAGCCGAGGCACCGATCCCTTACGATGAATTTGAAGATAAAATGCCGTCCATCGGCGACGTCTTCGAGGTTTATTACCGTGGGGACGACCGTGCAACCAACGTACCCTCCTGCTCTAAGCGCGAAGCCGACCGCGAACGTGCTTGGGCCAAAGTTATCGATTTTTACGAAGTCGACAACGTTATCGAAGGAGAGGTCAAGAAGAAGATCAAAGGTGGCTTGCTGATCGACGTCGATGGCGTCCTGGTCTTCATGCCTTCTTCTCAAATCGACTTGCGCCGCACTCCGGAGCCGGGCGAATTCATCGGCATGACCATTCGCGCCAAGATCGTCAAGATCGACTTGGAGCGCAAGAACATTGTTGTTTCGCGCCGCCAATTACTGGAAGAGGAGCGTGCCGAGAAGCGTTCGTCCTTGCTGTCCGAGATCGAAGAAGGTCAAGTTCGCGTTGGCGAAGTCAAGAACATCGCCGACTTCGGTGCTTTTGTCGACCTTGGTGGAATGGACGGCTTGCTGCACATCACCGACATGACTTTTGGCCGCATCAAGCACCCGCGCGAAATGGTCAAGATTGGCGACAAGTTGGACGTGATGATCTTGAAGATCGATCGCGACCGCAACCGCGTCGCTCTGTCGCTGAAGGCTTTGACCAAGGATCCTTGGGAGAACATTGCAGGTCGCTACCCAGTGTCTTCGGTACACAAAGGTCGCATTGCCAACATCATGCCTTACGGTTTGTTTGTGGAACTGGAGCCAGGTGTCGAAGGATTGGTGCACGTCACCGAGCTCAGCTGGGCTCGTCAGAATCCGAACCCGGAAGCCGAATTCGAACGCGGCGACGAGCTGGATGTATTCGTCAAGGACATCGATCACGACAAGAAAGAAATGTCGTTGTCGTTGCGCGAGGTCGAAGGCAACCCTTGGGACGAGATCGCCGAAGCATATGCTCCGGGTACCGTTATCGAGGCCACTGTCAAGAACTTGGCATCCTACGGCGCATTCGTCGAGATCGAAGAAGGCATCGACGGCTTGCTGCATAACACCGACTTCCACTGGACCCGAAAGGTTCAACACCCATCTGAGGTGGTACGCAAGGGCGATCGCATTCAGTGCGTAGTTCTAGCAGTGGATCGCGAGAAGCAACGCATCTCGCTGGGTATGAAGCAGCTGACCCGCAACCCATGGGAAGATTACATTCCTGCCAACTACCACGTTGGCGACATGATTGCTGGTACCTTAACCAAGGCGATCTCTGCTGGTTGTTTCATCCAGTTGGAAGAGGACCTGGAAGCCTTCCTGCATTACTCCACCGTGCCGCAAGAGTGGCAGTCTGATCCGGAAAACCACTGCATTCCTGGCCTCAAGGTCGAGGTTCGTGTGGTCCGCGTTGACTGTGGCGAAGAGCGCATCGGACTCTCGTTCATCCACTCCGAGTTCGAAGAGAACGACGAGATTCGCGCCAAGTTCGAAGAAGCCAAAGCCAAAAAAGCAGCCCGCAAAGCTGCCCGAAAGGCTGCTGCTGAGGAAGCTGCTGAAGAAGCTGCTGGTGGTGAAAATGACGAAGAAGGAGCTGCTGAAGAAACCAAGGTTGAAAAAGCCGTGGTGGTTGAGCCAGCCCCAAAAGCCGAAGCTGCACCAGCAGTTGAAGTAGAAGCTGAGGCTGCCACCGCAGAGGCAACTGAAGAACCTTCCGCTGACGCTGAGCCGGAAAAGCCAGCTGACGCTTAAGCATCAGAACCAAGCTAGACTGCATTGACTGCATACTCTGCACTAGCAGGTACATTGCACAGCCCGGGTGTTTTCGCCCGGGCTGTGTTCTTTTTGTGCCTTCTTGGCCTAATCGGAAGTTGTTCCTGGTTAGGCCAAAACGACGAACCGATTCCAGTGGCAGCCAGTTTGGATGACAGCACCCATGTCGGAATCAAAGTGTTGCGAGGCAAAGTACTGCAAGAGCAATTGACCGAGCAATGGCGATTGGTGGTGCCCAAAGGTCCCCATACTTTCGGCGACGTCTTGGCTGCCGAATTGGTGTTCAATAACCCTTTTGGCCAAGGCTTTGTCGTGATCGAACCGCCGCAGGGTTTTGTGATTGAATTTAGTTGGCGGGTGGAGCGCTGGATGCCATTTGCTTCGAGCGAGGTTTTACACCGCAAACACATCGCCAGTTTTGATCGCATGCTGGATTTTGCCGAAGGGCAGGTAATTCGCTACCCGGTGGAATTGCCGTTGGGCCAAGTCAACGAGGCTTCGGCTGTGTGGCGGCTGAGCTTGACTGCAAAGTTGCGCTGTGACGGCCTGGAATTGGACGGCGAATCTTTCCCGGTCGCGTCGATTCCCATTCGTGGGGCCAAAATGCTGGCACTACCAGGTAATTGGCAGAGCATGGCTGACACGCCGTTTGCCAATTTGGAACGACTGATCACCATTACCGATCCTCAAGTGGATCGCCACTTGCTTGTGTGTGCTGCGCTGCTGCCACGAAATCGCCGCGCCGACGCCATCGAGCTGATGGTGAACAATCTTATTTCCGCGCCTAGCGTGCGCCGCATGGACACGATGATGGCGGTTTTGCGCTTTATTACCGGTCGCGACTTCGGAGAAAACGCTCTTATCTGGAAGGACTGGTGGGAGGAGGCCAAAATAGGGACGTCGTGATGGACCTCACCCCTCAACAAGCGGTCGCCCAGCTCAAGCGCTTGGCCTCCGATCTGATCACCGAAGCGGATTTGGAAAAGCGCCTGACTAAGGCGGCGGAATCCAAACAGCCGCTGCGCATCAAGTTTGGCATCGACCCGACCTTCACCGATGTGCATATTGGCCACTCGGTGCCGATTCGGGTGCTGCGATTGTTTCAGCGCATGGGCCACATGCCGATTTTGCTGCTCGGCGATGCAACCGCACGCCTAGGTGACCCGACCGGCCGCAACGAGCAACGTCCGCCGCTGAGTGAGGCCGACGTGAGTCATAACGCCGAAACTTATCTGGACCAGATCGGCACCATTTTAGATTTATCTCCTGAGAAATGTGAAATCCGTCGCAATAGCGAATGGTTTGGCGGTATGGATTTTTTCGACGCCCTACGCTTATTGGGTCGCGGCACCGTCGCCCGTATGTTGGAACGGGACGATTTTCAAAAGCGCATGGAAAACCGCCAGCCGATCCATTTGCATGAAATGATGTACCCGCTGATGCAGGGTTGGGACTCGGTGATGCTGAATGCCGACGTCGAGTTGGGAGGTAACGATCAGTTGTTCAACCTACACATGGGCCGCTTGTTGCAAGAGCGCAATGAGCAGCAACCTCAAGTGTGTTTGACGACGCCGCTGCTGCTCGGCACCGATGGCCGTAAAATGAGCAAAACTTACGCCAATCATGTGCCGCTGAATGGCACTGCCAACGATATGTACGGCAAAATCATGAGCCTGAGCGACGACATCATGCCGGATTGGTTCCGCATGGTGACTGAACTCAGTGATGAAGAAGCCGCGAAATGGTTGGCCGGCCACCCGCGCAAAGCCAAAGGTAAATTGGCCTGGGAAGTATGCCGTGAAATTCACGGCAATGAGGCGGCTGATGGCGCTGCCGAAGAATTCACGCGGCGCTTTAAGAAGAAAGAATTGCCGCAAGACATCCCCTCGGTGGCCCTGGCGGCGCAGGCTTTGCCACTGCCAAATTTGATGAAAGATGCTGGCCTGTGCCATTCCACTTCTGAGGCGCGGCGCTTAATTAAGGGCGGCGGGGTGCGTTTAGATGGCGTCGTTCAATCCGATCCAAACGCACAGATCGAGGTCAAAGGCGACGTCGAGCTATTGCTGCAAGCCGGAAAGCGGCGCTTCGTGAAAATTACTGCCGAATAGGCACTACCGGAGTCGGCAGCGGCTGCAACGGCAAGTACTCCCCGTCTGCATGCAGTGGATCGCCCGGGCCGTCGTCATAGCCTAATGCTTGTAGGTCGGCCTTTTCACTCGAGCCCATGGCTAGCGGTGCATTGCGCAATTCGAATTCTGAAAGCATGACCCGCTCGCGCTGAAAGCATGACCCGCTCGCGCTGACGTTTTTGCAAATCAAAGTCGGTCGCCATTTTTTGCACCGCGTGTAAATATGCCGAATGCGTGGGTGGAATCGGCTTGAGCTCGTTTGGATCTTGTTGGCGATCGTAAACATAATAAGCCGGCGTCTTGTCTGGGTAGAGTTTTTGCACTAACCGAATCGATTCTTTGGTGCTGGGATCAATGGTAAACGGACGCATCACGGTAAAACGTTCGCCACGCCAACATTCAATCAAACGCAATCCCTGAGGGGTATCAACTAGCAGGTGGCTGAATACCCCTTTGGCATTGGCCAGCGGCGGAGCCGACAAGCGCGAGCTACCCATCGGTTGGGTCCAAATATCATCCACTCCGATGGCTTCCAATAAAGTCGGGGCCACATCCATCATCGAAGTCATTTGCTGACTACGCTTGGGCGACGTGGTGCGTCCAGGAATGTGCAACATAAACACCATCTTGTTGAGTTCCGGGAACAGAGAAATACGATGGCCAATAGAGCCGTGGTCGAAAAATTCGTCGCCGTGGTCACTCACGATGGCAACCACAGTGTCGTCGGCTAAATCTAACCGCCGTAGTTCATCCAAGATGGCACCGATGTGAGTGTCCACCCAATGGATTTCGCCGTCATACAAAGCTTCGACGTGCTGCAGGTCGCGTTCATTAATACGCCTTTCGAAAGGCGGTATCTTATTGCGCACCGCAGGGTTGCCGTGCCAATCTTGTCCGGTCATGGTGCCGGTGTAGGCGGGATCGAACAATGTTTTTAGAGCCGGGTTAGCGCGTTCCGGAATGTAGTCGTAATGAACGTCGTAATAATGCAGGAATAGAAAAAACGGTTGCTTCGTTTGCGCGACTTGTTCAAGCACCCGATTGGCTTTTTGATTCACCCGCGGCGAGGTCACGTCCCAAAGAGTGACGTGACGCTTAATCAGAGCCAACTGCTCATCCGTAGGCTCGGGTAGGCCAGCTTCCACTTGGTTTTCGCGCCACTCCAACATTTGCTTTTCTACCTCAGTGGGGCCCATCATGGCGGATTCATAGCGTTCAAAGCCGCGCCCAAAACCCCAGCGTGGTTTAAGGAATGGACCACTGAAAACGCCATAACATTGATAGCCGGTGGCGGCTAAAAATTCAGCCAAAGTTTGCTGGGCAGGGTCGACGATGAAGGCTTCATTGATGACGCCATGGCCAAGGTCATCCAAGCCGGTGAACAATGAAGTGTGGGCCGGCAAAGTCCACGACGAACTCGACCAAGCTTGATCAAAAACGATTGATTTCAGCGCGAGTCGATCCAATTCAGGAGTGACCGCCAGATTCGGAGTAAACCACGGGGTATGGCCATAAACGCCGACGCGATCCGCGCGCAAAGAGTCGACCGAAATCAGCAATAGGTTTTTTGGCGCACCTGCACTAGTTTCAGCAGTGGCATCGCTTTCTGGCTTGCCACAGCCAAAACCAGACCCGAACATCGCCAGGGCGACAGCTGCGAGTAGCCATGAAGTGTTAAGCTTGAACATCAAAAGCCAGTTTTTAGCGGCACTGGATAGGGGGCAAACGCTGGTAAATGCACCTTCGCTTGGTTTTTGGCTTCCGATTCCTCCATATAGCCCATTGCAATGAGGGTTCGGATTTCTTCCTCGGTTTTAGCTTGCGCCCATCGTTCCGACGGATGCGATTGGCTCAACACCGTCTGGCTTTGTTGCAGGCGTCGGCTTTCCTTTACAAAGCGATCTAAGGCTGGAGCAAATCCAGGATGGGTCAATGGCAAGGGCGTTCTTTCCATCGGATCGGTTTGGCGATCGAAGAACATATAAGGTGATCCTCCTTGGCCGCCGACCTTTCTAAATGCCACCACTTGGCTGAAAGTGGGGAATTTATCAGTACGGTCAGCGAAGGGCTTGCACTGCAACATGCGCAAAATGGTATAGCGTTCGTCGCGCCAGGCTTCTTGAGTTTGTGCTTTCCATTGGCCCGGTGAAGCGGGCATCACGCTACTGAGGTTGGAAATCATGTCGCGCGATGCGGCTGTGCTTGAGTTCAACAAAGAGCGGATCGAAGTTCCTTGCACATCGGGCATCGCGGTTAGGCCAGCGAAGTCCGCCAAGCTAGGGGCAATGTCATACATGCGCACAACTTGCGCCACGCGCTTGCCAGGAGCTGGGGAGTTCGGAAGTTTCAGAATGAGGGGGATTTTGCAAACCTCCGTCCAAAGCGAACCGCGGTGTCCAATACTGCCATGCTCAAAAAATTCATCGCCGTGGTCGGCAACGATGGCAATGATGGTGTTTTCATAAACTCCTAATTCCTTCAGGCGTTTGACCACTTGCCCGACATGCCGATCCACCCAGTGGATTTCTGCATCGTAATAGGCTTGGATATGACCTAAATCGCGCTCGTTGATCTTGCGTGCATTACGATTGTTTTGCGCATCCACCTCGCGCACTTCTGGGTTGAAGTACCAACGATCTGGCGAAAAGTTACCGCTGTAATTCGGATCAAACTTTTTGCCCAAACCTGGCTCCATTTTTTCCGGAATGTGATCATAGTGGGCGTCAAAATAATGCAGGAATAAAAAGAACGGCTGCTCGCCGTGCATATCCAAAAATTCCATCCCCAATTCGTTGATGCGCGGTGAAGTAATGTCTTCGTGAGACACGCGGTCGCGAATCGCAATCATTTCCATTTCGGAAAGGGTAGGACTTCCACCCTGCGCTGCTTTTTCTTGCGCCGCCTTGCTGAGAACCCCAGCAAGCTCTGCCTCGGACATCATGCCGGAAGCATAATAGTCAAAGCCTTTGCCAAAACCGTACTTTGCGTCCAAATATGGACCACTGAAAAAACCTGCAGTTGCATACCCGGCGTTTTGAAAGTGTTGGGCTAAAGTGCCGCGCTTAGGATCCAATTTTATGTGATCGTGCACCACGCCATGGGCGGCGTCGCTCAAGCCGGTCATCGCCGCCATGTGGGAAGGCAAAGTCCAAGAGCTGGTCGCCCAGCATTCATCAAATACAACTCCCTCAGTAGCTAATCGATCAATATTCGGTGTCACTTCAACATTGGGCGCATATTCGGGTTTGTGGCCATAAATGCCTAAGCGATCCTGTCGCACCGAATCCAAGCTAATGAATACCACGTTGTGGCGTTTGCCGGAGGCGCTGGAACCTTGTTGTCCGGAACCGCTGTCCGGTTCGCCGCAGGAGGTCATTAGGACAATGCCGGCAAGGGCTAGGCTCAATGGAGCAAGACTAAATTTCATTCTTTCGCTAGGGGAACGACTCATGGCTAAGGGCGAGGCAGCACCACTACTGGGATGCGCACCTGCGGCGTATCTTCGGAATCCAGAATGAGCGTCAGCTCACCTTCCAAACGTTCGGTCGGTGGTTCCGTTACCGTCAATTTCACTTGGTAAGACTTGCCTTCGGTGATCACTTCCCATTCCACATTGACCAAGCCTTCAGGTAAACCGCTTAGTGCGGCAATTTTCAAATAAACCTCCGCCGTCGCAGACGTGGTGTTCAAGCTCACGGTTTGCTGGCTACTGCCGTCATCGTTGGGGCGCATCAGCAACTTGCGCGGCGTCCAATCGACGTCGGCCACGGCCACGCCCATGACCTGCAGGGTAAGCGTCGGCGAGTTAGCTAAATCGACGCGGACCGGAATACTGATGTGGAAGGGGCCGAGCGGGAGTTCGTCGGGAGCCTGGAACTCCAAATTGAAGCTCAACGCCTGCGCGCCCTCAATTTTTTTGGTGTTGATTTGCCAACCGTCCACCTCACTAGGAACGATCAAGTCGAAAAATTTCTCATCGTGCGCCTTGATCGACGCGAAGCCCGAGGCCTTGGCAGTGGCGCCGACGCGGCCTAGGTCTAAATTCCAGGGCTCCAACCAGAATGGGACCCAAACATCAACTGTATATTGCAGAGGGAAGCCGCGGGCGCCTTCTACCAAAAAAGCAAAAGAGTCGGTGCGGTGCGAAACCGGACGTCGGTTGCGGGCGGTATCGAACAATACCTCCAGTTCCGCTTTTTCGCCGGGCTGCAATTCGATGTCAATGGTATGGCCACGGAGTTGGCGAGGCTCAAAATTGGGGCGGTCGGGCAGGTGCAGGGTCAAAGTGGTGCAGCTGCAGTTGGCTGGCCCGATGCGTATCAAGTTTTTGGGCTCGTCCGAGGTGTTTTGGATATGAAAAACCCCAGTACCTTTGTCGCCGAATCTGACTTGATCCAATTGCAAATGCAGTGGTTCGACCACTAGGCCAGAATCGCTGATGACAGGTTCCAATTCAGCCTCACCACAGGTGGCGCAAAATACCAGTAGCAAGCAAGCCAACAGCTTGCTCCAACTGGGTTTGAGAACTTCCGCATAGAGGGCGTTTTTTTGCATCGTGATCACCCGTATCCTACGCGCGCGGGTCGGTTTCCTACCCCGCCCCTTCGAAGGCGTCCTTTCCCGGACCGTCGCCCCCTCAACTCCTGCAAATCATGTCCTCGGTTTACCCCTACGCTGGCCACCAAGATCCCCAAATTCACCGCATTATGCTCGCGGAACTTCAGCGCCAAGAGGATCAAATCGAGTTGATTGCCAGTGAAAACCAAACTAGCCTGGCGGTGATGGATGCGGTTGGCTCGGTGCTAACCAACAAGTATGCAGAGGGTTATCCAGGGCGTCGTTATTACGGCGGCTGCGAGCACGTCGACGAGGCTGAGTCATTGGCCAAAGATCGCTTGGTGGAGTTGTTTGCAGCGGAGCGTGCCAACGTGCAGCCGTCCAGCGGTTCGCAAGCCAACCACGCTGCGCTGCTGGCGCTAGCCGAGCCGGGGGCAAGAATTTTGGCGATGGATTTGAACCACGGCGGTCACCTCAGCCATGGCCACCCGAAAAACTTGTCGGGCATTACATACGAGTTTTTTCATTACGGAGTTTCGCCCAAAGACGAACGCATCGATTATGTCGCCTTGCGCAAGCAAGCCAATGAAGTCAAGCCTACGGTGCTATTGGCTGGCGCAAGTGCCTATTCCCGTACCTTGGACTTCGAGCTTCTGGCCGACATCGCCAAAGAGGTTGGTGCTTCGTTCATGGTCGATATGGCGCACATTGCCGGATTGGTGGCTGCAGGTGTCCATCCGTCGCCGGTTCCCCACGCCGATGTCGTGACCATGACCACCCACAAAACTTTGCGCGGTCCACGTGGGGGGGCGATTGTGTGCAAAAAGGAATGGATCAAAAAGATTAACTCGGCCGTATTCCCGGGCATGCAAGGCGGCCCGTTGATGCACGTGGTTGCAGCCAAGGCCATTGCTTTTGGAGAAGCGCTGCAACCAGCATTCCGCGACTATCAGCAGCGCGTGGTCGAAAACGCGCAAGCACTCGCAAACGGTTTGCAGCAACGTGGCTGCCGCTTGGTTTCCGGCGGTACCGACAATCACCTAATGATGGTTGATTTGCGTGGACCGGAAGGGCCAGCGATTACTGGCGCAGTGGCGGAAGACGCGCTTCACGCTGGCGGCATTACCGTCAACAAAAACCTAATTCCGTTCGACCCCGAGAAGCCCATGTTGACCTCAGGGATTCGCATCGGCACACCGGCAGTAACCACGCGCGGTTTCACTACCGACGACATGGATAGCGTCGCCGATTGGATGAATCGGTTGTTGCGCGATCCGCAAAATTCTGAATTGCAGCAACGGGTGCGTGCCGAGTGTTTGGCGCTATGCCAGCAGAAGCCGATTTATCCGCAATTGCGGCCTGAATCGACGTTGTGCTAGAAAAATGGGGGAGCTCTTTCAACCTCCCTCAAGCCTGTATGGCGGGAGGTCTTTCACCCCCCCCCAGTCCCTTACAAGCGAGCCTGAATCGCCGCGTCCTTTTCTAGGACTCGGTCATGCTGCTGAGTGCGGAAGTCATCCATGCGCTTGGCGAAGTCTGGGTCGGCAACGCCTAAAATGCGGATAGCCAATAAAGCCGCATTGATCGGGCCGCCGCGACCCGCACCGACGGTTGCAACCGGCACGCCGCCCGGCATTTGCACCGTGGCCAACAACGCGTCTAAGCCTCCCAGCGGGGCATTGTCCAGAGGAATGCCGATTACCGGCAAGCTGGTGTGGGCGGCAATGACGCCGGCCAAGTGTGCGGCTCCGCCAGCGGCGCAAATCAACACGCGAAAGCCGTTTTCGCGCGCACTCTCAGCAAACTGACATGCTTCGGCCGGAGTGCGGTGGGCGCTGAGCACGCGTACAACCGGATCAACGCCGTGTTCGCGCAGGGTTTTTACGGCTGGCTCCAAACGCTCGAAATCCGAGTCGGAGCCCATCAGGATGGCAACAGGGGTGGTCATGGGAGGCTAAGGGGTCAGACAGTATGGTTTTGCAGCGCCATGCGCAGCAAGTCCTGGAAGTCGGCATCGGCGCCTAGTTCCTGGCGGGCCTTGTTTGCAGCGGATCCAGCAGCTTTGGGGTTGAAACCCAGGCCGCGCAAAACTTGGGCAAGCTCATCTTGCTCGGTGGCGGCTTCGTGCATTTGCCCTTGCGCCGGTGCGGCGAGTTCGGTCAGATGTTCGCGCAGCTCAATAATCAGACGTTCGGCAGTCTTTTTGCCGACGCCTTTGATCGCGGTAAGAGCGCGTAAATTTTCGTCCAAAATGCAGCGCGCCAATTCATCCGGTGGCATCGCCGACAGCAAACCCAACGCCGACGTCGGGCCGACGCCGTTGACCTGCAACAGGCGTCGGAACAGAATGCGTTCAGGCTTGCGGCCGAAGCCGAACAGGGTATGCGCCGAGTCGGTGACGTGATAGTGCACCCAGAGGCGCACCTCGCTACCT
>JACNIZ010000222.1 GCA_014382805.1 Planctomycetota bacterium
CGTTGCAGGACATCGGCGGTTCGATTTTGAAGGCTGAGCGCGCATATCAGCAGAAGAATTTGCTGACCGATCCGAATCACCACTTGGATATTCTGGATGCGATCGATGCCCTGAATTTTACCTCGACTGATTTATTGGTCGAGGAACTTGATCCGTTTTTGGATACCAACGAAGCGATCTGGCATCTGGCGATTAACAACGCGATAGTTTCGTTGGATGCGTATTATTCCACCGGTCAAAATTATTATTTGTACCACGATCCGATTCACGATCGTTTGGTGGTGCTGCCTTGGGACTACAACATGGCTTTCGGAGGCTATGGAAGTGGCGGCCACACCTTGTCGCCAACGGCTGGCAAAGGCACAGCCTCACGACCTTTGTTAGCGAATCTGGTCAAGGGCGGAGTGCTTCGGCAGGAGTATTTTTCTCATATATGGACCGCCGCGGTACAGGCAATGGATCCGGTGGAGTTGCATGCCGAGATCGATGCGCTGGCGGCATTGATTGATGCCGAAATGCAAATCGATACGCGCATCATGCAAACTTACCCGGTTTGGTTAAGCAGTGTGACGCAGGTTAAAAATTTCATTCAGAACCGCTATGACTTTTTGACCACTCATGCGCTGTTGGATGTGGAGCGTCCGGAATACGTCGCCGGTGGTCATTACCCGGAGCAGCCAACTTCAACCCAGCCAGTACGGTTTTGGGTCAAGGTTGAGAATCCTAACGATCCTGTGAATATAGTGACTGCTCATGTGCGCGTGCAAGGCGCGTTCCTGCCGTTGGAAATGTTGGACGATGGTTTAAGTGGCGACGGCGCAGCCAACGACGGCATTTTTGCCGCAACCGCGCCAGCGTTCCCATATGGCGCTGAGGTGCAGTATTACTTCCACGCAAAATGTACCAATAGCAATGCGGTTCGCTTTTCGCCGGATGCAAATGCCATGGAATTTCATTCCTTTTTGGTAGGGCCGGGGGCGTCGGACGGCGACGTGCGCATCAATGAATTTGTGGCTTCGAATAACAATGGCGCCACCGACGAAATGGGGGAGCATGAAGATTGGATTGAATTGCACAATCATGGCGCTTCCATCCTCGACCTGGGCGGGATGTATTTGACCGACGATTTCCAAGACCTCACAAAATGGCAAATTCCCGTCGGGACCACCATTGCGCCCGATCAATCCTTATTGATTTGGGCCGACGGCGAACCGCTTGATGGTCCGCTGCATACCAACTTCCGCCTTTCGTCGGGTGGCGAGGATCTGTGCTTGCTCGATTCCGACGGCATCACTTTCCTAGACTTCCTTAGCTTCGGTCCGCAAAATTCCGACGTCTCCACGGGGCGATTAGAGGACAGCGGCGATCTATGGGTGACACTGCCGCAACCCACGCCAGCAGCTAGCAATGAAATCACCTGTGGCGTGCGCAGTTACAACGCGCTGGATCCGTCGCGAAACATTGCGTCGCTATCTCTGACTGGTACGCCGAGCTCCGGCGCCACAATCAGCCTTGAACTGCAAAACTTCAACGCAAATCAATTTGTGCAACTTAACGTCGGCCAAATTGCGGTGGCAATGGATCACCCAGCCTCCGGTCTAACGTTGCTGCTCAGCCCGGCGATCTTGCAAGTTCCCATCACCACCGACGCCAACGGCAACGCCCAATTGGATTATTCAATTCCGTCCAATTCAGCGCTAATCGGCAAAAAGTTTTACCTACAAGCCGGCATCACTAATCCAAATGCCATCGCCAGCCATGGATTGGAGGTTGTGATTTGTCCGTAGTTCGTCAAATGACTAAACCGCCGATACTGGATTGCAGCTAAGATCAAGGCATGCTTGAACTCATTGCCTTGATTGGTTTAGTCGTGCTGATTGGAGTTTTATCGGCCGTCAGTAAAACTCTATATGCCGTCCAGGACGGAATGAATCAAATCATTAGTGGCTTGCAGGAAATTGACTCGCAGTTGAAGAAAAACCACAATGGCTAAGCCGCCCATTAGTCGTCGTCAAATCCTATTCAAGTTGGGCGGACTAGGTGCATATGTCGTCGCTGGACCGACGTCTATTGCAAATGCTGGCCCATTTTTCGCGCCAACTGCCAGCTCTTATCTGTCAGATTTAGTAACAGCCTTGCGCAGCGCTAAACCTCAAAATGCTCTGAGAATTGCTGGTGACGCCCTCACCGACGGCGTCGGAGTTCGTGCTTTAATGGCGGCGGTTTTGGAAATTGGAGTCACGGATATACGTCCGCGGCCGCACGGGATTTTGCACACGGTGATGATGGTGCATGCTTCGTTGGAGCTGGCGGATAATGCAGGAGATGAGGAAGCCAAGCTGCTGGCGCTTTGGAATTTGCATGATTTGAAAATTTCGCAGCAACGTGACCGCGATGAATTTGACGATTGGAAAATGAAGTCCGCGCCCGAAGGGCCTGACACCGAAATATCAAAAGTCGCCGCCAAAGAATTGCACCAGCAATTTTCAAAAGCGATGGCGGACTGGGATTCCAAAGGTGCCGATTCGGCTTTGATTGCGCTGTTTCCAACCTTAAGTCACGCTTCATTTTTTCACCTAATTTGGCCATTTGCAGTCCGCTGTAACAGTTTTTTGGGCCATAAGGCAATCTATGCTGCCAACCTCTGCCGCGCAACTAAGCGCCTTGCGTTAAGTCAATCCGCTGCGCGATCATTGGTGCAAACCCTGCTAGTCGGACGCGAAACAACAATTTGGGACGGCAATGCAAACATTGCCAGCGGATTAGCCGGCACGCCTTTCACCAAAGTTGCCGCCACTCACCGCAACGCCCGAGCTTTATATCGGCAAATGCGAAATGCTGATTCCACTGCGTGTCTATCCGTCGCCCTAACCGCACTGCAAAATAATCACCACCCCGACGACATTTGGAATGCGCTGCGCTTGATTGCCAGCGAGGTTTTCCATAATCGATCCGGCACTCGATCCAAAGATGGGCGCAACGCCCTACTGCCGGTTCACGCTCTCACTGTAGTCAACGCGCTCGGTTACATCGCTCGTACCACCACGGACGGCCGCTTGCGTTGGCGCTGTTTACTCGAAGCGGTTGCACGTATTCCGAACATGCGCGAGTGGCTGCAGAGCTCAACCAACCTGCCAACCGTTACGCCATCGCTGGAGCAACTGGCGGTTGGGCCAGACGTCAAAATGGCATCACTCACCGCAGCGATCGCCTCAGGTTCTCCGCCGGTGGTTTGCGGCTATCTGATGAACAACCAAACCTCGGTGGCAAAATTCGGTTCTCATTTGCGTACCTCATTGCTGCGTACGGCGCAAGAACATCATCAGCACAAATACGCAGCCGCAGTGCTGGAAGAAGCGCAGTTGGCGCCACCAGAATTGCGGGCGATGATCTTGGCCCCATCCGTGAGCTACTTGGTTCATCCAGACGATGCAACCACCCAGTTGCATCAGCAGTCGCTGGCCGTTTTAAGGGGCTGAATACTTTTTGCCTTTTCCAAGTAATATGAGGGAGCCTCGGGGTCTTTTGCGCCATTCCTTCTAGTCAGGAACCATGATTGCCATCTCCCTCATTTTTTCGCTCGCAGCGTCCGCCCAGCTCCCGCTGGAACGTATCGCATTTTTGCCTAGTAATCAGCTGGAACAGCAGTTTGGCGCCAGCTTTGCCGAATTAGGCGACGTCAATGGAGATGGCATCACTGATTTTGCAGTCGGTAGCCCGGGGCACCTGCCAACGAGTGGTGGGTGGGGCAGCGGGCTGGTTGAGGTGTATTCCGGTGCGGATATGAGCCTGATTTACCAGGTGGATCCGATTGCTAGCGTGGATTCATTGCTCGGCAAAGAGCTGTTGGCAATCGGTGACGTCAACTCCGACGGAGCTCGCGATTTTGTGGTTGGCTGTGGCGGCTACACCGGTGCTTACGTGATTTCGGGGCGCAACGGGATTCGGCTGCTGGCTTTGGATACGCAGTCCAATGGCCAGCATGGAATGCAGTTGGAATTGATCGGCGATTTGAACGGCGACGCGTTGCCAGAGTTTGCCATTGGTCTGCCAACGGAAGCTGTCGGCAGCGATTTTTTGGCTGGGCGCATTATGATTTTTGATGGCGCAAATGGGGTTGTGCTGCATGAACTACTAGGCGCGGAGGCTTTTCGCAGTTTAGGGAATCTATTGTGCGGGCCGGGCGATCTAAACGGCGACACAATTCCCGATCTCATCGTTGGTGGGGTGGATGGAATTAGTAATCCTGGCAATGGCGGATTTACTGCCATCAGCGGATCTGATTTTCAAATCCTATACAGCCGCGACCGTGACCAACTCAAACACAGTGTGGTCGACCTCGATGCCGTCGGTGATGTGAATGCGGATGGGCTAGGCGACTTTTTGGTGACCGGGTATCAATCGCATCCAAATGGAATGTGGATCCAAGGAATTTCGAGCTTCTTGTCGGGCAGTGACGCCCATCAAATGTTTTTGAAAGTAGGGGAAGCTTTTGAAGACTTCGGACGCTCGGCAACCCCGCTCGGTGACATGGATGGAGACGGTGTTAAGGACGTCGCAATTTTGTCGTTATTACTGAATCGCAATTGGCAAATACGGCCGCATGTGGATATCATTTCCGGAAAAACTGGCGACGCTATCGCCATCGCCGAAACGTCGAGCTTTAACTTTTTGACCGTGCGCCTGTTCCCCATTTCCGACCTAGATGGCGATGGCCGCGACGAATTGGTTGTGGGTGTACCTGAAAATCAAGTTTCAACTCCACCGCCCGGCTACTTGGTCGGCGGCGAGGTTCACATTCTTAGTCATAAGAATTAATGCCTAAAAAAATGCGTGGATGGAAAATTTCCTGTGCATTTTGCGGGACAACTTCGCTTCGAAATCGTTCTCTATTTGAGCCCCGATTCCGATGAAAAAGAAGGTCTTTACTGCCGTCGCAATTCTCCTTGCCGCATGGGTGCTATACCAATTGTTATTCCCTTACGCTGTGAGCTTGGATGCCGCTGTGCGCCAGGAAGCGCAGAAATTGGGGTGGGAGAAGGACGATATGGTGATCTCTGCTGGCGGCTACGGCAGTAAATGGTTGAGCTGGAATTCCTATTTGCGCTTTCAATCCAAGTCTCATCCTGAGTACGGGGAAATTTACATAAAGGTACAAAAGGCGTCGCCGTTTCATTCTTGGGTGGTGCAGGAATATCAATTGCAGGCATCGCAAGGCGCGACCGAGCTAAATAAGGAATAATGCCGGCTTGCTGAAACCGCTTACTCTTACTGTTGCCGCCTTGCTTTGCGGGTCCGCGTCGGCGTCGCTGCAAACGCAGCCATTGGACGACCTCATGACCGAGTTCTTGCGCACCAACCAGGTGCCGGGAGCTGCGCTGGCCGTGACCCACAAAGGCAATTTGGTTTATTCGCGCGGCTTTGGTTTCGCCGACCACGCAAAAACCAAAAAGGTCACGCCGACGTCTTTGTTTCGCATCGCCAGTATTTCCAAACCGATTACGTCGGTCGCGATATTCACCCTGGTGGATCAGGGGGAAATCAAGTTAGAGGACAAGCTGCTCGACGTGCTATTCCCAAAGCAAAAACACGAATACGCCGACGTGCGGATGAAGGAAATTACCCTTCGCCACTTGCTGCAGCATCGTGCTGGTTGGGATCGGCAACGCAGCTTTGATCCGATGTTTGTCTTGGCGAAAATTGCCGCTGAGCAACAAGTGGCCATGCCGCCGTCTAAGTTGGACATCCGGAATTTTATGTTCAAGCGCTCGCTGGATTTTGACCCGGGAACAGAAACCGCCTATTCCAATTTTGGCTACATGCTGCTTGGGCTAGTCATCGAAAAAGTGTCGGGCCAAACCTATGAAGACTACGTTCAATATGCAGTGCTGACGCCGATCGGGATTTCCTCTATGACCTTGGGCCGCAGCACGCCACCCAATCGTGCCGTAAACGAAGTTGAATATTTCGACGACACCCGCAAGTCCGTTGCAGTAGTTGGTGAAAACATCGGCTCATCCGTTCCCACCCCTTATGGCGGATTCTACCTTGAAGCTATGGACGCCCACGGGGGTTGGATTGCGTCGGCCGAAGATTTAGCCCGCTTCGCCTGTGCAGTGGATTTAACCGGCGAATATTTTTTGAGCACCGCGTCCACGGCGGCAATGGTGGCGCGACCGCCGGATTCTCAAGTGCAGGCAAAGAGTCCAGTTTATTATGGCTGCGGTTGGTCGGTGCGAGTGGTCAATGACGAAGGTGCCAAAAATATTTGGCACACCGGCGCTCTACCTGGAACCTCAACCCTGCTAGTTTCCCGCCACGACGATTACACCTGGGCCGTACTGTGCAACACTCGTCGCAATGCCAAAGGCCAAGAGCTGTCTGGTCGAATCGACCCCTTGGACCATCAAGCAGTAAACAAGGTCAAAAAATGGCCGAGTCCGCTAGTGGATGGATTAAAGGACCGTAAGTAAGGCCAACGATTCAATTCTAAGGTCCAACCACAATCTTTAACCCATTCGTCAACGCCCACCGCGTCGGCTGAGTTGGGTCATGCATCGCAGCTTGGGCGTAAAACGTAAATCCTGCTGCGGCTGCGGGCAGGTTAAGTGTGTAAGTTCCACGGCCTCGGTACGGACCAGATTTGGTGATGTCCATCCAAAGGAATTTCCCTGGACGTACGAGTAGCATGTTCGGACTACGATCTACATGCAGCACACCGTCAAGGTAAATCACCCAATCCGGCGCGCGCGAAAGTAGTAGTCGAGCGTGGCCGTTGGCATTGAACTGTTTAGCTTGGAAGGTGAAGCTTTCACCGGCCACCGGATGGTCATTGCTGAAGAGGTCGGCATAGTTGGGCCCAGAGTATGGGCCGTAGCGTGCCAGTCCCCATTTTGGTGCAATATTGATGCAATATGCGGCTCCGCTTTGAGAGGTGGCGTCGTTACTTCCATCGCCATTCACGCCTTTTGCAGAACTTGATTCAAAGGATGCCCCCGCAATCAATAGCCCGTTCGCGAACGCAACACTTCCACCGAAACGGTCCGCTTGGCCCGAATTCATCGCTTTGTTATAGGCAAAGGGAATCCAAAGACCTTCTGTACGATAATAAATTTGGACGGAACCCGAACCTGGTTTTGTTGCTATCGTTGCGTCCTTACGGCCACCAGCTCCATAGGAAGAGCTATCATCGAAATAAGAGCCGATTGCCCCCGTGTTTCCATAGTTGGACACCGATATCCCAAAACCATCCCGTTGATTCGTATTTAGGGCTTTTAAGTAAGCGTTGTGGTGCCAGGTCCCATTCCTTCTGACAAAAGTATAAGCAGCACCCGAATCTGGTGAACCATTGCCAGTCGTGCTATTGACCCCAATACCAGAGCTATCCTCGTTTGGCGCTCCAACCACAATTCCATCATTGGCAATGGAAACGGAACTGCCAAATGAATCCCCGCTTTCGGTATTTGAAGCCTTCAGATATGCCTGCATGGACCATTGGCCGTTGCCGCCACCGCGTACGTAAACAAAAGCAGCTCCGGAGCCTTTTTCAGAATTATCATAGGGATTCGAGTTAACACCGATGCCATTGCTATCTTCGCGTGGGGCTCCTATGACAACAGTGTTTTTAGATATGGAAACACTTGAGCCAAAGCCATCATTTGGGCCCGGGTGGATACTCTTTAAATAAGCCTTTTGCCGCCATCCATTCGCCGCGGTTTCCACGAAGATATATGCTGCTCCCGACTTCGTTGATGAATTGTTGTTTTGATCGCCACCGACACCATGGGAGCCACCGTCTTCGCCAGGGGCACCAACTACGATGTTGTTGTTTGCAATGTCAACGGAGGCGCCAAAATCGTCACCAGGTTCTGAGCGGAAGCCTGTGATCGTTTCCTCAAGCGCCCACGTACTTCCCGTGCGGCGAAAAATGACAACTTCGCCGTGGGAGTTGCCCGATGGAGCGCCCACGGCAATGACATCGCCGGAAATGGCCACAGAAGTGCCAAAACCGAGATTAGAATCGCTATAACTTGCCTTGAGGTAGGCTTGAAATTGCCATTGCCCGTTTTGGCGTATATAAACGAAAGCAGCACCAGAATCTGGTTGTAGATCATTCGAGGGATCGCCATTCACCCCGGTTGCATTGCTGTCTTCATTGGGCGCGCCAATGACTACCGTATTACCATCAATCGCAACCGAAGAACCAAATTCGTCCCGTTCGCCAGGCTCGATAGATTTGAAATACGCCTCTTGCATAATCAACGGTCCAGTGCGGAGGTCGTCGGTAGGGTCTTGGCTGTAGACGCTTGTGCAAAGCGAAAATGCGGATACAAAAAATGCGAAAGAGGAGTTCATGGATTTTTAGAGAGTGAGCGTGCCTGAACGCGACTTAGATTAACGTGGTTCTAGCAATTTAGAAATGCCAGCCAAGCACAGTGCGACGTTTGCTGGAGTGCTGGCTGCACCCATTAATCCGATTCGCCAGGTATTGCCTTTCATCGGGCCGAGTCCGCCGCCGATTTCGATTCCGAATTCGTTGAGTAGGAAAGAGCGGGCGGTACCGTCGTCGATGCCTTCGGGAATGGCGATGGCGGTGAGTTGCGGCAGGCGTTCAGATTCGGGTACGCGATGTTGCAAGCCCAGGTTTTCTAATCCGGCAACTAAAGCGCGACCGTTTTTAAAGTGACGTTTTTCGCGTTCGGGCAATCCTTCCTCCAACGCTAATCGCGACGCCTCATGGAGTGCGTACAACATATTGATCGGTGCAGTGTGGTGGTACGCGCGCTCGCCGCCCCAATAACTAAGGATCAAATTCAAATCCAAGTACCAACTTTGCACCGCCGTTTTGCGCGCGCGGATGACGTCGGCGGCGCGTGGGGAGAAGGTGACTGGGGCAAGGCCGGGTGGACAACTCAGGCATTTTTGACTGCCGGCATAGGCGGCGTCGATTCCCCATTGATCGACTTGGACTGCAATGCCGCCGATGGAAGTCACGCAATCCATCGCCAGCAAAGCGCCGCACGCATCGGCGACGTCGCGCATGCCATCCATGGATTGCAGAACTCCGGTTGAGGTTTCTGCGTGCACCAGGGCCATCAATTTGAATTTCTGACCGGCCGCGGCGCGAGTGAAGTCGTCGGGGGTGAAAGCACGGCCCCATTCGCCGCTGACTTCAACCACTTCCGCTCCGCAGCGCCGTGCGACCTCGGCCATGCGCATTCCAAAGACACCATTCACGCCGATCAAGGCGCGGTCGCCGGGTTGCAATAGGTTTACAAATACCGTTTCCATGCCCGCCGAGCCAGTGCCCGACATTGGCAGCGTGCATTCATTTTTAGTGCCGAACAACTGCCGCAACATCAACGCCAATTCGTCCATCACCAGCAAAAACGCCGGATCCAAATGCCCCAATGTCGGCTGCGCCATCGCCAACAAAACCGACGGCGCCACATCAGACGGCCCAGGTCCAAGCAAAGTGCGTCGCGGCGGATTCAGTGGGGGAGGAATTTTGCTCACGGCTCCATCCTAAGGCGAGCGGATGGCGTCGGCACAGCCAATTCGAGCGGGGCCTATGATTGGTTGATGTTCCTTCGTGCAATCATGGTTGGCGTGCTCGCCATAACCCTTTCGGCTTGCCAATCTCAACCGAACCAGACCAACCAGCCCAACGTCACTGCACCGCCGAATATCATAGTCTTCCTAGTCGACGACATGGGTTGGCAGGATACTTCGGTGCCATTTCACACTGAAGCGACTACGCTGAATTCCATTTATCGCACGCCGAATATGCAGCGCTTGGCGGAGGAAGGAGTGATGTTCACCCAGGCCTATGCATCGGCTGTTTGCTCGCCTTCGCGGGTGAGTTTGATGACCGGCATGAACGCGGCGCGGCATGGAGTTACCAATTGGACTCTTCGTTTCGACCAATCGCCGGATCCGAAACGCAAAAATATACAGCCACCGGATTGGCCGCTGAACGGTATGGCGCCGACGGCGGGAACTGAACGCACCGTGGTCGCGACGGCATTGCCGCAAATATTGTCGGATGCTGGATACAAAACCATCCACGTCGGCAAGGCACATTTTGGTAGCGCAGGCGCGCCGGGGGCGGACCCACAGAATTTAGGTTTTGATGTCAACATTGGCGGCCATGCGGCAGGGGGGCCAGGCAGTTATTGGGGCAAAAAGAACTTCAGTGCGGCATGGCGCAATGGTGCTCGGATTTGGGACGTACCAGGGTTGGAGCCATACCATGGTCAAGACATCTATCTGACCGAAGCCCTAACCCGTGAGGCGATCAAAGAACTCGACCATTGTGCCGACGAGCACCAGCCGTTTTTTTTGTATATGTCCCATTACGCCATTCACGCGCCATGGGAAGCCGACGACCGCTACACGTCAAACTACGCCGACGCCGGGCTGAGCGAATTCCAAACCAAGTACGCGACCATGATCGAAGGCATGGATAAGTCTCTCGGTGATTTCATGACCTGGTTGGATCAAAAGCAACTCAGTGAAAACACTTTGGTGATTTTCATGACCGACAATGGTCAACCCAAACAAGCTCCGCCCAACCTTCCGTTACGCGGCAGCAAACTCACTCCTTATGAGGGCGGCAGTCGAGTGCCCATGATCGTGCGCTGGCCCGGCCACACCACGCCCGCCACGCGCCAATCCACCCCAGTCATCATCGAGGATTTCATGCCCACCATCCTCGCCGCCGCTGACGTCGCATTACCTAACAACCTACCGCAAAACATCGACGGAATAAGCTTTTTATCGCTGCTAGATACGACTCAAATCAAATCATCTTCAGCCAACACCATAGCCAACCGCGACCTCATCTGGCACTTCCCACACACCTACGACGGCCCGCCCTACAGCGCCATCCGCCGCGGCGACTGGAAACTCATTTACTGGTACGCCGATCAACGTACCGAGCTCTACAACCTCGCCGACGACATCGGTGAACGCACCGATCGTTCTCAATCCCATCCGCAAATAAAAATCGATTTAGCCGCCGCCTTGCATCAACAATTAATAGGTCGAAACGCGCTTTTTCCTCAAATACTTAAATAAGCTTCCACGGTTGAACTTATCGCAATCAAGCAGCGAAGTCGGGGGTTGGCGACTAGGCTGGGATACGTAAAATTATTCACGCCGTGAATGAATATCATTCACGGCGTGAATAGAAATTCAGTGAGGAAGCCTAAACCAACTTGGCCAAACGCTCCCGAATCCGCTTCAGCGCTTCTATCAGCACATCATCCGCCGCCGCAAACGAAATGCGGAAGGCGTCGGCTTGACCGAAGGCGGAACCACCTACACAGGCAACTTGATCAGCTTCGAGCAGCACTTCAATGAAGTCATCGCCGCTATTCACTTGGATCCCAGTATCCGGACAAGTCCGACCCAAATATTGACCCATCGCAGGGAACGCATAAAACGCGCCATTTGGCATGGCCACGTCCAAGCCATCAATCTGCTGCAGCGTTTCCACCACCATGCGCCGACGCTTTTCAAACACCTTGCGCATTTCTTCGCGTGGACCATCGGCTTTCTGCAGCGCCACCATCGACGCGTGTTGTGAAATTGCGCACGGCGAACCGGACAACTGCGACTGCAGCCCGGCAATTTTTTTCGCCAGCGGTTCGGCCGCGGCCAAGAAGCCCATGCGCCAACCGGTCATCGAATAAGCCTTCGACATTCCACCTATCCAAATGCTGGTCTCGCGCAAACCTGGCGCCGCCTTCAACGGCGACACGTGCTGTGCACCTTCGTAAGTCAGCGCGGCGTAAATCTCGTCGGAGATCACTGCAATATCGTGTTGCAGCGCCCATTCGCCCAACTCGCGCAATAACTGCTCGGGATAAACCGCGCCGGTCGGGTTGCTCGGCGTATTCAGCAAAATCGCCCGCGTGCGTTCGGTGCGGGCGGCTTCCAACAATGCCATGTCCGGATACTGCAGCGCGTCGCATGGCACCATCACTGGCGCCGCCTCGGCCAATTTCACCATTTCCGGATAACTGGTCCAGCAAGGATAAGGCACCAACACCTCATCACCCTTCTGCACCAACGTCAGCAGCGCCTGTGAAATACCAATTTTGGCGCCATTCGTCACAACGATTTCACTAGGAGCATACTCCAAGCCGATATCAGTCCGGATATGCTCAACCACAGCCTGGCGCAATTCCATCGTGCCTGCGGCGGCGGTGTAACGGCCCATCCCTTTGCGGATAGCCTCAACACCAGCATCTTCGGCCACGCGCGGCGGTGCAAAGTCCGGCTCACCAGCGGTCAGGCCCAATACGGCGACGCCCTGCGCCTACAAATCCCACACGCGCTGAGTCATTGCCAAAGTTGCCGATGGTGCCAACCCGGCAACGCGATCGGAAAGATGAATCTGAGAGGAAGTAGTCACAGTCTTGCTCGGTCCAAGTAGCGGCCACAAATTCTATTCTCTTCGTGCCCGCAAACCCACAATAGTCCCCATCTTCGTGCCCTAACACCGATGCTCGAAAGAATTCGCGACTTCCTCACAAGCCGCCGCTTCGTTATTGCCCTGACCGTGCTGGTCGGCATCGTCGCTGCGATTTACATGCTATTCATTACCCTGATCTTCGATCCGTTCGAAGAGGACCTGGGTGACACTGCCAGCATCGTGCCGCGCGATGTCGAGTATTTTGTGCGCTGGCAGGGTGCCGGCAGCAATTTCAAGAACTTCCCCGAGCCTACTTTCTGGGGCAGTGTCAAAAAATCCAGCGTTTATAAGGAGCTGGAAGGCAGCGGCGGTCTGGCGAAACTGAATGAGGCGACCGGCATCGGCGAATCCGTCGCCAATCTGCGGGCTCAGGTCGAAAACGTGCCTGCCACCCTGAGTTTGACCGCCGATCTGCTGCGCGAGGTGGCCATCGCCGGTAAAGGCGAAATGGGTTTGGGTCGCAAGTTCGACGGCATTTTGATGCTGCGCGTTTCTTTCAAGGTCAAAGCTGGCCTGGCCCTGCTCGGATTTGATTTCGTGCGCAACAAACTGCCCGACGACCTCGGCATCGTCAGCGAGGGTGATTATTACCGTTTACCGGCCTTTTTCGACGGAAATGATGCCTATTTAGGCCGTCAGAACGACGTCATGTTGTTGGCTAGTAGTTTGGAATGGCTGGACAAAGCGGCTGATCTGAAGCTGAAAGGCGGCCAGGATTCGCTGGCGTTGGCGTCGGTATTTCATGACAAGGTCACCGCCTATCTGTCTGAAAACGACGAGCCAGTCGAGATTTTCATGCGCTGGGAACGGCTGCGCGAACACATGCCGCATTGGCCGCCAAGCGGCGACGACCAGGGTTTCCCGACGCGTGCTGCTGGTGCATTTTTCGATACCGACATGATGCGCTTCGCGGCCGGTTATTTCTTGCCGGGTGAGCGCTTCCAAGTGCGGCTCGAGGGCGATTTGGACTCGACCAAAGCGAAAAGCGACTTCCAGCGCGATTGGATTGAGGCGTCGCCGGTTTCGATCAACCGCATCAAGGAATTTTCGGGCATGGTGCCGCATGATTCCTTCTTTTTCGCATCGCTGGCGGGTCGGCCGGATGAGGTGATGACTGAGATGTACGGGGCGATGGATTCGGAAATCCGCCGCCTGATGGATGAAATTGCTTCTGGCACCGGCAATTACAACGGCATGGTCGATTTGCTGCGCACGCTCGGGTTGCATATACAACCCGGAATCTTCCTATCGATGCGGCGCAACGACTACCCTGAAAAAACTGGCGACGCCAAGGTTGAGCACGACGACACACCGGTTCCAGCAATTGCCCTGATCGCCAAGGAATCTGGGGCCTCTTCCTACGATGACCTGCTGAAAATGATGCAGCGCGATATGCGCCGTTTGGTGGAAGGCGGGGTAAGGCAATGGGATCTCAAGCTGTTCGGCGGTGCCAGTGGCAAGAGTTTCAGCTCACCCGCGATTCCAGGCACCGGCGAGATCATTCTCGTTCACATTCCTAACAACAATGCCATCGTATTGTGCAATCACTGGGATTACGCAACCGACATCGTCAAAGCGGCGATGGCCTCACCATTGGGCACCGAAGCCGACATCAAATTACTGAAGCGCGATGGTTTCCGCGATGCGCTGGCGTCGGTCAAAAATGGCGCCGGCTTGTTCTTGTACTTGGATCCTTCCGAAGCCTGGGAATGGATCGACGAACTTGCTGCCGACGTCGCGCTGGGGGAATTCAAGGACTACATGGACCAGCGCTACTCAAATGAGCGTCCGGCGATCACCAAGCGCCTAGGCCAAGAACTGTTTGGTACCGACGGTCGTTTGTCCGCCGCCGATCAGCGCACATTGGACGACGCCGTTGACGAAGAATTGCTCAAACTGGGGCAAAGCGAGCGCGAAGGTCGGGTGCGCGAGCTGAAAATCAACTTCCTCAATGACCTGCTGCCGCTGAAGTGGTTTGACTGGCTTTCCATCGGCCTGAAGACCAACCGCAAGTCAGCATCGACCGTGCTTTCGGGCGGTTTGGACCTCGACGGCTAAATCAATCCCCACGATCCTGGATTGATTCATTGACGCTAGGGGGGACGCCGTTAAAATTTGCGTCCCAACCCAGCCGGGGTGGCGGAATTGGCAGACGCGCATGGTTGAGGGCCATGTTGGGATAATACCCAGTGCAGGTTCGACCCCTGTTCCCGGCACCAAAACAACGGGTCGCTTCTTCGGAGGCGGCCCGATTTATTAATTCTGTCAAAAATCGGCGCCATTAATAACGAAAACGGGCTATAACGTTAATAACGCATTCTCTTAGTAACGCTATCGTTAATAAGCGTGCCGAATCCATGAGCTCCATTCACGCCACTGGCCAATACCACCGGACCTCTGTGGCCGGAGAACAAGTCAGGGCGTTTGTTCCTAATCCGTTGCCCAGGAAAACGGTTGTGGATCTTAGTGGCTCGACTGGATTTCTCCTTGGTCAGGCCGCCGAGGCAGTTGCTCGGTTGGACGGCGTGGCCAGCGTGCTACCGGATCCACTGATTTTCCTTTATTCCTTCGTCCGCAAGGAAGCTCAACTGTCTTCTCAGATCGAAGGCACACAATCCTCCCTATCTGAACTCCTGGCCTACGAAAGCGCCGAGGCACCAGGAGTGCCCATGGACGACGTATTGGAAGTAGCCAATTACGTCGCCGCCCTTGAGCACGGGGTGGCACGCATTCGTGGTGGATTTCCTCTGTCGAATCGTTTGCTGCGAGAAATCCACAGCATCCTGCTTCGAAGTGGCCGCGGTGCAGCATCCCTCCCCGGAGAATTTCGACGCAGTCAAAACTGGATTGGCGGCACCCGGCCAGGTAATGCTCATTTTGTTCCAGCACCGATACAGGAGGTCATGCCATGTATGGGGGATTTAGAGCTTTTCCTGCACCAAACCAAGGGTGAGCTTCCTCCGCTAGTAGTTGCGGCCATGGCGCATGTGCAGTTTGAAACCATTCACCCATTTCTAGACGGCAATGGCAGGGTTGGACGACTATTGATTACCCTACTTCTGACCGAGCGGGGAGTCTTGCGTGAGCCATTGCTGTATCTAAGTCTGTGGCTCAAAAGCCATCGTGATGTGTACTACCAAAAGCTCGACGGCGTGCGCATTGATGGAAACTGGCAAGGTTGGTTCGAATTCTTTTTGGAGGGTGTACGCGAATCCGCTGCGTCGGCCGTGCAAACTGCGCAACGTTTGCTCAAGCTGTTTGATCAAGACCAAGCGAAGCTTCAGGCCAGCGGTCGAATTGCTGGAAATGTATTGCGAGTTCACGGCGAACTCAAAAGGAAGGTAATAGTTTCAGTTCCAGGTCTATCCTCGGAGCTGAGTCTTGCTGCGCCTACCGTTAACCGAGCGCTTCAAAAACTGGTTCTGCATGGAATCGCACGCGAAATTTCCGGCCGCAAGCGCGGTCGTCAGTGGGCGTATTCCGATTACCTACAAATTCTATCGGAAGGCACCGAGCCTTACTCGAACTAGGATCTCTAGAAATACAGCAGAACTTTATTACTAGTCTCGCAAGTGCTGACGTCAATTGCCTGCAGCCATATCAATCCAGCTGCTGCTGCAGGTACTCGCGTAGGTCCAGGACCGATGACGAGTTCACCGTTGGCGTCGGCGGTATCGGTGGCTAGTAGTTTCATGTTGGGATTCAAATCCATCATCGTTCCAGCACACGGCAATCCCGACGGGATGGGAGTGGGGCCGCCTTCACCTTTTGCCCACAGCACGCCGACTTGAGCATTGGGGGTGGCGCCGGTCATTTTGACTTGCATGAAATGTCCAGCGGTGCCGTCGAGCCAAAGGGCGAAGTTTGGTTTCGGGCCTTCGACGAAGACGGCTTCGCCCCACCAACCTAAAACGGAAACCCAGTCGATTGGGTTTCGGATTCCTGAGTCCTTATCTTGCACCCATATTGCATGGTCTAAATAGTAAAGCGCACCTTGATCATCGAAACACATCGACATAGTGGCTCCAAGCGGCCCAGCAACGTACGGATTAACATCTGTTGCGACTCCAGTGGATGTATCTATCAGCAATAACCCATTCGAAGTATTTTGTGCATAAAGCTGGTCTCCACAAAAATCCATAGCCAGGAGGTTTACTGATCCTGTAGAGCCCACGAAGGACTCTATGCCGCTGCTCAAGTCGAGGGTATACAATTCGTAAATTCCACCAGCTGCTGGCCAAATAGGATCGTGTGCCAAATAGAGCACCCCGGTCTGATCGAACGCCATGCTTCCGATTTCTGAAAAATTTGTTGCCACGGCCAACGTGGCCGAGCCATTAGATGGATTGATCCGGTAAATGGAAAAACCTAACCAATCATTCCCGTACGCAGAATAAAGCCAACCCTGGCTATCCATCGTTAAGCCATTCCAATAGAGCCCATGTACACCAGTCAAGCCAATAATTGTTGCTTGGCCATTATCTGGAGAAACGGACCATAATTCTCCATTACTGGAAAGCGTCAAGATTTGCTGCGCGCATAAAGTTTGATCAATGGGGAGAAGGGCAAATCCTGCCAGGAAAATCGCGGGGTGCAGCTTCATCTAAATTGGGATTAGTTTTCACTTGACATTCTACGACATTTTTTTTTTACCATCCGGGTACTTTTTCCTAGTTCTTGCAAAAGGAGGTTCCGTGGTGGTGAAAAAATCGAAAATATTGATTTTGGCTTGGATTGCCATTTCTTTGTTACCTGCGCTGGCATTCGGCCAGATCAATCGTCAAAATTGGACCGAAATTCTATTAGATGACGATTTCCTTTTCGGTGAAGGTCAAGGGTTCGATGATCGGGATGCTGATCACGCCACCGTTGCAATGAATTCAGACAGAGACGTGTTGGTGGCTTTTCATTCTTCACGAGGATATAGGCCAGATGACCTAGATGATCCGAACAAAGAATGGGCAGGGAGTATGAAGCAGGTTGAAGTAGCCCTTTTCGAATTCACTCCTACGCCAGGCGGCATAGATCGCTGGACTTATAGAGATACAAAAGTAGTTGGCAGCGTTGATTACAGTCCAGTTCCTCTTGCCGTACAGGATTTGGTTAAATGCGAAAGGCCCGATGTAGTGGCTGTAGAGGATCAATTCTTTGTAGTCTGGACGCGGAGGTATGATCATTCCTTTACGGGGCAATCGAACCAACCTGCAGTGCTCGAATGTGCGTGGGTTCACGCTTCTGGGAATCCTAATGATCCAATTGGTGTTGTCGGCCACCCATCTGGTTCACCGGGCCGCGGATTTGAAATTGATATTCATGACCCTGGAAATTCCTCCCCATTTGAAGTCAGGGAATGCGCAGGTGTCGTTGATGCAGTCAAGCTCACGGAAGATGATGACGACATCCTTGAAGTCGCGGTTGTTTATCCGCATGTTGTTGATCCCGGTACGTCCATCAATG
>JACNIZ010000183.1 GCA_014382805.1 Planctomycetota bacterium
GGAGGACGCGAATCGTGGCGAGGGGGGAGGGGACGGGGGGCAAAGTAGAGGGAAAGGAGCGACGCGACTGAGCTCAGGAAGATGGATCCAGATGGGACGAAGGCCTGGTATGTGGAATCTTGGCCTCGAAACCAGGACCGTTCTGCGCCAGTTGTGATCGCAGTCGGGTCACCGCCGATGGGCACTGGTTTCATTGCCTTTACGCTCGCAAAGGTTTCGATCTGCGCACTCCGCTGCGCTTGCAAGGAAAACAGGCGGTGCAAGATTTAATTGCCTCCGAGTGGCCCGAACGTAACGACCGGGGTGCCGAAGAACGCGCGCAAATGGCACAGCGCGGCCCCTTACAAAGCCCAGGCCGCAACGCCGACGACGACCCACGCCTAGAAATGCGCAGTCGCGGCGGATGAGTCTATTATGGGTGTATGCGGTCCCTGCTCGTCGTCCTAGCAAGCTTGGTGCTCAGTAATTTGCTTTATGGGCAAATTTTTGAGGTTAAGTTTAAAACTGATAAAGATGCCAAGAAGTACGCTAAGTACATGGTGGATATTGAGGGAACACCGCGTTTTATTGCCGAATTACGTTCTGGCCTCACCAAAAAACCTAGTGGCGACTACACCTGGGATTCGGCTCAACGGAGTGAGTGGTTTATCGCCGATCCAGATGATCCGTTGTCGTTGCCGTACAAGGTTAAGGATGGCGCGCGAGGCAAAGCGAATAAAAAGCAAGTGGTAGGTATTCAAAATAGCCATTTGGACGGAATTAAACCCTTTGCTCAGAACAATAGCTTTTACGGTATATCGCTGGAGTACAAAGACCGCATGGCGCGCCTGGACGAACTGCGCGAGCTCCGCGATAGTTCTGATAAAGGCGGCAAAGAATGGATGGCAGCGCACTGGGTGCTATTGGATGGTTATGAATCGATGCACCTGTGGTTGAGCGGAATGGGCTACCCCGGGCCCGCCAAAAAATTGAAGAAAGAGTCGGATCGGCAACGCAAAGCTGTCGCCAAAGAAGCCGAAGAGGAGCAACGCAAGCGCGCCATTCAAGGCGTCGGCAAGGTAGAGGTTCCGAGCAAGTTAAATGCTGACGCAGAAAGATTGGGTTTGAAGACGCGATTCAAAATGCAACAGAGTCAGCATTTTCGTATTACTTATCACACCGGCATTAAGGATACTCAGGTCGTGCATTGTTTGAAGCTGGCTGAGCGTTGTTTGGCTGGATTCCGCGCCCAGTTTGTGGAGCCGTATTTAGCTGAAGATTTTCAAGATTTGATCCCTGACAATCTTTGGTTGGAATGGCATTTTGGACCGGACAATGCCAAAGTGCATACTTTGCTCTATGAAGAGCACTACGGCATGAGCTGGGGCCCGCGCAAAGAAGAGCGCATGAAATTGCATGGCAGTCGCAACTATCGCGGTGGCGAAAACCCGCTGTATTTGTGTTATTGGCGGATCGAAAACGAAGGAAGTTTGAGTGGCATTATTACCAGCAATTTGGGAACCATTTCGGCGACGGTTCACTTCCGTACTGCCAATACTCAAGTTTCGGTAGATTGGTTGGAGCAAGCAATGGGGTACTGGATGTCGCTAGAGTTTTTAGGTCGGAATTCCGTGACTGAAAAAGCTTTTGATTGGGGAGTAGAAGACGACGACCACACCGTTTCCCGTCGTGAAGACGATAAAAAAGATAAAGAAACGGTTGCCGAGCCCAACTTGTCGATAGGGGAAAAGCGCCTTTACTTGGAAAGCGCGCTGGCTGAAGGCGTGCCGTTCAATGTATTAATGCAAACCCAATTGTTTGACATGAAGCGTGGCGACGTCGCCAAGTCCTGGGCGATGTATGACTTTTTGACCCGCACCTATGGTCGCGAGGCACAAGTGTTCTTACGCGACATGGGCAAGTTCGCCCGCGAAGGTGGGCCCTTTCAGGAAAAGGTCCGTAAAGCTGGCGACGCCGCTTTGAAAAATTCTGGCCAGGACTTGTTCCGCATGTTGGACGAAGCTTGGAAGGAACACGCGTTGAAGGAGTTGGGACGCGGTCAATAAATCCTTTGTCCACCGCGGCGCGGCAAGTTTCATAACCCGCCGCAGCTACACCGCATCTGGGACTCCCGTCAAAACACCCTGCAGGATGGTTTGTTGTAGCGGGCTGAGGTTTTCTTCAGGCGTAAGCCGAAAGATGAAGCGACCGCGCTGCACGACCTTGACGTCGAAAGTGCGGACCGAACCACCGCGACGAACTTTGATGCTGACCTCTTGATCAGGCACCAACTTGGCCAAAGCGTCGCGGACCTCGGTGATGGTTTGGACCTTGACGCCAGCGACCGATTGCAGTTTGTCGCCGGTCAGCAAGCCAGCGTTACTTGCTGCAGCCCCCTCGCGCACGTTTACCGTCAAATCATCGTCGGGGAAGGAAATACCAAGATACGGCGAATCTTTTTCGATCCAAACCACTTTGAGGCCAGCCTCGGCGCCGATTTCATCAAGCGGTGGCTTGACTACGCCTTCGACGTAGCGATCAAAAAACTGAGCCGGGTTCCAGCCGCTTACTGCGTAAATCGCGCGCTGTAAATCATCCGGCTTGTAGCCTGGATCGGGGTAGTTGACCCAGCGGTTAAGGAAAGCCATGACGTCGTCCAGAGAGCGTCGGTTTTGGGTTTCCAGGCGGATTTTTAGATCCAGCAGCAAGCCTAGGGTTTGGCCTTGGTCGTAATAGGAAATATAGGTTTTGCGATCCGGCTCCCATTCGGTCCATGACGCCCGTTCTGGCGACTTTTGCGCGTAGCCGGCCGCTTCATGCACGTTGACGAAGTTGGTGGATTGCGATTGCCAAAACCAACCCGACGCCCGCAGCTGGGCGCGTTGCACGATAATGTCGTTGTAGTAGGAAGTCACGCCTTCTAGCCACCACAAATCGGTAGTGCGCACATCGGTGGAATAATCAAACGGGCCGAGTTGTTGCGGACGGATGCGCTTGACGTTCCACAGGTGGAAAAATTCGTGCGCGGTCACGCTTTCCAACGGCTCCATCATCGCGCCGCTGCGGAGACCGCGGTAGTTGACCAATATGCTGGTGGAATTGAGGTGCTCCAATCCAGAAATACCGCCGATGCCGTTGGCGAGGAACAAATACACATAGCGCTCAAATGGGTATGCGCCAAAAATTTCATAGCACACCTCAGACATGGCCTTAAGTTTGGCGGTCCAGGCGTCGCGGTCGAACTGGGTCGGCGTGATTTCGCGGCCGAAGAGCACCCATTCAATGGTTTTGCCATGGCTTTCAAAACTATGCCGCTCTAAATCTCCCATCGCGATGGGGCAGTCGACGAAGACGTCATAATCGGGCGAGCGACGAATTTTGGGATTGCTTGGGTCTAGACGATGGCCGGATGCGAAGTCCCATCCTTTGGGTAAATCGACTGTCAGCGAATGCGGCAAATGTTTACTGTCCTCGGTATATAAAAACGTCATAGGACCGCGTAAATGCACCGCAGGAGTTGCACCTTCTTCGGCTTCATTGGTGGCGACTAGGGTGTAGCGAACTTCCAAGCTCGTAGCGCCACTGGCATCGATTTCCCAAGCCCGCGGCGTCAGCGCAAGGATGTCGCGACGTTGTTCATATTGGTCGATAGCGTGCAAGTCGGAAATACGTTGATGATAGTTTTGATAGCCATAAGATCCCGGCTGCCACCATGGTATGCGCACGACTACCCGATCGCGTTCGAACAACGGTTGCAACGACATCGCGATCTGCAGAGATTCACCGTCGGCGGCGGGCTCCATGTGATAGCTGACTTCGCGCAAATCAAATTGGGTCTGCGCTGGCGTCGGCATGGCGGATGCTGATGCAGCCGCTGCGGATAGGGTCAGCGCATAAAGCGTCAAAAGGCACAAAATCGGCGAGGTTAGGAAGCGTTGCATGGTTATGAGTTACGGTCCGAGAGCCTATCATGTTGCAAAACCTGGACCATGACTGCATCCCCAATTCTGTTTCGCGGCGGCCGCCTTTTCGATGGGCACCGTTTTCTGGATCAAACCGACCTCCGCAGCGACGCGCAGGGCAAGATTGAGGCTATAGGGAACGATTTACAGCCGTTAGCAGGCGAGGTCGTAGTGGAGCTGGATGGGAAGTGGTTATTGCCAGGGTTGGTGGATTGCCACGTGCACTTTCGCGAGCCAGGTTTGGTGCATAAAGAAGGCTATTTGACCGGTTCTAGCGGCGCTTTGCATGGTGGCGTGACCACGGTAATGGAAATTCAGAACAACCCGCCGCTAATGGAAACGGCAGAACTTTTGCGGCAAAAAATGGTAGATCTGCACGGTGTTTCCAGGGTGGATTTTGTGCCTTATGGCAACTTGACTGTGCGATCCATGGATCAAATTGCCGCCATGGTCGGATTAACGCCGGCAGTGAAGTGCTTTTTAGGCTGTAGCACTGGTTCCGCCGGGGTGGCTGACGAAAAAACGATGCGCATGCTGTTCACTGCCGCTGCTCAAGCTGGCATGAAAGTGGTGGCGCACTGCGAAGACGACCAAATCATGGCCGACGCCCAGGCCCATGCAACGGCTGAAACCGCGGATCGACATGATTTGATGCGCCCGGCCGTCGGCGAGATCGAGTCCATTCGCAATGCCATCCGCGTTGCGGGTGAGGTAGGGGCGGAATTGCACGTTTTCCACATTTCCACTGCGGATGGCGGCCGCCTTGTGGCTGAGGCGAATGATGCCGGGCAAGCCGTCACCGGCACTACCGGCACTCAGTACCTGCTAGTTACCGCAGAAGAGGCCTATGCCGCCAAACAAAACCGTTTTAAGGTCAATCCAGCGATCAAATCCGACGAACATCGCCAAGGCCTGCGCGAGCTGATCCGTGATGGCCGTTTACAAGGCATTGGTACCGATCATGCCCCGCACCCATTAGCCGACAAAGATCGTCCCTATGCCAAGGCTCCGTCGGGCTTTCCGTCCATCGACTTGGTCTTGCCGATGCTCTTCGCTATCGCCGACGACAGTGGCATGGACATGAGCCTGTTGCTGCGGGCGATGACCTCGCAACCCGCCGACGAATTCGGCCTCTCCCAAAAAGGCCGCCTGCAACTCGGTGCCGACGCCGACCTGGTTGCCGTAGACCCAAATGTGCAGCGTCAGGTGGAAGAAAGCGAGCTGCCGTCCAAGTGCAAATGGAGCCCATTCCACGGCCGCCAAATGCGTGGATTTCCGCTTCAGGTTTGGCTACGCGGCGAACTTGTGTTCGATCATGGCGAATTTCCACTAAAACCTAGTGGAAAGCCTATTTTCTTAAGCGAAAATTAGCCGATAAGGCCGGTGATGCTGCCCGCATAGTGGGCAACTTAGTGCGGTCACCGCATTTTTCAGTTTTGGCGCAGGCGTAATTCCGGCGTTTCAAGGAACTTGCATCTACTTGACGGCCTCTAACGCGTTCCTGTTCGCTGGAAAGCCAACCTAAATCACCCTCCTGCACTACATGCGTAGCTTCCCTTCTTTTGCCGTCCTGCTGCTTGTTGCTGGCGTAGCTCATGCTCAAGTCTCAGAGCGACCTGCAACTCTTTCAGTTGAAACTACTTATGGCTTCGGCACCTTTTTGGTCAATGACCTTGATGCCAACCAAAGCACAGCATCGCGTCTGAACGACGACCGCGCCGAAAAAAATGGTTTCGTGCCTGCGCCGAGCGCGGGATACACCTTGACCGGCCGCGTCGTAGTGCAAACGCTGGATGAAGGATTGCTGGTTGACATGGTGCGTTCTATCGATGAGCGCTGCCATATCGAACAACTGCCGGTTGCTGGCTACTGGTCGGTGGTAGCTCCAAGCGTCAACCTAGGCGCGCAGATGACTGCCGCGTTGGAGCCGGTTTTTGGCTACGGCCATGTGCAATTAGACGTGCAGCAGCCTAGCGACCACCGGTTGCCTACGGATCCGCTGTTCGGCAACCAGTGGCACTTGCGCAACACATCTAAGCCCGACGCCGACGCCAACGTAGAAGATGCGTGGAATGCAGGTTACACCGGGGTGGGCGTCATCGTTGGCGTCATCGATGGAGGCTCTGAAGCTACCCACGAAGACCTTGCCGCTAACTTCAACGTGACCGCATCCAAGTCTGGTGGAAGTTCTAGTCACGGTACTGCCGTGGCCGGAGTGATTGCCGCCGTGGAAGGCAACAACAAGGGCGGTGTGGGCGCTGCCTATGATTCGCAATGGTCGCGCCTTTATTACGGCAGCTCCAGTTACACCGCCGATAACTTCCTGCACCGTAACGATCTCAACGACATCAAAAACAATTCATGGGGACCTTACGACGACGGCACCATTTGGACGATTTCGAACATCGAAAAGAATGCGTTGGAAGATAGCTGCACTACCGGTCGTAGTGGACTAGGCGAAATTTTCACTTGGGCTGCTGGTAACGGCGGCACGGGTGACCGTTGCGATTATGACCCCTACGCCTCAAGCCGTTTCACCGTCGCCGTCGGCGCGGTGGGTGATTTGGATACGCGTTCTTATTACAACGAAAGCGGTTCGTCGATGTTGGTTGTTGCCCACAGTAATGGCAATAATCGGGGCATCACTACCACTGATTCGGGTAACAGTTACACCAGTAGTTTTGGTGGCACTTCATCGGCGTCGCCATTGGGTGCTGGGGTGATTGCATTGATGTTAGACGCCAATCCCAACCTGACCTGGCGAGACGTGCAGCACGTCCTGGTGCATTCTTCGCGTTTGGTTGACCCAAGTCATAGCAACTGGCAAATAAACGGTGCTGGCCACGACATCAACTACTCCTATGGCTTTGGTTGTGCAGACGCTGGCGCTGCAACTGCTTTAGCCGCGTCGTGGACCAACGTATCTGCGGAGCAGATCTTCAACAGCGGTAAGTTGACCGTGAATCAAACTATTCCTGACAATGATGTCAATGGTTTGGAATACACCATTAGCGTGCCAGAAAGTTTCTACGTTGAGCACGCTGAGTTGATTTTAAACGTCAGCCATACCTACATAGGCGACTTGAAAATCTGGATTGAATCTCCAGACGGTACCCGTTCTTTGTTCACCAAAAAGCGCAACGATTCCAAAAATAACCTAGTCAACTACATCTTCACATCGTGTCGTTCGTGGGACGAATTGTCGGATGGCGACTGGCTGGTGCACGTTTCCGACGAGAGCAGCGGCACTAGCGGTACTTTGACTGATTACAAACTCAAGTTGTACGGTAACGATGGCTCGCATCTGGGTGTAGGCGGCTTCCGCGTGGCGGCTAGCAACTTATCGTCAGGTGCAACCGCAACCTTGGATGTTTACGATGCCAACCCGTCGGCAACTACTTGGCTGGCTTACAGCATTACTGGTTTGGGTTCCTTCACCGTGCCACCGTTGGGTATCGTCATGGACATCGCCAATCCAGTGCAAATCGGTACACCAATGACCAGTGACGCTTCCGGTCACGCAACTTGGACTTCGGCCGTCCCAGGTGGCACTGCTGGCGTCCCGGTTTGGTTCCAAGCCGTGCAAATGAACAACAAGAGCTCGGTATTGAGTACAACCATTAACTAACCGCCTGCGGTTTTTCGGTCGGTTTGCCGGCGAAGCGCATGAATGCGTAGAGCACGGCGAACCCGGCCAAAATGGACACCCAGAACGGTGTATTGAAGATTGCCGTTGGAATATATCCGAAAAGCACAGCTACGAAGGCGGTAGCAATCGCATACGGAGCTTGGGTGCGCACGTGGGTAATATGATTACATTTTGATGCCGCCGACGAAAGGATGGTCGTATCTGAAATGGGCGAACAATGATCGCCGAAGATAGCCCCCTCTAATACCGCCCCGATGGAAAGAACCAGCAAACCATGCGGTCCATAAGGCGTGTTTTCGCCGAGGTGATAGGCAAGTAAAACCACATTTGGCTGCATGATCGCCATGGTGGTCCAAGAAGAGCCAGTGGCAAAGGCAACGAAGCACGAGGCTAAAAACAGAATGATGGGCAGCCAGGCGCCGTCGATGATTCCTTGGAAAGCGGCGACCAAATAGGTGGCGGTTCCGAGGTGACCGCAAACTTTGCCAATGCTCCAAGCAAGCAGCAATATCAAAACGGCATCTTTGAACAAAATGCGAATCCCGTTGCTTGCAGTTCTGGTGATTTCGCCAGCACTTAACAATCGTTGCCCAATTGCCATCAGTACGGCTAGTACAAATGCTGCGAGTGAGCCATAAAAAATTGCCTTGGTGCTATCCGACGCACCTAGCACCGCACGCATCCAAACAAAACCACCCTCAGCCGAGGCGGCGATCGCTTCACTGTCATTGTTGGTGATGGCCTCGTTCATGGTCGCGGCACCCAAGGCATAAATTAATCCAGCTGTTCCAAAAATCATCAACGCCAGCGGCAACACGCCATTGAACCACCGCGCAGGTACCCCTGGCAAAGCCAAAGTATGAGCTGCCGGGCCGTCGCCCGCGCCGATTAGACTTTCATCTTTGCCATCACGGGCTTGTTCCTCCATGCGCCGCATCGGGCCGATGTCGCGCTTCGTCCAAATCACGCAACCGACCATGAACATGGCGAACAGGCAATAAAATCGATAAGGCACGGTTTCTAAAAACAACGCGTAACCCTGACTGGCAGGAATACCCACCGTCGGCAGTTGCGGGGCATAAGTGCTGATTTGATAGGCCACCCAGGTACTCAAAATGGCGATGCCCGCAACCGGTGCCGCGGTACTGTCCACGATGTAAGCCAATTTGGCACGACTGACCTTCATGCGGTCAAACAAGGGTCCGCAAGAATTGCCGACGATGATGGTATTGGCATAGTCATCAAAGAATATTCCCAGCCCAAGTGCATAAGCAATTGCCTGCACGCTGCGTGAATTTTTGGCGTAACGCAGCAAGGCTTTCACCATGCCATCAATTCCACCCATGCGCGTGATGACGGCGACCGTTGCCGATAAAAGCAGAACAAAACCAAGGATGTATAAGTGAAAAGGATCGGTCAAAATTTCGCCGATCAAAATATCCCCAAATGCAATGCGCAAAGTGTAGATGAGCGAGCCTTCTGCCCAGGCCAACATTGCTGCGCCGACCAAAACTCCAGCGCTCAATGCCAGCAAGGTGCCGCGCAGCAAAAATGCCAGCAGGATTGCTAGCAAGGGTGGGATCAAAGCCCAGCGCGAACCCATTTGCGTGCTTGGCAAAGCCTCGCCGGCAGCATTCAGTGAGCTTTCTTCAGCGGCGGAGTTGATTTCCAATAATTGCAAGCTGCCACTTTCAGTGAGGAGCATGCGCACGTTTTGAATCTGATTCGGGCCAATTTCGAGTGGCGGGTTGCCGTCGGCGTCGGCGAGCAGGATGCGGAAAGTGGTCGCCGTTAGGTTTTGCAGCCATGGATCCACGTCGGCAGCTTTTTCTGCTTCAGTTGGGGCGGGCAAGCGAAAACCGACACGCAGCGCATCGCGTCGGGCTAGCCCATCAGCGTCGGCGTCCAGCGGCCAATCGATGTCGACGGCGCGTACTGATGCCACTGGTTCGTAGCCTTGCAGCATGGTTTGCGCGCTTAAGGTTTGTAATAAAACTGGATCGGCGCTCGCCATCATGAGAGGCAAACAAATCGCAGTGAAGACGGCGGCGAAGATCAGGCGGGTGCGCATCGGCCATGCCATCGTAGGCTAGCCCGCGGCGCGAGGGTATCCTAGGTGCTTCCAGAACGCCCAACACCTTGGAATACGTCCTCTTAGTCCTGTACGTCGCCGGTCTCGCTTTGGTCTACCATGGCCAACGCAAGGCTGAGCAACGCATTAAGGAATTGGAAGCGGAATTGAGCAATCGTGACGACCATCAAACACTGATGAGTCGTATCGACGAGTTGGATCAGTTGGTGCGCCAAATGGATCCAGAGCCGACGCGGTCCGAATTGGTTCGACTACGCTCAAATTTAACCCAAATGCTGGAAGCGCCGCCCGCTCCCGAGCCATTGCCCGTCACCAATGACGGGATCAGCCGGCCAGCAAGCGTGCGTCAATTAATCGATCGTCATATGCGCAGCATGGGCTGCGAGCAAATCCACATTCTGGCCGAGGATGCCGAATTGGATGCTGACGATCTTGAGGTTCGTGTCGAAGCCATGAAGGAAGGAATGTGCATGAAGGGACGGCTGCACGTCGTCGCTAATGATGTGCGCGAAATTGGCTTTGACGACACTCACAAACTTTTCCCCTGATCCCTCATTCGTAGCCTAATTGGCCGAAGCTAGTTCAAACGCTTCCATGCAAAACGTCCGCATCCAGGATTTGTCTCACCACGATGGCGAAGTTGTGCGCTTACGCGGCTGGCTTTACAACAGCCGCGGCAAGGGCAAGTTGTTGTTTTTGTTACTGCGTGATGGCAGTGGCATTTGCCAGTGTGTGACCTTGAAGGCCAATGTTTCCGAGGAAGATTTTTTGGCGGCTAAGGGGCTGACCCAAGAATCTTCAATGGAAGTAGTGGGTACCGTCAAGTTGGACGAACGCGCACCAGGCGGGGCTGAGCTACAGGTGCAATCGCTACATGTGCACCAAGTTGCGGAGCCTTTTCCGATTAGGAAGAAAGAACATGGGCCTGGCTTTTTGATGGATCATCGCCATCTGTGGTTGCGCTCCAAACGCCAAATGGCTTTGCTTCGGGTACGTCACCGCGTGATCTCTTCGTTTCGCGAATATTTGGATCAACAGGGATTTTTCTGCGTCGACTCGCCGATTTTTACGCCGAACGCGTGCGAGGGCACGTCGACTTTGTTTGAGACCGATTATTTCGACGGCAAGGCTTACCTCACTCAATCCGGACAGCTTTATGGCGAAGCGAGTGCCATGGCTTTGGGGAAAATTTACGTTTTTGGCCCCACTTTTCGCGCCGAAAAATCTAAAACGCGACGTCACTTAACCGAGTTTTGGATGTTGGAGCCGGAAATTGCTTTTGCTGATTTGACTGAGGTTTGTGATTTGGCCGAAGGCATGTTGCGCTACACCATTGAGCAAATTCTGGAGCGCAACCAACAAGATTTGGCTGACTTGGATCGCGATCCAGAAGTGTTGAAGGGTTGGAACCGGGATTTTCCAAGGCTCAAGTACGACGACGCCGCAGCCATGCTGATGAAATGGCAAGCAGATGGCAGTTATGAGTCCGATTTCAAACCTGGTGACGATCTCGGCGCGCCGGATGAAACCATGCTCGGCGAGCACTATGGTTGCCCAGTTATGGTGACGCACTGGCCACACGAGGTGAAGGCGTTTTATATGAAACGCGACGAAGAGGATCCAAGCAAGGCCTTGGGCGTTGACATCATTGCGCCAACTGCTGGCGAGATCGTGGGCGGTGCGGTGCGTGAAGAAAGTTACGAGGTGCTGAAAGCACGCATTGAAGAACACGAGTTGCCTCTGGAAGCTTTCCAGTGGTACCTTGATCTGCGCCGCTATGGCACCGTTCCACACGGTGGATTTGGTTTGGGCTTGGAGCGCACCGTTTCCTGGTTGACCGGCGTCGAACATGTGCGCGAGTGCATACCGTTCCCGCGGACCTTGCAGCGAATCTATCCCTAGGCCAGCGCTGGCTTTCTTGGGCCGGCGGCTTTTTAGCGCGGCGTATTAGCCAAAATACGTCGCGCTAACTCTTGTCGTTGCAGACTGACAGAGCCAAGGTTTTTGTGCAAAACTACACGCGAATGCGGGGCTAGCCAGTGCATGGCGATTTCGGCTTGAGCGTCGCCTTTGAGGGCCAATTCAAATAACTTTGCAACCGCTGCATCCCTCTTTTTTGCGCCTTCCTTTTGCATCTCGCTGGACTTCGGCGGCGCTGCAATCACTTCGCCAATGAGCGCATCGGTTGCGGCAAGTTGTTGCAGTTGTTTGGCCCATGTCGCGTTGGGTTCGATGCTGCTCGGTTGAAGTTCGTGCACCGCAAGCAACCGGTTCACCGAAAACAGCAGCAAGCGTTTTGGCAATTCCCAGCGATTTCCGCGCCGCCAATCCGCCCAAATCGGGCGTTCTTCTGCGGCAGTGCCGGATCGGAATACGGAACGGCAAAACGGCCAAACGCCGACGTATCCGTTTTCAAGCAAGCGGCCAGCTGCAGCCGCTCGGATGGAGATAGCACGGTCAGTTTCTTGAGCGAAATAAGCCATGGCCGCGCAGTAACGAGGCGGCATGCTTTTCGGGGCGAGCAGGCAAGTCAGTGAGGTCGCAGTTTCCTGCCGCGTCATGGCCGCGCGAAAAAGCGCATCGGTGAGATCTAAATCGCTGGTATTGGCACTTAATAGGGCCGCTAATTTGGCTTGATTGCGGTCTCCACGAATCAGCCATTGCTGCAGCAGCTGGCGTTGTGCTTGGCTAGTGGGACGAAATTCTTCAATCTGCGTCCACGCGACCTCTTCCTTTTGCACCAGCTGTTGCAACTGCTGCTGATAGGCGGCGTCGGCCTCACCGGCAATAGGTGGCGTCGGCGCTGGCGGCAATAGGCTCACCAACTGAAATACCAGCAGAGCAATCATGGCTGCAGGATAGCGCGGTCTTTATAAGAAGCGCGCTAATTCCTTTTTCGGCGTGGGACGGGTCAGACGGCCTAACGACTGGGCTTGCAACTGACGCACTCGTTCGCGCGAGATACCGAGGCGCTGACGAACTTCCTCTAGAGTCCAGAAGCGACCGTCTTCTAGACCGAAACGCAGGCGCAGGACCAGCGCTTCGCGGGCTGGAATGGTCGATAGCTGCTGTTCCAATGCGCTGCGCAGATCCTTGCTACTCGGGTGGTCTGGCAAGCTGGGCTGGCGCGGGTCAGGCAAGATGTTGGCCAGGCAACCTTCTTCTTCAGTGGTTGCGGTACGGTTCAAAGATAGGCATTGGCGATCGGCCTTGAGAGCTCGTTCGACTCGGCTGAGTGGCAAACCAGTGCGCTTGGCGATAGTCGTGGCTGGCAGCGCTTCCGGTTCTTCGAATTGGGTTTCACGGACCCGGCGCAATGCTTGAGCTAAATAAACAGGTAGGCGCACGGTGCGCGATTGGAAAGATAGGGCCTTCAAAATGCCCTGTTGAATCCACCACCCGGCATAATTTGCAAAGCGCACACCTTCTTCGCGCTTGTACCGCTCAACCGCACGGAGCAGCGCAGTATTGCCTTCTTGAATCAAATCTTCCCACGGCACGCCGACGTGACGGTAGCGACGGGCGGTGGCTGGAACAGCATGTAGATTGCGGTGAACCAGACTGGATTGAGTCATAGAGAGTTCGCGAATTCGCTGTTGAAGCAATTTTTGTTTGGCCTCAGGCATGGGCCGGTCGGAAGTCTTATTCAAAGGCAGCAAGCGCAACTGCTCCAGCACCGTTGAATAAGGAGAAAGAAATTCTTCGGCATAAGCGCGCGCGACTTTTTGGGGCTGTTTGCCCAGGACTTGCAGAATGGTATCGCGAAGTAGGTCGATGGCACGAGCCATCACAAACTCCTCTTGCCGCGACGTTGGGCGCAGCCGTTGCAGGTCGGCCCAATAAACGCTGAGTGGGTCGCCTGGAGTTTGCACCCTAGACGATTCCTGGCGTTCAGAAAAAGCCGGATTTTGCAGGTCACTCAGGAAGGGTGCTTTGTTTTTCGAAAGGAAGCTGACTAGATAGGGCTTGAGGACTTGATAGCGGCGTTCGGTGGCTAGACCAGATTGAAGCAGCTCCCATGGTAGGGCGGAAGCGGCGCGGATCTTGTTCAGGAAGGTGGGGCGGCGGTTCATGATCTGTTGAACTGTGGTGCCGACCATACAACGAATAGTGTGCCAACTTGGATCAAAGGCTCAGCCCAAACTGCAGTCGTAAACGGCTACAGAGTAATAGGTTACTCATGCAGTTAAAGGGGGCGAAAAGAGCGGCCAAATAGTGCGGAAAATTTCCCACACATGGTGGGGAATATTTCGCAGTGTAACCATTTGCAGGCGTAACCGTCTCCTTGGTTGGAGACATAAACCATGATTCTTTGTACAACCACCCTACTCTTACTCAGTTCTGCCCAGACCGCTTTGGCTTCCACAACCAAAGATACCCGCCTGGTACAGGATCCAATTTGCCAAGCTGAAGCTTGGATCTTGCAACAAGAGGGCACCGCAGGTGCTGGAGTTTACTGGTCCGCCCAAAGCTGGATGTTTCAGCTCAAAGACGAAGACGGCGATGGACTGCTGGATACTCCTCCTGGAATTGATGCGATGACATTGGCGTCGCGTACAGTTGCCAATCAGTTCACACCCATGGACGTCGCCTTTTCATTGGAGGGAAGCTACTTAAATTTTGAAGATGGCGATGTGTTGCGAATGAAGCCTTTAGGAGGCTTGGAGGTGCTTTTTAGCGAGCAGCAATTCCTCGACGCCATTCAACACCAGTCGGGCTCCTTTGACTTGGATGCGGTCTGCTGGCAAGGCGACGATCTTTGGTTTTCGGTCAAAGATGGCCTGCAAAGCACAGTATTGGGCACTATCGAGGATGGTGACATTTTGCATTACGAGCTGGCACTCGGCCAAATTTCCCGCCCCTACACCGAAGCCGATGTCCAGGCCATGGTGGATGCCGCCACCGGAAATACCACTGCCATTGGCGACGTAAGGGCGCTAGCCATTTATCCACCTACCGGCGAACTGGTTTTCACCATTCAATCGCCAACCGCCCACGACGCCAGCGTTTTTGGCACAGATCAAGGCGGCCGCATCTTGCCGGGTTGGGCGGAATCGGATTGGGGGTTCCAAGATTCCACTGAACTTGATGCATTGACATTCCTGGGCAGCAACATCGAGCAACCGCCGATTTTGTCTACCGATCTACCTTACGCCGATCAAAATTCTACGGTGAAAATTAGAGTGCGCCACGGGAGTCCTCAAGGGTTGGTCAAAGGGGTTTTTGCCTACCACAAGGGATTTGACGATGGAGTGGCTCACCGCGGTGTGAATAGCATCTTTTTAGATCAGCAAGACCATGCTTACAATCGCCAAATCACTCATGGATGGCTGCATCCGACCCCTTTGGACGCATCCGGTAGCGGCGACTTCGATTGGCAAACCGGGGCACTGCCGCCGCAATACAGCCACGTCGATTTTTTGATCCAAGCTTTGGACGTTACCGCTTCGAAGTTAAGTAACCCGATCATTGTTCGGCTGCGATAAAAGGATTAGGTTGGGGAGCGGCTAGCAAATGCCGTTATCCTGGTTCTTAACCTATGATGGGCTACATTACCCTGCTTTGTTGGTTCGGGATTTTGCTACCGCAGCAAGATCCCGATGCTGCCCTAATCCGCAAGCTAGATGCTGTGGAGCCGGGCACACGCCTAGCTGCGGCTGAGGACTTAGCCAAATTGGGCCCAGCAGTGGAAAAATGGCTACACAAAAAAGTCGGGTCCGGATCTGCTAGCCGCCAAAGGAGCCTGTTGTTGACGGCTGCATTATTGGCCACCGAAGATTCTTGGGAAATTATTGAAAAAGAAGCCCGACGTGGGCGTCGGCCGGAAGCTAGTCGTGCATACGCATTGATGCTTTATGGGGCTTTTCATCCAGAAGCGGGCAAGGTTGCCGCAAAGGACTGGCGTCGCGGGAATAGTGACTTCGAGTGCAGTTGTTTACTGGCCGGATTGTTGGCTCGCAAGGGGTCCTTAGATCTGGATGGATTTCATGCCATTGTTGATCGCAAAGGCACGGATCGTCAAAAGTCGCTCTTGGCCATGTTGGATTGTGTGCATGGTCGAATTGCTAGTGTGTCTGGAGAAGCCGGGATGGTGCGTGGCTTTCAATTGCTTTCCACTTTGATTTACGGTCCACAAGCGGTGTCCGCGTTAACAGCAAGTGACTTGGGGAAGGGCTTGCCCGAAATATGGGCTATGGCCGCATTGCGCCAACCAGGTCGCGATTTGAATGCCCTCAAAGGGATGCCCCTAGGCGGCGAAAGTGGAGCGGTTTGCTTCGCATTAAGGGAAATTGAGATGGATCAACGGCAGGCAGCTTTTAATTTTATGAATCAGCGCATTACCTCCGATCCGGCAGCTTCTTGGCTGTGGGGTGAAGCGGGGGACTTGGGATTGGATTTACGTCGAGCTGTGGATGCCAAGCTCACCGCCTCCGAAATGGCCGGCTTGTTGCGTTTGGCTTTGCGCAATTTTGATTCCGCCGAGGAATTTGCGAAGTTGCGAGTTTTGGCGGCAAGGGCTGCCCTCGCTGGGCGCGCCGATGACCCCAAAGAGCGCTGGCAGGCGGCCTTGATGTTGGCATTGGCCGGTGATGTGGAAGACCATCCATGGTTTAAGCAAGCCCTGGAAAATGGCACTGCTGAAGGCCGTTCCAAGCTGCAACCACTTTGGCTTCTGGCCTCAAGGAAGCTGGATCCTGGTGTTGCTCGTTCGCAATGGCTGTCGAATTGGAGTCGGGACCTTGGCGCAGGCAGTGTCGGCTTCCTAGATCGTGAAGGGCCACGTTGGGTAGCTTTGTCACTAGTTTCGGGCACCTTGGCGGCCAGGGAGAGTGAAAATTTGCAGGGCTTCGAGGAGCATTTTGAGAACAAATTGGACCACTCACTAACCGACGAGTTTTATGCTGACCTTGCGACCTTTTTAGCTAGCAGCCATTATCGTTTTCACTTGCGATAACAGGATTCCGCTTCTCCAATAGGTGGCATGCGGATAGGCTGTGTATGCCCCCCTGGACCAAGATGAGGTCCCCAAACATGCCTTCCTCCACCGCTCTTGGGCTCGGGTTTTTCGCGTCCACCCTGTTTGCCAACTTTGCCGTCGCGCAAACTACCGTCTTAAGCGAAGATTTTCGCTCAGGCACTTTTCCACCTGTAGGATGGGCCGAGATCAATAACGGCATCAGTTTGGGCTGGGAAGATGACGTCACCGAATATGCGTTCCATGACGACTTCCATGGTGCCAATGACAATCATCTGCTTTCGCCGGTAATGGATTTGTCGGCACTTTCCTGGTGCTATTTACATGCGGTTCAGGAGCTCACCTTTGCTCAATATATGGACACTTGTACCGTGGATGTCAGCTTGGATGGCGGGGTCAGCTTCACTCAGGTTTATTTAGAGACTTCTGCTGTGGACGGTGCCCAAATATTGGAAGCAGATCTTTCCGCTTTTGCCGGGTTGGCTTCGGTTCAAATCAGTTTTCATTATGTAGGCGACTTCGCCAATGAGTGGCGAATTGATGAATTGACCGTTGATGACCTGCCCTATGAAGAACCCTTGTATTGGCCCGAACTGCCAACCGTGTTCGCCCCGGCCGGCAACTTTTGGGAGACGTTTGACTCCTTTTCCGGCTCGGTTCCACCACACTTAGCAATAAATCGCTTAAACAATGTCAGTCGAGACTTTGATCCAGATGCATGGTGCAATATCGGCCAACTCGGTCCTTGCATACTGGCCCACTCTGGACAGTTTTGCCTAGAAATGGGTTTGGATCCAGCGGGTACTCAATTCCACGAGGTATCCAATGCACTGATTATTGGCTTAAATGGAACTGGCGTCACCAACTTTGTACTTGGCTTCCAAGCCTTGCACTGGGGCGAAGAACCACACCCCGACGACGGCTTATTCCTGAGCGAAGATGGTGCCAATTGGGTACCGCTTTTGCAGGACTGGGAATACCTGATTGGGTCCGGCAATATTGGTACTTGGGAACCCATGGTCGTGGACCTTTCTTCCACTTCCGTCGACGTCTCGGGCCTCTTTTACCTAGCCTTCGCCCAAGCCGACGACTACCCCTACGGCGGGCTAGATGGCGCTGCGATCGATGATGTGGTGATCGGCACTTTTCCGCCCTTGCTTTACAACGTGCAAAATTTGGTGGCTGGGCAGCAGGCCACTTTTTCGGGTACACGGGCGCCGTCCACAC
>JACNIZ010000019.1 GCA_014382805.1 Planctomycetota bacterium
TCGCCAGCAAATACGAACTGCCCATCGTGCAAGTGGTGCAACCCGACGGCGACGCTGATGCTCACTGTTGGACCGGCGACGGCGCGATGATGAATTCCGAATGGCTGAACGACATGCGTGTTGCCGCAGCCAAGAGCAAAATGATTGAGTGGTTGGAGCAGCGCCAACTGGGTCGTGCCAAGGTGACTTACCGCCTGCGCGATTGGCTATTCAGTCGCCAGCGCTATTGGGGCGAACCGTTCCCGGTTTTGCACGGCGAAGATGGCGCTACGCGCCTAGTGCCCGAGGAAGATTTGCCGGTCACCCTGCCGGTGCTAGATGACTTCAAGCCGGCCGGAGCCTTAGAACCGCCGTTGGGGCGCGCCACCGAATGGCTGAAGGTGGTGGATAACGATGGCAAAGTGTGGAGACGCGAAACCAACTCGATGCCGCAATGGGCGGGTTCGTGCTGGTATTACTTGCGTTTCATGGATCCCGATAACAGCGATGTCGCTTGGGGTAGCGAAGCTGAAAAATATTGGATGCCGGTGGACTTGTACGTCGGCGGGGCGGAACACGCGGTATTGCACTTGCTGTACGCTCGATTCTGGCACAAGGTGCTGTTTGACTGCGGTTTGGTCAGCACTGCGGAACCATTCCAGAAGTTGGTCAACCAGGGCATGGTGCAATCTTTCGCGTTCAAAAATTCACGCGGCGTATTGGTACCCAGCGACGAAGTTGAGGAGCGCGACGGCAAATACATCCATATGCGAACTGAGGAAGAAGTGGAACGCATCGTCGCAAAAATGTCGAAGGCTCTGCGCAATGTAATCAACCCAGATGACGTAGTCGGTGAATACGGGGCGGACACCTTGCGTCTCTACGAAGCTTTCATGGGACCCATCACCGCAAGTGCGCCGTGGAACCCGCGCGATCTACCCGGTGTGCATCGATTCCTGCAACGCACTTGGCGTTTGTTTGTGCCAACCGAGGATGACGGCGCGGCCATACGACCGGATCTATTGCAGGACGGAGCTGGCTGCAAGGAGCTGGAGCGAGCTATGCATGCCACCATTCAAAAGGTCGGCAGGGATTTAGGCGTCATGGCCAACAACACCGCCATTGCCGCGTTGATGGAGTTCATCAACTTGGCTACCAAGAGCAAAAACTCGTTGAGCCATAGCCAAGCACGTCACTTCGTGACTTTGTTGGAGCCGTTTGCGCCGCACATGGCCGAAGAATTGTGGCAGCGCTTGGGTTGCGTAGAGCCACTGGCCTACCTGCCTTGGCCAGAGTTCGACGCCAATATGTTGGTCGCAGATAACGTCGAAATTCCGGTTCAAGTCAATGGCAAATTGCGCACCCGCATTGAAGTCGACGCCAACGCAGATAAGGACACCATTGAAGCCGCCGCCCGCGAGGCTGCTGCCGAGTATTTGACCGGCCAAATTCGCAAGGCCATTGTGGTTCCAGGCCGCATGGTGAACTTCGTCGTCACTCCCTAGTCGTTTCGTCCCGGGCGCTTAAATTTCCGGGGCGACGAATTCCAAAACCGAAAAGAAATGGCTAATCGTGCCGACTAGCACGAATAGGTGCCAAATGGCATGGTTAAACGGCAGTTTGTCCCACAGAAAAAAGATCGTGCCGATGGTATAGGACGAGCCACCGATGATTAAAAAGACCAAGGCTTTGGTGGGCAAAATTTCTTGCAGGGCTGGAAAAGTAATTACCGCCAACCAGCCCATGCCTAGGTAAAGCGCCACCGAAACAGCTGGCGAACGCACCGCGCGCGCAGCTTCTAAAATGCTCCCGAGCAAGGCTAACGACCAAATCAAAGCTAGCATGCCCCAACCCCAAGTTGGTCGTAACGGTCCCAGCGCGTATGGCGTGTATGTTCCAGCAATCAGCAGATAGATGGCGACGTGGTCCAGCACCTGCATGACTCGCTTCCATTTTTCGCCACGCAAGCTGTGATAAAGCGTCGAAGCGCCGTAAAGCAGCACCACGGTAACGCCAAAAACAATGCAACCAACAGTTAGATATAGGTCATCCTGTTGGGTAGCGAAAAACACCAACAAGGTAGATGCCGAGACGCCAAAAAGCACACCCAGGCCATGCGTTAGCGAATTCACAATCTCTTCGATCAAGGATTGACCGGAGACTGGCAGCACGGGTTGTTTGGTCACAAATTTGGGAGGGTCGAGCGGGCCTAGAGGCAGTCTAGATGCAGGGAGTAGTAAATACTTCGGCAAAACCACGGTTCGAGCCTTAGGAAGGAAGTAGCTTGGTTTTTTGCATCAGTTGCTCAATTCGTCCGATAAAGATCCAGTGATTCCGTCCACTTTGAACCATGGGCTGCGCCTGGCATGGGTGATAACCTTCGTTGGTCTTTTGGTCTCCACCCTGTTTACCTTGCTGGGAGGACCCATTCCATTACTCGACCAAGTGGTACATTTTCAGTTCTACTTGGCCCTCGGCTGGACGGGTTGGGTCCTACTTTTTTTGACTTTGGGACGCTCCCAGGCCGGATCCCAACTTCGTCGCGCTGCGATGTTGTGCGCATTGGCGGGCGCAGGTTGGCATGGCCATGTTTGGGCCGGACCGCTGAAATTCCATCCAGCACCTGCAGCGGATGGCAGTGCGGCCGAGGTCCTCATCATGTGGGCGAACGTGCAGCACGGTGAAACCCATATCCAAAACCTGCTAGACCTGGTCGCTAAACGCCAACCCGACGTCATCGGCTTGGGTGAGGCAGTGGCTTGTGAAGCGTTGGATCAACTGCTCGAGCAATATCCCTACAGCGTGCAGGACCTTGCCACTGGTTTGGTGCTTTGCAGTCGGTTGCCATTGCAAGGCCTGCAAATGGTCCCAGTGCCGAAATCTCGACCGATCTTGACCGGAGTTTTGCAGTTGAACGGCACCGCGCTGCATATCAACGCCCTCCATGCACTATGGCCGACCGAGCCTGCGCATTTGGAAACCATATTTAAGGTGGCAGAAATCGCCGCCGACCACCCTAGCTGTTTGTTTATGGGGGACTGGAATACCACGCCGTGGGCACGCGGCTACCTGCGGTTGCTGGCCAACACGCATTTGTGGGACGTACGCCAAGGTGCTGCTCCGTGGGCGACCTGGCGGTCCAAACGCGGTTCGCTATTGCGCCTGCCAATCGACCACGTATTTATCCAAGGGGATGTCGTCGGCCGAGACTTTGAGATTGGACCCGATTTTGGTAGCGATCATTTCCCGATTTTCGCCAAGATTTGCTTATAGCTGGCGAGCTATATTGAACTCAGGAATACACCCAAGACTTGTGGTTGTCTGTAGAAATTTTACCTTATCTAGTGGTTGAGGGTTTTGCTTGCAACGAACCGTCTCAAATTGGGGCATTATTCATGGCATTATTAGCCTTTCTAGGTTAAAAAATATGGCTCTTCAGAAGAATCTGTGGGTAAATTAAATCCCTTTCCCCGTAGATCCCGCC
>JACNIZ010000230.1 GCA_014382805.1 Planctomycetota bacterium
CAGAGTGCTGGCTGAAGGCACGCAATGTCAACAAGGTGACTAGTGGGTTGGAGTGGACGTCTCCAAAGTGGGAGAGATTCGGGGTCAGCAAGGGATAAGAGTTGACAATGCATGTTTTTTTTTTTTCAAGCAGAAGACGGCATGCGATATCCAAGTCAGTCAAAACTTGAGTGATGTCGAACGGGCCAAGCGTCAAAAGCGCTTCGCCGAAATGGACAAAGACAAGTACATCAAAGGCGATTGGAAACAGGCAACCGAATCTGCCGAGGAAGCCATTACGCTTGCCATGGAGGAGTTGAAGCAAGCGCAAGACCGTCTGACTTATAGTGTAAAATTGAACGAAGAAGGGTTCTTAACCCGCACCGAGTTGGAGACGGACCAATTGACGGTTCAACGACGCACTTATGCCCAGGAGCAAGCCAATCGTGCAAAGACGATGTTGGTCGATTTTGAGCACCCGAAACAGCTTGAGACCTTGGATGCCGACATCGCCGAGGCTGCGCGTGAGCTAGACCGGGTGGAATTGCAAGCCGATGCTCGCTTGGAAGAATTTAAAGCTGCTGTGATCACCTCAAAGGCACGCTTGGACTTGGAAGAAGAAGAAGAGGCCAAAATCATCGACCAAATTTCTAAGGGCAAAATCGTCGCTCCGGAAGACGGCATTGTGGTTTACGCGCGTCAGAAATCGCGCTGGGGTTCGGGCGATCCGATTGCCGAGGGCACTGAATTGCACGAGCGTCAGGAAATCATCACCATTCCTCGTGAAGGGGGCATGATTCTCGAAGCCAGCCTGCACGAAACGGTGATCAAAAAGGTGAAAGAAGGCCAACGTTGCACGGTAACTGTCGACGCAATGCCAGGCCGCACCTTTGATGGTGAGGTGAAATTTGTGGCGCTGCTGCCCGACTCCAACAGCTATTGGGCAAATCCCAACCAACGCCTGTTCAAAACTGAAGTTGCCATCTTGAATCCGATCACCGAAATGCGACCGGGCATGTCCTGCAAGGTTGAAATTTTGGTGGACATCATCGAAAACGCAATTCAAGTGCCGGTGCAAACGGTATTCCGCAATGGCGGCAAGACCATTTGTTTTGTAGACCATCCAGACGGGCCCAAAGAGGTCGCAGTAAAGGTTGGACGCGACAACGACAAGTGGGTCGAAATCGTTGAAGGATTGAGCGAAGGCCAAACTGTGATGATGGCACCTCCTACCGGCTTCAAATTGGAAGCAGCGCCGGCTAATTCGCCACGTCCAGAGCGAATGAGCGAGGAAGGAGCAATCCCCGGCATTCCTACCGAAGCTGGCACCGGGCGCCCAGGCGAATCTGGTGCCGGTCCCGGAAAGGGGGTCGGTACCCCAGGTGGCGCAAATGTGCCTGCCGGTACTAAAGGCAAACGTGGACAAAAACCAGGCGGCCCAAAGGGCGAAACGCCAGATAGCAAACCAATAAAATAAAGTGACTGCAATGGAGTTGCGCCCCCCCGTTGCCGAACTGATCGACGTTTCCCGTGTTTACCGCATGGGTGACGTTGAGGTGCGGGCATTAGATGGCATTAGCTGCACCTATCGCGAAGGCGAATACTGGGCCATCATGGGCAGTTCGGGTAGCGGTAAATCCACCATGTTGAATTTGCTCGGTTGCATCGATCGGCCGACCGGTGGTGATTACCGTGTGCGCGATATTTCGATCGGCACCTTGGACGATGACGAACTCAGCGAGCTACGCGGCGAGCATATAGGGTTTATCTTTCAATCGTTCAATTTAATTCAGCAGCTAAACGTGTTGGAAAACATTTTGGTGCCGCGCTTTTACCTGGAAACGCCCGGCTCCGAGGCGGAGGACAAGGCAGTCGAATTGGCTGAACGCGTCGGCCTTGCGGATCGCATCCATCACCGTCCACGCGAGCTTTCTGGTGGTCAACAACAGCGCGTCGCCATTGCTCGCGCATTGATCAACGATCCTTCTCTGCTGCTGGCCGATGAAGCCACTGGTAACTTGGATACCCAAACCACTAGGGAAATTCTGGAATTATTCGATGAATTGCACCAGGAGGGTATGACCATTTTGCTGGTTACGCACGAAAAGGAAGTCGGCGCGCGTGCTGGGAGAACTATGTGGCTGCGTGACGGCAAATTGGATCGCATCGTTGAACGAGAGCCTGTTGCTTAAACGCTAATGATTACCGGCACCTTTATCCGCACCTTTCGATTAGGCGTTAAAAGCCTGATGCTGCATAAACTACGCAGCATGCTGACCACTTTAGGCATGTTGTTTGGTGTCGCTAGTGTGGTTGCCATGCTCGCCATTGGCGAAGGTGCCAGCAAAGAAGCGCAAGAGCAAATCAAGCAATTGGGGTCGCACAACATCATCCTGCGCAGCGTCAAGCCGCCGGATGACCCGATCAGCAACCAAGACACCCGGGTCTCCAATTACGGCTTGACCAACGCTGACTTTGACCGCATGTCGCAAACTTTTCCATGGGCCGAAGACGTCGTGCCGATGCGAATTTTGCAACAAGAAGTGCGTTTTGAAGAGCAAGCTCTCAATCCGCGCATCATTTCGACGGTACCGAACTATTTGGAAGCCACCGGCCGCGTGATGTACGAAGGCCGATTCCTGAACGAGCGCGACCAAATTAATACGGCAAACGTTTGCGTCATCGGCTATGAGGTTTCGCGCCAGTTGTTCCCGTTTGAATCGCCGCTAGAGCAGCAGATTAAAATCGGTCCTGATTACTTCACCGTGGTTGGCACCTTGCTGCCGCGGGTGCCGATAGGCAGCGATCAACCTGCGCCCGGCGACGACATCACCGGCGAAATATTCCTGCCCATGAGCACCGGCCTGCGCTGGTTCGGTGACATGCAGGTCAAAATCCGCGCCGGTAGCCGTGACATGGAAATGGTCGAATTACACGAGATTATTTTCAAAGTCGATAGCGGTGATAACGTGCCAATCGCGGCCGCCGCGGCGCGCGAGATGCTGAACAGGTATCACAACGATCAGGACTACGAAGTGGTGGTCCCGCTGGAGCTGCTGCTGCGCGAGGAAGAAACCAAACGCATCTTCAAGATTGTACTGGCAAGTATCGCGGGCATCAGTTTGCTGGTCGGTGGAATCGGCATTATGAACGTCATGCTGGCGACGGTAACCGAACGCACGCGTGAGATCGGTGTACGCCGGGCCTTGGGCGCGAAAAAGCGCCACATCATGTGGCAGTTCCTTGTGGAAACCGTTGTGCTTTCCGTTGGCGGTGGCCTGCTCGGCATCGCTCTGGGCTTGAGCATCCCTAAAATTGTCGAGTATTACACCGACATGGAACCGGTTGTGACCCCTGCTGCCCCGGCGCTTGCATTTGGGATTTCGGTAGGCATCGGCTTGCTGTTTGGCCTTTATCCGGCCTGGCGAGCGGCAAACATGGATCCGGTAGAAGCGCTGCGCCACGAATAATTTGGCTCTAGCTTAAAAAGAAGTATCCTAAATGGGCCCCACAGCCCAAAGCTCCGCTCAACTCCAATGGGCACGGTTATGGCTACTTCTACTCTATCTGTTGAAAAATTTCCAAACTTCCTGCCGCTGCGAAATCAAGCAGGTCGGGCCATCGCTCTGTTTAGTGATTATGGCTCCTGGTTAGCGATCACTTGGGGGACCGATTGCCTGATCGAAATACGCGATACGATCAGTGGCCAAAGCCATACTTTGGATTTGGCTAGTCCGCTGCATCGATCGACTTCCTATCCGGATCGGCAAGAGGCCGAGCTTTTAGATGGACGACGCTTGCAGGTCGGTTTTTGCCCGGACGGGAACATTTTGATTGAAGTACGCGCCGCCGCAGGTGAAGTCAATCAACGCCTAGCCAAGCTTACAGTTCAAAGCACGTTGCCTCACCGAGTAGAAAGCGACGGTTTTTGTGCTCGTTTGCTGGTCGGCCAGGATGCCCAAAATTGTAATTTCCCTGCGAGCGATCAATTCACCCAAAATCGACGTCGCTGGAATGATTATTTTGAACGCGCTTTCGCCAATATGGAGCGCTTTGAAAATCCGACGTCGCAAATTTTGATGGCACGCGGTGTCGCGACCTTGCTGTGGAATTTGCGCGCACCATTGGAGAATTTGCCGCACTACGGGGTCATACCATCGCCGTTTTATCACCGCGGCTACTGGGCATGGGATTCCTGGAAACACGCCCATGCCTTGGCTTATTTTGCTCCTGAATTGGCGGCCGAGCAACTGCGTGCCCAATTTCACCGCCAGCAGTCCGACGGCATGGTGCCGGACAACGTCAAACCGGACATACGCGAGGACAATTGGTGCAACAGCAAACCACCGATGGCGGCGTGGGCTTTGCTGCACATTTGGCAGCAGCAGCAAGACATCGACGTCGTCCGCGAGTTGTTTCCCAAATGTGCGGAGCAGCTGAGATGGTGGATGATCGCGCGGCGAATGCCAGGCGAAGTTTTTTTCCGTCCCGGGGGCGTCGATTATTTGTCAGCGACGTGGGAGTCTGGCTGGGATCTCAGTCATCGCTTCAAAGATGTTGATTTGGTCCCCCATGGTTCTTGGCGTCTATTCGATCTATGGCTGCCGGATCTGAACAGCTACATCTGCAATGATTTCCGCGCGTTGGCGCAATTGGCAGAGGTACTCGACTTGGACCCAACGCCGTGGCAAAAAGAAGCCGACCAACTCGCCGAGGCTATTCGACGCGCGCTTTGGAATGAGGCCAAAGGCTGTTTCTGCGACGTCCGCGCCAGCAACGGAGCTAGCACTGGATTGCGCACGGCGGCGACTTGGATCCCGTTATGGGCCGAAATTGCCAGCGAATTCCAAAAGCAAAAGGTAATAGAATTGATGCTGTCGCCGAATCATTTTTGGACGCAGGTTCCGTTCCCGTCACTGTCCGCGTCGGAAAAAGAATTCGACCCCAATGGATTTTGGGATGGCAGTGTGTGGAACGATCACGCCGCTATGGCGTTCCAAATCCTTGGCGAACGAGCCGACGAAGGGCGTTATCGCATGCGCGATTACTTGTACAAACAAGAAGCCTACTTCGAATGCTATTCGCCTTTGGACGGAGTGCCCGCCCGTGGTTCACGTCCGGCAGTTCCACAATTTTCGTGGGGAGCCGCGGCCGCGCTTGAGGTCTTGCGCGGCGGGCCGAAACCGGCGCCGCAGCGATAAAGAGTGAGTTTATTGATCGCGCTTTAGAACCAAGCTCGTTCAACGTCGGCCCAATCTAAGTCCAGCGCAGTTTTCACCGCCTGTGCGAGTTGCTCCCTATCAGCGAACCGAAAATGGCAAGTTGTCGAAGTGTGGGTGTAGGACTCTCCGGGAGCCAACTCCAATGCCGGCGACGACGATTCCAATTCGAAAAACTGCTCCGGACCGCCGTGGTTATAGGAGTTAATTACGTCGCCATAATAAGGATCGACATCGGTCGCCCAGCGTTCGGAAGCGTAAGGTGCGTCGGCGACCACAGGCGTGAATTGAACTAGAGTCAGCACGCGAGTATCCGGATTGTAGGCGGCCATGATGTTCTTAGCGCGATTGCGCATGATGCCGACTTTGCAAACATATTTGGAATCGGTGCGGAGCAAAGCAAAACCTTCTTCTATCCGAAATCGGCTGCTATCCAATTCGCCGAAGTATTCGGTGCGTACCGCAGGCCCTTGGTCTGGGTCGGAACTATCGGTCCGGAAAGGCAAAATGGCCAGCGAATTCGCTCCGGGAGCGAACATCCCCAAAATCCAAATACATGGCAAACCAGTTTTTTTCTGCCATGCGCTGCTACCGTCGTTCCAAACCGTGTTCACACTGCGAAAAGACGTCCACAAAGTTTGTGCGGAAATCGGTCCAACTAGTTTTTCGATTTCCAACTGGGTGGGTACTTCGATATTACGTTGGACTTTGAGTTCAAATTCACTGCCCGCCATATTGCTCAGTTTCAAGCGCCGCTCCATCTTTTGCGCCGACGTCGTGGCATGAAAAGCACCGACGTTAAGGTCTTCCGGAACTCGCCAAATGTCGCGATTCATTTCATCGCCAGGTTTGAAATAGAACGAAAACTGGCTGCCTTCTGGACCGATCCAAAAGCGATCTTCTCCGCCATAATTAGCAAATGCGGCAGCGACGGTTGGATTCAGAATTTCTTCGTGATTGATAAAACCCAGCGTCGGCTCGCTTAAATCCAAGGCTGAAATCATTACTCGACCCTGCAGCTTGGGCGAATAAACAAAACCGCCAGTACCGCTCAGCAAAAGTTGGCCGTCGGCGTGTTTAGCTAAGAAGCCCGCGTCTTCTAGAAAACTGTTGGAATCTTCGGTCAAGAGGGAGGAACAGGAGGACATCGAAAGCGCCCCGAAAAGCGCCAGGGTTACTGGAGTGCGCATGGTTTAGTTGGGTCGACGCGCCATGCTAGCAACTTGACTGGGGCGTGGTGCCTCCGTCCCGTGCCAGACGCCAAGTTCCGCGCCCTGCGGCTTTGGCGCCATAGAGCGCCGCGTCTACCGATTCCAACAACGCATCGAGCTGCAAGCAACTATCCTTGCCGACGTGTACCACACCAACGCTAAGGCCTAAATTGGGTGCTCCATTCCGCAGTTTTTTCTGATATTTGCTCGCCACCGCCCCGACCTTTAGCATCAGTCGCTCGACCACCGCGTTTAGTACTGACGGCGTCATACCCTCCAACCAAATGGTGAATTCGTCGCCCCCAAAGCGGCAAAAAAGGTCTTCGGCGCGCAGGGCAGAATGGGCGCCCTGAGATGCTTCAATCAAATATTGATCTCCCATCGCGTGCCCCAAACAATCGTTGATCTCCTTGAAGTTATCCAGGTCCAACAATATCAATCCACCATGAATATTTTCGGATTGAACCGCCTCCAATCGCTGCCGAACTTGCTCTAGCCAAGCGTTGCGATTGAGAGCGCCGGTCATTCGGTCGAAGGTTGCAGCCGTGACCAAATCCGAATGTAATTTGGAAAGTTCAGCGGCCAAAGAAACCTGATGACAAAGTAGAGTCAGCAATTCAAAGCCGTCGCCGCAGCGATCTTGGGGTAAACACGCCTGCGGCAATACCAAGCCACCGAGGACGCGATTATGGGCTCGAATAGGCAAATACCAGCAACCTTCGTCATTTAGACCAAATGCACTGCCGCTGATTTTGCAAGGTTTATCGGAATTCCAGGCGTCGCCAGCGGCTGCCCGCGTGAAGCCTGCAGGGCGGACTGTCAAATGCGGTTGCTTGCACTGGCGTTGGTGCAAAAAGTAACGGTCGACCTCGCGTCCAGCGACGAAAAACGCCGCCCACGAACAGCTTGCAGCGGCCAAAACTTCGCCTGGCACCCGCTTCGCCCAGTCCGCCTTGGTGGCTTCGGTAGTGAGCACTTGGCCAAGCTGAAGCAAGCGTTTGAGGTGGCGAGACCGTCGTTCGGCTGATTCCAAACGATTGGCTAAATCACGTAATCGGATGGCGTTCATTTAGCCTATCGAACGGTGCTCGCAGCGAGCACCTTGGGTTGGGAGTGAATGACGTTGAGCATGGGACCAGAACTCCCGCAGAAACCTCCAGTTCATGCCAGAGCTCACCCCTATTTTCGCGGAAATCCCAGAAAACTTAAGGGATTTAGCCCTGTTTGAAGTGAATCGAATATGGGTAAAGCTAGGGGCGCAACAACAAGGTGGTGCACAGGGTCGACCAATTTTCACCATACCGGGCCTGCAACTTGCCACAGACCTTCCCGCGGGCGCGGTTTAGCTGATTGCGCACGGTGGACGGGTTCAGCTTGAGCTTATTGGCGATCTGCGCGGTCGACATTTCGTCGAAGTAATGCAAAACCACGATAGTGCGGAAAGGATCGAGCAAATCCTTCACCGCTCCTGCCAGCAACTCTTGCATTTCCAATCTCTCAAAAACTTCGGTGGGCACGACACCCAAATCTTTTTCGTCGGCCTTGCCACCGGCCTGAAAATCCTGCAATTGGCGACGGATCCGATGCCGCGAGCGGTCGAATGCCAAATTTCGCAACACACGCGCCAACCACCCTTTGCTAGCACTTTTTTCTGCGGCAGGGTGCTCCAAAGCGGTTTGGGAAGTCTGCTGAACCAAGTCGTCGGCCGTGGCTTCACAGCGCACTAGGCTAAAAGCAAGCCGACGAACCCATTCTGTGTGCTCAAGCAATTCCTCTACCCGACTTGGGTCTGCGCCTAGAGCCATACCCATTTAACGTACCCGGATTCGGGGCAGTCTCAGAAAAGTCGCAGTTTTTCCGCGCCGGCCTAAAGAATTATTCTTTCACTTGCAGCAGTTTGGCCACTTCCAGCAAATTGCCACGGTTATTACCAACCTTGCGGATGTGGTCCGTGTTCACCTGAAGTGCAATGCAGCAACCCAAATCGGGAAAGTACATCATTTCTGACAGGTAGCCCGGAAACCAGCCGCTGTGGCCCAAACCAGTTCCAAATGGCGTCTGCGAAATAATCACACCCAAGCCATAGCGGTCGCCGGGGTAAAGGCGGGCGTCGACCGCCGACTGCAGCGCCAAATCCAGGGACTTCTGATTCACAATTTTGCCGCCAAACAGCATTGCACCCCACCGGGCTAGGTCAGAAGTGGTGCTGTAATAGCCGCCGCCACACCACTCCAATTGCGGATTGAGGTAAAACTTGCCCTTGTCCATCACCGGCTTCCATTCGGTCCAGCCGGGCTCGCCCAAAATGTGGTAACCCTGGCACAAACCGGGTAGATCTGGGGTGGTGTTGGGCAGGGTTTGAGCGAAACCGTGCGGTTGCAAAATGTTGCGGTAGACCTCGCGATACGCGGAATCATCCATCACCTTTTCCATCGCCATCCCGGCCAAAATATAGTTTGTATCGGCATAGCTCCAACCAGTGTCGACTTCGAATAGGGGGTCTTTATCGAGTATAAATTCGATCAATTCCGACGCCTTCCATCGTCGATCTGGCTGCCCCTTGGCGGCGGCCCAAAACTCGGGCAGCTGCACGTGTTCGCTGACGCCGCTGCTATGCCGCAACAGTGATTCTAGAGTGATCGTTTTGGCATTCGGAAGGCGATCGTACCAAGTCTCTACTCCGAGGTATTTGCTCAATAAATCATCGGGCGACATTTTGCCGCTTTCCACCAATTGCAGAAATAGAGCGGCGAAATAGGTTTTGCCGATACTGCCGGACATCAGGCGATGGCTAACTGTCATCTTTTCGCCGCTGTCCAAATCAGCTGCACCTGCTGCCGCGGCCACCACTTTTCCATCTGGCCAAGCAATCGCAACGCTCAACCCAGGAACGCCGCTGCGCTTTTGCAGGTCGTCTGCCCAGCTTTGTAACTTGCCCAATAAGATGACCTCATCCTGGGCCGGCGCTTCGAATTCAGTAGGGCGCGGGAGTTCGGCTTGTAGCGACGGCAGGGCTTCAGCTAAAGGCGCGAAAGAGGGGGCGCCGATCAATCCGGCGAGCAGCAGGTAGGTGGCAAACATCATCAATTTCTCTGGCGAAGGTAGGATTAAGGAGTGTACCCGCTGCCCTTCGCCATTCAGCGGCCCTGGCTGCTCATGCGAGACCTAGTCGTCAATCGCAACCAGCCGAACTTGGCCCGCTTACGCGGCATTCGCTCTCCCGAGCGGTTTTTATGGGCAATACTTCCGCACGCGGCGCGCACTTTTTCGGCCTGCATCACTATGCTGCCGACGTCCTCTGCAAAAGCGGCGGCAGTCGGATATTTGTATTGTCGGATTTTGGACACCTATGAGGATTTAGCGCCCTGCACGCAGCAAGGACGTCAAATGATGCGTGAGTTTGCGGCGCGCTTTCAACAGCCGACGGCTTCAGATGACGGCCATACGCTACTGCCGGGACCGGCGCTCACCAACTCAACACCCATCGACTATCGCGACCAAGCTCACCTGCTTTTGGTGGAAAAATGCGAGCTGATCGACCGCGTATTCCTTAAGTTGCCGGCGGTTAGTCAGATTGCAATCGTACATCTGGTGCGCGACATGGCAGGCGGCATGATTTGGGCAAAACGCGTATTTGAAAATCAAAATGGCGTGTTGCACAGCCCATCGCAGTTGCGCCACTACTGCAATGCGGTATTGGGCAATCCAGTGGCTTTTGCCATGCGTTTGATGATGCGACGCGAATTGACGGCCGACGAACGGGACACGGCAATGGACGTTGGCGAATTTGTGCAACTTGCTAACGTGACCCGCGACATGGAAAAGGATTTGGACCGCGGCATCGCTTACCACCCCAGCCTAATTCAAGTCGCCAACCCCAGCGCCGACGTCATCCGCAACGCACGCGCCCAGCTTTTTGATTTGGCAATGGCGCAAGCCACGGCTTACCGACGCATGGTTGAGCAAATTTCATTTCGACGCATTAGCTTGAGTCGGGCGTCGGCACTGCTGATGCTGGAGTTCACCGACCGCTATTACCGTTCCTGCGCCAGGCGCATTGATCGCGAAACGTGGGATGGGCCAAAAAACTCACTGCGATTAATGCTGCGCACCTTTCCGGCTTTTTTATCCAAGCGCTCGACCTTACGACGCGTGAAGCAGATCGAGCACAACTTGGTGAATGCAGGACGCCCCCCACTCGACAGTTGGGATTAAAGAAGGATTGTCGAGTGAAGTGCTAGGCGGCAGATAGGCCGTCTGATTTTCCTGCGGTTGGACCATGTGGCTGGCTGGCATTGCCACCCTCCCAACCACCGTTTACTGCGGTGCGCAGATATTCGCGCGTGCTGAAGCCATCAACTTGAATGGCGTCGTCACGTAGTCTTTCGGCGGCGCGTACTTCGTCGGCTTCGTCAGGGCGAATGATGCCGGCGCGCACTGCGGCGTCGAGCATGGCGACTGGCTTGCCTTTTGGCATTAGCCGTTTGCGTATCGCCTTACGAATCTTGACCACGATTTGATCCGCCTGCACGCATGCCAGGAATGCGACTTCCAACTTTGCACCCGCTTCTTCGGGGTTGGATGGCAGGTAAACCAAATCGAACAAACGGTCGCGTTGCACGCCTGGAATTTGCATCAAATGAGCGACGCTATTGACGTCGGCGTCGGTGGGACCGCGACCGATGCTGTTGAGGCGTGCCCAAAGTTGCACCGGACCACGCACGGCGGCGCCAATGAGAGGTGCATCAAAGTTCGCAAAGATACCCTCAAACGCGGTTTGAATATGCGCCATCGCGGTTTCCATGGAATGGCGGAACAGCGCCAAGTCTTCCTTGGGTCTGCCATCAGCTTCGAAGCGATGCACGGTGGCAGAAGCGAGGAACATCCAAGACAGAGCGTCGGAAAAACGGCCGGTAAGGATTTCTTTGCGCTTCAAATCGCCGCCGTACGCCCCCATCGCCACGTCGGCGTAAAAAGCGAACGTCGCCGAAGCCCAAGACAGCTTTTGCAAGTAGCGACGGGACGGACCTTCCACTGGACAACTTGCCAAATAGCCGCGCGAGGCGGTCAGCACCAATGAGCGCGACATGTTGCGAATGACATGGCCAACGTGACCCCAGAAGGAATCGTCGAATTCATTAAGGTCGCCGTTTTGCAGTGCTGAAATTTCACGGTAAGCAAACGGGTGGCAACGAATCGCGCCCTGACCAAAGATCATTAAAGTTCGAGTCAGGATGTTGGCGCCTTCGACGGTAATGCTAATCGGTGCCGCAAAATAAGCATGGGCTAACAAATTGCGCGGCCCACAGGAAATGCCAGCACCGCCCAAAATGTCCATTGCGTCATTGACGTTATCGCGGAAGCCTTCGGTGAAATAATATTTCGCGATCGCCGACGCCACTGCTGGCTTGGCGCCACCATCCAATGCACCCGCCATAATCCGCCGCGCCGATTCCAAAGTGTATGCCGATCCCGCAATCCGCGCCATCGGCTCGGCGATGCCTTCGAACTTGCCAATGTTAAGCCCGAATTGTTTGCGCACCGTGGCATAAGACCCAGTAACACGCGCCAGCATTTTGCTTCCAGCAGCACTAGTTGCTGGCAACATGATGCCGCGACCTGCGGCCAGTTGCTCCATCAACATGCGCCATCCTTGGCCAGCGCGTTTTGGTCCGCCAATGATGGCGTCTATCGAAACTTCAACGTTATGCCCTTCGAACGGGCAGTTATAAAACGGCACGCCCAAAGGATCATGCTGACGGCCCCGAACTACGCCCGGCGTTTCTGCAGGAATCAATGCACAAGTAATGCCTGGGTGTGGGTCACCACCCAACAACATGTCGGGGTCTTCTAACTTGAAGGCCAAGCCGATCAAGGAAGCAATCGAAGCCAAGGTGATGTAACGTTTGCGCCAATTCAAGCGCAGCATGAGTTCGCCATTTTCCGCCCGGTAAACCACGCCGCGTGCTTTCATGGAACCAGCATCCGAACCAGCACTAGGTTCGGTCAAAGCGAAACATGGGATGTCCTTGCCGGTAGCCAAACGCGGTAAGTAGCGATCCTTTTGTTCGTCCGTGCCATAGTGCAATAGCAGTTCGGCCGGCCCGAGCGAGTTTGGCACCATCGCAGTAATTCCTAAAGGAATGCTTCGCGAACTCAATTTACCAATAACGGCGCTGACGGCGCTAGCTGACAATTCCAAACCGCCGTACTTTTTAGGAATGATCATTCCGAAGAAGCGATGTTCGGCCAACGCCTGCCAAGCTTCAGGCGGAAGGTCACGGTGTTGGAATACTTCCCAGTCGTCCACCATGGCACAAAGATCCGCAACCGGGCCGTCGAGGAAATCCTTTTCTTCGTTGTTGAGTTCCGGAGTTGGAATGTTGAGTAAACGATCGAGGTCGGGTTTTCCGCCGAAAAACTCACCCTCAATCCAAACCGTGCCAGCTTCTAATGCCTCTTGTTCGGTACGTGAAATTTTAGGCAAGATTCCGGCAGCTCGCATCCATGCCATTAACGGCCGCGAGAGTAGCGTACGGCGCACTGGAACTACGCAAAACAGGGCCACCAAAGCGGCGTACACTGACCATAAAACGGTGCTTGCTCCAATCCAAAGCAAAAGCACGCCGTAAGCGGCTGCCCATGCAACCAATGGTGCGCCGAAAAATCCTAGGGCCAAGCCTATGGCAAGGATGAGAAAAGTGGTCATCATGATTCTTCTCCGGGACCAGGTATGGCATTAAGCGCATTGCGCACGACGCCATCAAAAAACTGGAAGATGTTGAGGCGGAAATCCAGCCTTTGGGTTTGGTGCAATGCAACTGCGCCGTGCAATTGCGCCCAAACTACATGTGCTTGTAGATGGTCGACGTCGGAAATTTTACCGGGACGACCTGCCGCTTCAGCCAATGCCGAAGCGAATAAATCAAGGTTTCGGCGCGCTCGCCGGTAAAGCGTTTGCGGGTAGCGCTTCATATGTTCGGGATGCAATTGGAAAATGATTTCGTAAAACTCTCGGTTCTCGATCGCAAAATTTAGAAAAGCGCGACACAAGCGCTCACAGCGGCGGCGTGGGTCTTTGACCTCCCCAGTTGAGGTCGAAAGTTGGTTGTGGAGACGGTCCAAACCTTCATCAATAAGGGCATGGAGCAGATCGTCTTTGTCCTTAAAGTAAAGGTAAATACTGGTAGCAGTGCAGCCAATGGCCGCTGCAATTTTCCGCATCGACAAGCTGCGATAGCCCTGAGCAAGCATTTCGCGCCTGGCCTCATCCAAGATGAGGTCGCGAAGTTCTTTGTTCGGTTTGGCGCGGGCCATTCAGTTCGGATTTCGATTCGGTGGGCGAAGTTGCGGTTACTGCAGGGTAGGTTTACGCCGTTAAGTTTACACTGTTAACTGTACGAGGTTTGGCAGCAATTTCAAGGTTGGCTTTTATCGGCAAAAATCGAGTTGTCCCGCAGTCAATCCGATTTCGATCAGCCTCGCGGCTCCATAAACCGCTCAACCGGTACATAAAGATTGCCACCCATACGTCCTAAAGCATTGATTTCACTTTGCTTAACCCTTGCCTTCTGGTCAAGCCATGCCTCAGGAAGTACGAAGGCTAATACCTCTGCAATCAAATAATCCACTGGCCCGTTACCCAGCTCTAGGTGCTTGTGCAGACGGCATTCCAGGCGAAACGGGGCACAATCTAAGCTCATCGGGGCGACGACCTGACTGTGAACAAGTTTTAAGCCTAGTATTTCGGCCTCGCTCACCTCCGGTGGAAAATTCCCAGCTGAAGCTGCAATGGAATCTAAATGGCGAACTTCGGCTAGGTGAATGACCAATTCCTCTGTTTGAAGAATGTTTTCAGCAGTGTCTTTGCGTCGTCCATCTTTCTGGCGAGCAATGCCGACGCCGATCAATGGTGGGTCACCACAGATGCCACCGTAAAAACTAAAGGGCGCGAGGTTGTTTTCCCCAGTTTTTCCACAGCTACTCACCCAAGCGATAGGGCGCGGCACCAGCGCACTTATCAACATGTGGTAATTGCGGGATGGCCCCAATTCAGCGGCGTACAGGGTGATCATTTTGTCCACATGCGTATTTTGCAAAGCCTCATCTGTCTTTTGAATGCCCCAATGGAACAATCTAATCTTTGGCTATTTTCCACAGCAGCAGATAATTGGATTGACGGCGTTAACTTTACGGTGTTAACCTTCCGTTATACAAAGAAGCATGCTTGCATACAATCTCACCCAAGACGGCCCGCCTATCGTTCTAGCGGCTGGCCTGCGTTCGCCCTGGGCCCGGGCCGGCGGCGCCTTCAAGCACGAAGATGCGGGACACCTCGGTGGCAGCGTCGCGCGCGAACTCATCAGTCGCACCGGACTGGATCCAGCAGTTTTAGATGAAGTCATCGTCGGCTGCGTGGGCCCGCCCCACGATCAAGCCAACATTGCGCGAGTCATTGCTTTACGCGCCGGTGTTCCACAAGCGGTCCCCGCCCGGACCGTCGCAAGAAACTGCGCCAGTGGCATCGAATCGGTGACGTCGGCGATTGCCAATATTCGTGCTGGCTTTGGCGATGCCTATTTGACGATGGGCGTGGAGGTCATGAGTGGCTACCCGCTCATCATGGGCCGACGTCTCACTAGTTTTTTTGAGCGCATGATGAAATCGCGCAGCCTGGGCCAGCAACTTGGCACCGTGCTAAGTTTTCGGCCGAGCATGCTGAAGCCACGCGTTGCCTTGCTGGAAGGACTAACTGATCCTATTTCGGGAATGATTATGGGCAGTACTGCTGAACTTATCGCGCGTGAGTTTGGCATCAGTCGCGACCTTTGCGACGGCTTTGCTTTGCGCAGTCATGAACGCGCCATCGCCGCTACTCATCGTGGCCGTTTCGAAAACGAAATCCTCCCCCACTTGCCGCAAGGAGCCAAGAAGGGCGCACGCTCTTTGGATGCGGACGATGCCCCGCGCTCCGATCAATCTATGGAACGGTTGGCCAAACTCCGCCCCTATTTTGAAAAGCCCGATGGCGTCGTCACCGTGGGTAATGCGTGCGGCATCACCGATGGTGCCGCGGCAATACTAGTAACCACCGAAGCCAAAGCTGCGCAGCTTGGACTGCAACCACTCGCCCGGGTACGTAGTTTTGCATGGTCCGGTTGCGATCCTTCGCGCATGGGCTTGGGTCCGGTTTTTTCCTCTGCCGGGGCGCTAGACGCCGCCGGTTGCCAACTATCTGACATGGGCACCATTGAGGTGAATGAAGCTTTTGCGGCCCAAGTCCTCGCCTGTGGCAAAGCATTTGAAAGTGCAAGTTGGGCCAAAAAACACCTTGGACGGGATCGTGCCATCGGCGAACTCGACCTAGGAAAAACTAATGTCAACGGCGGTGCCATCGCTTTAGGTCATCCGGTTGGTGCAACCGGCGCCCGACTGCTGCTTACCGCCGCTCACGAACTTGAAGTCGGAGACCACGAGCTGGCTTTGGCAACTCTCTGCATCGGCGGCGGCCAAGGCGGCGCCGTAGTCCTCGAACGCATTGCCTGATATGGACCTCCAAGGACTACCTTTTCCGGATGACAGCCCTGAGCCAGGTGCCTGCATTCAAATTGATTACCCCGAGCCGGGCTTGGCCATGGTTCGCTTGGTGCCACCCCACCGCAGCCTTGCGGTACTGGATGCACCCTTATTGCGTGATTTGGAAGTTGCGATTTCCGAATTAGAAGGACGCCACGACCTAACCGGCATCGTCTTCGCCGGCGCTGAACCGCTTAAGTTCGCTGCTGGTGCCGACATCGATGGGATCAAATCCATCACCAATCCGGCTGAAGTTGAACGCGTGGTTTTGTCTGTGCACGAACTTTTCCGGCGCATTGAAAAACTACGGCCACGTACGGTCGCTGCCGTTGGTGGCCCGGTGCCTGGAGGGGCATTTGAAATCAGCCTTTGTTGCGATTTCATCGTGGCGGCTGACCACAAAAAAACCCGCATCGGATTACCCGAGACCATGTTGGGTATCATTCCGGGTTGGGGTGGTTCCCACCGCTTACCGGAGCGCGTCGGCTTAGCCACCGCTATGACGGCAATATTAAGTGGTCGCCTTTATGTGGCTCGGCAGGCCAAAAAGCTGGGCATGATTGACCGCCTGACGGCACCGGAAAATCTTTGGCGCATCGCCTCGGAAATTGCCATGAAGCGGCAAACTCCGCGCCGTAAACCGCGCGGTTGGAGAACTTGGTTGGTGGATCGAAATCCACTCGCCGCCAATTTCATCGCCAAAAAGGCGCGGCAAATGGTGATGAGCAAAACCCATGGGAACTATCCAGCCCCATTGAAGGCTATTGAATTGGTCAAAAATGCGCCCGGCACTTCTATGGAAGAAGCTGCGCGACGCGAGGCAGCCGTAATCAGTGAATTGGCGGTAGGTCCTGTATGCAAGGCTTTGATCGGCATTTTCCACGCCTCAGAACAGGCGAAAAAAATGGGCCGATCCATCGCAGGCTTTGAGCCGCGTCGATTCCAAGTAGCAGGCGTACTTGGTGGTGGCGTGATGGGCGGTGGTATCGCCAGCAGCTTGGCCGACCGCGGTGTGCAAACGCGCCTATTTGATCTAGCGCCCGCAGCCTTAGACGAAGCAGTAATCCTGCATCGAGCCGACGCCAACAAACGCGTAAAACGGCGGCGCATGATGCGCCATGAAGGCAACGCAGCCATCGATCGCCTCACCACAGCGCGTCAACTGCAAGGCTTTGATCGCTGCCAAATCGTGATCGAGGCAGTGGCTGAACGTCTGGATGTCAAACAAAGTGTTTTCCAGCAACTGGCCCAGCAGGTTTCGTCGGATTGCATTTTGGCAACAAACACTTCTTCTCTTTCGGTTTCAAAAATTGCCGAAGGCGTGCCCAATCCAGAACGGGTGGTAGGCATGCACTTTTTTAATCCAGTCAAACGCATGCCCCTGGTTGAAGTTGTCAAAGGCGACCTAACTTCCGATGAGATCGCGATTGAAGTCGCAGCTTTGGCGGTTCAGTTGGGCAAGACGCCGGTAATCGTAAAAGATGTCGCCGGTTTCTTAGTCAACCGTCTACTGGGCCCATACCTAGATGAAGCGGTGCGCCTATTTGGCGCCGGAGCCGACCCTCGTCTTATGGATTCATTAATGAAGGACTTTGGCATGCCCATGGGTCCCTTCCGTCTACTCGACGAAGTTGGCTTGGATATTGCTGAACATGCTTCGGCGTCGCTCCATCAAGCTTACGGCGAACGTATGGTCCCAAGTACCGACCTCGACGCCATGCGCGCACCAGATCGTTTGGGTCGTAAAACGGGAAAAGGCTTTTATGTATTCCCGACGGCCCGCAAGTCCAAAGAACGCATAGCTGGAGACTTGCCGCGTTTCCAAAAGACCGGTTCGGCGCGTTCTCTTAGCGACGATCAAATCATTGCCCGCCTTGTATTGTCGATGGTC
>JACNIZ010000017.1 GCA_014382805.1 Planctomycetota bacterium
GTGGAAAACAGGCTCCACAAAGTCCAGCCGGATTACGGTGCAGCGCACGAAAGCCTTTTCGTTGGTCGAAATGACTCTCATAGTGATGATGGTGGGGATTACTGCGTTGTTCGAGATTCCAAGGTTTGAGGCTCAAAAGGAGTCACCTATTTCTGACAAAGCTTTTCAATTTTTGTACCGGCTTCAAGGGGCGCAGAACCACTACCATCGGCGCCACAAAAAGTTTGCAAGTCATGTCGAAGCGCTGGGGGTTGAAGACAGTATTCCGAGCGAATTTGTGCTTAAGGAATTAAAGTCCGAAGACTTTGCCAGCAAATGGACCGTGATCTTGGTTCGCCGCTCACACTGGTCGGCATTTGGCCCCTACGAGGTCGTGTTCGATGAAAACGGTTTTCAGCGCGAGGAAAGCACCTTATGTGACGCGTTGATTCCCGACGACATGCGCTGGAGCTTCGACGAGAGCGGGAAATAGCAAATTTGTGGTAGATTGATGGTCATTCTTGATTCGTCATGATGCTCCTCCTCTCAACTTTTGCCCTCTGTGCGCCAACCGCGTTGCAGGCTTTGCCGACCCAGCCGCAGCCGGTGCGATTTACGTCCTTCCCGCAGGATTTGCAGATTGTGCCGCGGGATAAGAGCGGATTTGGGCAAGTCGTAATTTCCGGTGAATTCGTTGGGTTGGAAGGAGCTGCAGGCGGGCAGTTGGAGCTGCAAATCTTCCGCAACGATGAGCCGTGGCTGCAGCAGTCCTTGTGGCAAGCACCCGCAACTGGGCTTTCGCAGACTGCTGCGTCGGCCAATTTTTCCCATACTTTTGCCATTCCGGCGGAACTTGCGGATTACGATTTCACCGCCACTTGGAGCAATGGCACGCAGACTCAAGTCGTCGCTACGGCGAATGATTTGGCGGCGGGCGATGTTTATTTGATCAGTGGCCAATCGAATGCCAACGCGGTTGATTACCACGGCGAAAAATTGGCGGATCAGCATCAGCGTTATTGGTTGCGGTCGTTTGGCAGTGCAACCTTTTACGCCTCAGAGGTAGTCAATGATTTGAGCTGGCATTTGGCCGAGGCGGAGGTGGGGTATATCTCTGGATCCGTTGGCACTTGGGGATTGCGCATGGGGCAGCTATTGCTTGATCAATATCAGGTGCCCATTGCCATGCTTAACGGTGCCGTCGGCGGGACTCAGATTTCTTATCACTTGCGCAATGACGCGCAGCACGACGATTTGAATACTGCTTACGGTCGCTTGCTCTGGCGTGCGCAACAGGCTGGGATTGATCAACACGCCAAGGCTTTCTTTTGGTACCAAGGCGAGTCCGACGGCAGCACGCCGGTCGCGACTTACGCGGATCGTTTTTACGATCTGTACTTGGATTGGCAGGAAGACTGCGGCGGTTTGCAGGAGATTTATATGGTGCCAATTTTGAAAGGTTGCGGCCTGCCGACCTTGGAGTTGCGCGACAAGCAACGTCGGGCGCCGGACTTGTTGCCGAATATTACAGTGATGTCGATGACCGCCACCGGTGCACATGATGGCTGCCACTTTTATTACGCTGGCTATCGTGAACTCGGCGATCGTTTGGCGCGGGTAGTGGCGCGCGATTTTTACGGTTCGGCCGATACTGCAAACATCACTCCGCCCAATCCGTTGCAAGCGCGGTTCTTAACAACTGCGCGCGATCAAATCATGCTGACCTATAGGGTGGCGACAGACACTCTGGTTTTGGGGCCGGATGTTTACCAAGATTTTAAGCTGGGTGACGGGGTTGCGGAAACTGTAACCGCTGCTCAAATTGCTGGTCCGGGTCAGGTATTGCTGACTTTGAGTGCGCCCACTTTGGCCACCAAATTGCGCTACACCGGACCAAGCAGCGGCGGTGATTGGGTGATGAACTCACGCGGTGTCGGCGCCTTTGAATTCAAAGGTTTGGAGATTTGGCCGTAAGACCGGGCCGTTCTTGCGCGTGGATCGGCTGGCAGTAACTGCTAGCTGTCCTTACTGAAACTACCCGGCACGCGGATGTTGTCGACCATTGCCTGAACCTCGGCGGAGGGCGGTGGCGTGAAGCGGTAAATCGCGCCAGCCACGGCGAAGTTCAGGAACATGCCCAAAGCGCCTATGCCTTCCGGCGAAATCCCGAACCACCAATTCTCCTTGGTCGAAAGCTCCGGGTGGAGGAACTTAAACCAAAGAATATACGCCGACGTAAACACAAAGCCGGTGATCATTCCGGTTACAGCGCCGCGCCCGTTCATGCGTTTACTAAAGATCCCCATGATCAGCACTGGGAAGAACGACGCCGCCGCTAATCCAAACGCAAAGGCGACGACTTCGGCAACAAATCCTGGTGGGTGAATGCCGAACCAACCCGCGAAGCAAACTGCAATACCTGCACTAATGCGGGCAGCGAGTAATTCACCGCGTTCGGAAATATCGGGTTTTAACGAGCGTTTCAGCAAGTCATGCGAAACGGCGGTGGAAACCACTAGCAGCAAACCTGCGGCGGTTGAAAGTGCGGCGGCGAGTCCACCGGCAGCGACCAATCCAATCACCCAATTGGGCAGACCAGCGATTTCGGGATTGGCCAGCACCATGATGTCCTTGTGCACCGTCAACTCATTCGTCAAAGCCGAATCCGGCCCGACGTACTGAATCAGGCCGTCGTTGTTGTGGTCTTCAAAACCCATCAGGCCGGTAGTTTCCCACTTGTTGAACCACTCTGGCATTTCGGAATAAGGTTTTTCGCTGACGGTTTGAATAAGGTTGACGCGCGCGAATGCGGCGATGGCTGGTGCAGTTAAATACAAAATGGCGATGAACACCAACGCCCAGCCCACACTTTTGCGCGCGTCGCGAACCTTTGGAACGGTGTAAAAACGAACGATCACGTGCGGCAGGCCGGCGGTGCCCAACATTAGCGCGGCGGTGATAAACAACACATCAATGTGATCGCGGGTGCCGTCGGTATAGGAGGCGAAGCCTAGTTCATGATGCAGTTCGTTGAGTTTTTGCAGCAGCGGGGTGCCGTCGGCAAGTTCGCCGCCGAAGCCAATCATCGGGATGGGATTGCCGACCATTTGAATGGACAGAAAAATCGCCGGTACCAGGTAGGCAAAAATCAAAACGCAGTACTGCGCGACCTGGGTGTAAGTGATTCCCTTCATGCCGCCGAGCACGGCGTAGAAAAACACGATTGCCATGCCAATCAACACGCCGAGGTAGGTCGGAATTTCCAAAAAGCGCGATAGCACAATGCCGACTCCCTGCATTTGCCCGCTGACGTAAGTGAAGGAAATGAATATTGCGCAAACCACAGCCGCGATGCGCGCGGTCGACGATTCGTAACGGTCACCAACAAAATCCGGGATGGTGAATTTGCCGAATTTGCGCAGGTAGGGGGCGAGCAGCAGCGCCAGCAAAACGTAGCCGCCAGTCCAGCCCATGAGGTA
>JACNIZ010000205.1 GCA_014382805.1 Planctomycetota bacterium
ACAGTGGTCAGAATGGCCCCGGCTGCACATAGCATGGCGGCCGCCATTGCCTGCCAGCTTGCTTTTGGCACATATTCCTCCTGCTTATCGCGACGGCGCATCGCTGTACAACACTTGGTTGCACGTCGCGCCCGACCCGGATCAGGCTTTGGAGCTGTGGCAGCAAATGAAACAGATCGCTGGTGAGGTGATCATGCAGCATGGTGCGACGATTAGCCATCACCATGCCGTCGGTAGTGATCATAAGCCGTGGATGATGCAGGAAAGAGGCGCCGGACAGGTGCAAATGCTGCAGGCGGCGAAGCAAATCTTTGATCCGCACGGCATCATGAACCCTGGCAAGTTGATCCCTGATAGCTAAACTTAAATTGATTCCTGATAGCTAAACTTGGATTAGATAAAATCGGAATGGCCAATCTTTGATGTCGGAACCCCTTAATCCCTCCGCTCAGCGCCAGCTAGCCATCGCCCGCGCCCAGCAGGCAATGCCGGAATGGTCGCGGCAGGGTAGGCAGCTCGATTGGGATCTATTGGGCAACCGAACCTGGGACGTATTGGTTGTGGGCGGCGGCATTACTGGCTGCGGAGTGGCGTTGGATGCTGCGGCGCGCGGATTGAGCGTGGCCTTGGTCGAAAAGCACGACTTTGCGTCCGGCACCAGCAGTCGTTCCTCCAAATTGGTGCATGGCGGGCTGCGCTATTTGCGCGAAGGACAATTTGCAGTGACTTGGGAGTCGTCGCGAGAAAAGCGCTGCATTAAAAAATTGGCACCGCATTTGGTCGACGATCTGGCGTTTATGTTGGCCGCGCCTAAAGGTCGACTGGGGCGATGGAAGCTAAATTTAGGCTTGTGGATCTACGACTTTGCTGCCGGTTTCCCGAAGGGCTTGATGCATCGTTCGCTGTCGCCAACGCAAGCCGAACAACGCTTACCGGGTTTGAGCACCGATCTTTATGACGGCGGTTTTCTTTATTACGACGGCCGCGCCGATGATTGTCGTTTAACCATGCACGTCGCGAAGGCGGCTGTATTGCAAAGCGCAATGCTGTTGAATTACGCCAAGGTGGTAGATCTGGAACAGAAAAAAGGACGCGTTTGCGGTGCGGTGGTGCGTGATGTAATTCGCGATCAAGTTTGCAAAGTGCACGCCAAGGTGGTGGTCAATGCCACCGGAGTTTGGTGTGATGAACTGCTGCAAGCCGAAGAAAAATTGGTGCGGCCATCCATGGGCGTGCATTTGGTATTTGATGCCGTCGATTTACCGTGCCAAGATGCCATTGTGGTTCCCACGCCTGGTTCCGATGGCGCGGTATTTCTGATTCGCGACGGTGATCATGTACTGGTTGGAACCACGGATTCTTTTTTTGACGGTCCGTTGGACCAGCCGCGCGCCTTGCCGGACCATGTCGACCTGATTTTGATGCGATTGAACGCCGCCCTGCCCCATGCAAAAATTGGCCGTGAGCATGTACGCAGTAGTTTTGCCGGATTACGACCGCTTTTGCAGGCTGAAGGCACCGATTCTAAAAAGTTATCCCGCGACGAAGTCATCCTTGGAGAAGCGCCTGGCATGATTAGTGTGAGCGGCGGAAAGTTGACCACCTATCGCAAAATGGCCGCCGATGTGGTCGACCGAATCGCCGCTGGATTAAAGCTTGCCACGAAAAAATCCTTCAGTGAAGATTTGCTTTTATTCACCAATTCAAGGCCTTCCGTGGCAGTGGAACATCATCCTAACGCGAAAAATTTCCATCTCAATCGAGCATATGGCAGCGAAATCACGGCGATTCAAAAGCTGGCTCAAGGCGACGCCGAAATGCAGCAAAACTTGATTCCCGAGCAAGCTCCAACCGTCGCTGAAGGCAAGTATTTACTCCACCACGAACGCGCCGTCCGCCTTTCCGACATCCTCTGCCGACGCACCCGATTAGCCAATTATGCTTGGGCCCAATGCCAGGAACATGCGTTGAAAATTGCCGTCACTTTGCGCCAGTTCACGGACTGGGATGCGCAGCAGGAAGTGCAAAACTTCTGGCAAGAATCGGCCCAATTCCAGGAGGCCGAAAAAGCCTAATCATGGGGTCGATTCGTTGCGTAGCTCACGGCCGCATGATTGGCCGAGCCAAATTAGCGGCCATAGCTGACCGCGAAGGCTTCCCTGTTCAATGGACTACCGCCGCCAAGCAAATGCAAGCCATGGCCGCGGCGGCGATTCAACAGGGTTGCGATCGATTGCTAGTTGCCGGTGGCGACGGCAGCTTGATGGAAGCTGCACAATCCTTACATGCCAGCACCACGGCCTTGGCAGTCATTCCGGGTGGCACCGGCAATGACTTTGCACGCAGTCTAAAGGTGCCGAAGCATATGGAAGAGGCTGTTGAAATTGCGCTGCACGGCCAGGTTCGTAATATTGACGTCGGCGTGGCACGCACCCTGGTGAACGAGCAAATAGAGGAACGCATTTTTTTGAATATCGCTGAAGTCGGATTTGGAGCAGGTGTGGTAGGCCGCATGAACCATTTTGCCCGCTACGCAGGCAAGGGGTTGGCTTACCCAATTGGTATTCTTTCCGGATTGCTGACGCTAAAAAAATACGCAGTGGATATGGAAGTTGACGGCAAGGCGATGCACGTGCCGGCACTGGTGAACCTTGTAATAGCCAATGGTCGTTTTTTTGGCCGCGGCCTGATGCCCGCACCGTACGCCGAACTGGATGATGGCCTGTTTGACATTCTGGTCATTAAAAATCTCGGCCGCATAGCCATCGCTCGACGTTTTCCGGAACTCAAAACAGGCCCGCCGACCAATGACCCGGATATGAGCACTTTCCGTTGCCGCCGCCTCAAAATCACTACACCATTTTTAGGCACTGAGGCCGATGGCGAAGTTTTAGGATCCACTGCCGCAGAATTCAAAGTCGTGCCAAAAGGAATGCAAGTGGTTATTCCACAATGATATAAATCGGTAACTATATGTATCTTTGGGCGCTAGGTACGGCATGTCTCAAGTTGAGACGGGCATAGGACGATAATTGTTTAGCGGCAAGCAATCTTCGTGGTTTGTTTCGCTCGCCTTGTATGCCAAACCCCAAAAATGCTGGCAACAGCCCAACCATGTCGTACGACTCGTTCACCAGTCCACACATGGGTAGAGGCCGGTTGACATTTCGAATTGTTTTAGTCTGCAGCCTTTTATGCGTTGGCGTGGCTTATATCTTCTTTCTGTCCGCCACTCGGAGCGAACAGGTCAGCGTGATGGATGCAGAGCGGCGATCGGCAAAACAGCTGCAAAGCCTTTTTTCCGATGAGCTAGACGTTGCCTTGGCTGACTTGCAAATTTTGGCCGAAGTATTGCAAAGCTCAGGCCTGCTTGACGAAAATCCCGAAATTCAAAATGCAGCGCGTAAACGAGTGCAGCATAATTTTTTGGAACTCGCCAAAGGGCGTCGGGTCTACGACCAAATTCGCTTTTTGGATGAGGTCGGCATGGAGCAAATTCGGGTCAACAAGGCTGGGCTAGAAGCCGTTGCAGTTGGCGCCGATCAACTCCAAGATAAGAGTAAGCGCTACTATTTTAAGGAGTGCATTGACCAGCCACCGGGCGGTGTTTTTGTTTCGCCATTTGACCTAAATAAAGAATTTGGTCGAATTGAGCGGCCGTTGAAGCCAATGCTGCGGATTGGCAGAGCAATCATTGACCACAACGGAAACAAACGCGGAGTGATCCTGATTAATTATTTGGGAGCCGATTTGCTTGCCAAGATATCGAACTATTCAAATATGGACGGCTTGCTGCCGCTACTCACCAACCAAGAGGGATATTTTCTCAAAGGGCTTACCCGTGAAGACGAATGGGGTTTCATGTTTGAGGATGGCGCTGACCTGACTTTGGCCCAAAAATTCCCACAAGCATGGCAACATTTACAAGAGGCCGAAGAGGGCCAATTTTTTACCGAGCGCGGATTGTTCACCACCTGTAATCTGAAAATTCTTCATCAAGACGGCACAACGGCTCGGTCTTGGCATTTGATCCTATTGATGCCAACCCAGCAGCTGGCAATAGTTCCGGCGTCCTTGGCTCGGGTGATGTTGGCTATACTTGGATTGTTACTGGTAGTTATTGTCGTTGGCGCATGGCAGTAGGCCGGGGTCCAAAGCGCACGCCTAAAAACAGAGCAGGACCTGTTGTTGGCTAAGGGGCGAGCCGAGGAAGCCTCGATTTTAAAAAGCAGTTTTTTGGCAAATATGAGTCACGAGATTCGCACCCCAATGAATGGCATTATCGGAATGACCGAACTGCTGCTAGGCACGAAATTGTCAGTTGAACAAGTTCGCTTTGCAGAAACCATTCGCGGCTCAGGCGATGCGCTTTTGATGTTAATCAATGATATTTTGGACTTTTCTAAAATTGAGGCTGGCAAATTCGATCTAGAAGAAATCGATTTTGACCTACGCACTTTGGTTGAGGAGGTAGTGCAATTACTTGCTCCCAAAGCTGACGAATCCGGGATCAAATTTTGTGGTTTCCTTGATCTAGACGTTTGCGATCACCTCATTGGCGACCCCGGCCGGATTCGTCAAATCTTGCTAAATCTGGTCGGAAACGCACTGAAATTCACGCCTGTTGGGGGCGAAGTGTCGGTGCGGGTTTCGCTGCAGCAAGATCTGGGCAACGAAATCGTGATTCGCAGTGAAATTAGCGACACTGGTATCGGCATTTCGTCGCAAGCCCAGTCAAAGTTGTTTGAATCCTTCACCCAAGAAGATGCATCCATGACTCGAAAGTTTGGTGGCACCGGTTTAGGTCTGGCAATCAGCAAGCACCTCAGCGAGATGATGGGTGGCAGCATCGGAGTAAAAAGCGTGAAAGGGCAAGGTTCCACATTCTGGTTCACCCTGTGTCTTCAAAAGCAGGCTGCCGCCAGTGTCTACAAAATAAGGGAACGCGCCGACCTTGGCGGCCAGCGCGTTTTGGTAGTCGATGATTTTGCCGCCAGTCGTGACATCCTCAAGTTGCATTTGGAATCGTGGGGTTGCGAAGTGACCACAGTTGCAAATGGCATCGACGGAATGGAATACCTGCGGCAAGCCACCGCCGCCGAAAAACCATTTGATATGGCCATAGTCGACCTGCAAATGCCGGGCATGACCGGCCAAGAGTTTGCGAGCAAAATTCTCGCTGACGCCAAAATCAAAGCGCCGATTTTGATCATGCTGACCTCAGCTGGATTGGCTGAGGAAGCCAAAAAAGCACTTAGAAACGGTTTCCAGTCATTTTTGACCAAGCCGGTGCGTCAAAGGCAATTGCGTTTTTGTTTGGAATCATTGCTTAGCGAAGAGAAAAGCTGGGCGGCGGACTTGGAGCTACCGATGATCAAAGCAGCAGCCCAAATTCCCGCAATAACGCCCACCTCCGAGGGATCCACGCCAGCAATACGTGTGTTGTTAGCAGAGGATAATTACATCAATCAAGTGGTTGCCCTCGGCATGTTGAAGAAGTTGGGCATTCCGTCCGCATGCGTTAATAATGGCCTTGAGGCCGTTCAAGCGCTGAAGGATGGTGATTTTGATCTAGTGTTGATGGATTGCCAAATGCCAGAATTGGACGGTTTTCAAGCAACTCAACGAATCCGTGAGCTGGCTGGGCGGAAAGGTCGAACGGCGATCGTTGCGATGACCGCCAATGCCTTGCGCGGAGATCGCGAACGCTGTTTGGAAGCTGGAATGGATGATTATTTAAGCAAGCCGGTGAAGATGGAAACGCTGCGCCAGGTCGTCGAAAAATGGCTGCTAAATCAAAACAGGTCGGACTGTGCTTGACAGTCCGACCCGTTGAGCAGTGAAATTGCTGAAGCTTACATCACAGCTTCTAGACCCAGGTCGCCGAAGCCCTTGGCTTCAAAGTTGGCGCGGAACATGTCGCGCAGCTTATTGGCGGCAACGTCGTAGGCTTCTTTGTCTTGCCAAGTGTTGCGTGGATCCAAAATTTCGGCAGGCACGCCAGGGCAGGTCGTTGGCATCTTCAAGTTGAAGACCGGGTGCATGGTGTACTCAACCTTGCCTTCGTCCAGATCGCCAGCCAATGCTGCATCCAACAGGGCGCGAGTATGCCCGATGGAAATACGCTTGCCGACGCCATAAGCACCGCCACCCCAACCAGTATTGAGCAAAATGCAGCGCGTCTTGTTCTGCTCCATCTTTTCAGCCAAGCGTGCGGCGTAAACCGAAGGCTTGTGGGCCATAAACGGTGCGCCGAAGCAAGCGGAGAAGGCAGCCTTTGGCTCGGTAATTCCGACCTCGGTACCAGCCAGCTTTGCAGTGAAGCCTTGCACGAAGTGGTACATCACGTCCTTCGGCTCGAGCACGGCCACCGGCGGCAAGACGCCGAAAGCGTCGGCGGTGAGCAGCACGATGGTTTCCGGATGACCGCCTTTGGCACCAGGCATGACGTCCGGATTGCAAGTCAGCGGGTATGAAAAGCGAGTGTTTTCAGTGATCGATCTGTCGCTTAGATCCAATTCTTGCGGATCCAACTCTTCCATCTTCTTGCCAGGAAGCGGCGGCACGTTTTCGATGATGGTGCCCTTCATTGACAGTGCGGCGGCGATGACCGGCTCATCTTCCTTATCCAGGTCGATCAACTTGGCGTAGCAGCCGTCTTCCAGGTTGGAGACGCCAGCATTGGTCCAAGCGTGCTCGTCGTCACCAATCAGCTTGCGGTTCGGGTCGGCTGACAGAGTGGTTTTTCCGGTACCAGATAGGCCGAACAAAATCGCACCGTCACCATCCTTGCCGACGTTGGCGGAGCAGTGCATGCTCATTTCGCCTTGCTCTGGCAGCAAGTAGTTCATGACGGTGAACATCGACTTCTTGTTGACCCCGCAATAGTCGGCGCGGCCACATACCAGCGCCAATTGACGTTCAAAGTCAATCGCGGCAATGCGGTTGTTGGGAGTGCCGTCGCGCTCTGGGTCGCAGTGATAGGAAGGCACATTCAGAATGGTCCAACGTTTGCCATTTTCGTCTTCAACGCCCTCAATGTTCTTCGGGAACATGTTGTCGCAGAAGTACTGGTGGGCGGCATACTCGCTGATGATGCGGTAGGGGCGCGCGTACGACGGATCGGAACCGCAATAGAGGTCCTTGACGTAAAGGTGAACCCCGCGCTCATTGAGGTGAGCAACTACACGGTCGACCAAGGCGTCGAACTTTTCTGGGTCGAACTGTTGGAAATCAGGTTTCCACCAGACCTTGTCGATAATGGATTGGCGGGCGACCCCAAAGGTGTCTTTGACTGGGCGGCCGGTGCAGCTTGGGTCAGTGTAAAACACCAACGGGCCATCTTTACCGAGCTTGGTGGAATAACATTTTTGCTCGTCATCAGGGCCGCCTTCACGGATACGACCGCGGTCATTGGCGATCGCTTCGTCAAATAGCTCGTCCTTGGAGAGGTTGATGCGAAGCTCCAAGCCCTTAAGGCCGAGCAGTTCTTCGAGTTGGGCAGCGTGTTCGCTGGTGGCAAGTGAATCAGGCATTAATCTTTGTGTTTCGGGAGGGTTGGCTCTTCGAATACCCAGTATGGTAGCGACGCGAGCTCTCTGCCAAGCAGAGATCGACTCTGTCTGTTAATTTATACTCCGCCCTTTTGCAAGTAAAACAAATGATCAACCTCCTCCTCTCTCTCGCCATTTTCGCTCCGCTGTCGGCTCAGGGCCAGGTGCCGCTACAGCTCTACACCGACGCCCAATGGCCAAATGGCGTCGACACCGGCCCCAACAATGGCGTTTCTTTTGCTGATTTCAACGGCGACGGATGGGCGGACCTCTTTGTTTGCCAAAGCGGCGTGGTCTGGGCCAACCAAGGCGGCCTAGGATGGGCGGTGGCAGCCGACCTGAAATCCGCGTTGGGGGCCTCTTCTTTCCGCTACGGATCGAGTTTGGGCGATTTCAATCGCGACGGCTTGCCGGACATCGCGTCCGAGCCTCGCAAAGGCGGACCTGACGACTGTTTGCACCTGTTCCGCAACCTCGGCGGCTGGAATTTCCTCGATATCAGCGGCGACCGCAATTTGGTGGACGCCAGCTTGTGTGGCGCACTGGCCGAAACCGTTGCCTGGGCGGATTGGGATGGAGACCGCGATCTGGATATGTTTTTCCCCTCTTACCCAACGGCGGTTGGCAGTCTGGACAACCGCTTTTTGCAAAACCTCGGGCCTACCGGACCGGCTGGGGCTTATCGTTTCACCGAAATCGGCCAGGACATCGGCTTGGCCATTCCGACTGGCGCCGCGAGGCCTGAGGGCGTCGTTATTTTTGATTTGGACGCGGATGGCGACATCGATCTTTACAGCAACGGCCATTGGTACCGCAACATTTCCACCTACGGCCAATCGGAGTTCGTTGCGTTGCAACCGTCCGCCTCTGGGGTGGGCAAAAGTACGGTGGTCGATGAGGGCACGATTTTGATCGATTACGATCAAGACGGCGATTTAGATTTGTTGGTGTGCTACACCACCAACCGTGGCATTCGGGTGTGGCAAAACCGCGGCGACGGGACATTTGCGGCTACCTCAACTGATTTGGTCGAGGATTACCTAAATGGCGCAACTTTTGGGGCATCGGCGATCGATTGGGATAACGATGGGGACATTGACATCACGACGCTGGATACATTTCGTCGCAATACGCTGGCTGAAACCGGGGTTGTTGGCTTCGAGTTGATTGCGCATAACAATGTGCCGGAAGCCAGCACGCCTGGTTGGGCGGATTGGGATTTGGATGGTGATATGGATATGGCCGTGGGCAGCGCCAGCAACAATTTTCTGTATCAAAACACTACCTACGACAGCAGCACCGCGCCAGCCGCGAAGCGCCATGTGCGAATTCGTGTAGTCGACGATGCCCCTAGCCTGGCGCGCGGTTTGGAAACCGAATTTGGCGCCGTCGCGCGCATTGATGTGCTGAATGCCGGTGCCGGACGGCCGCTGGTTCAGGTAGTGTCCAGTGCCGCCGGATACATCAATCAAAACGAATACGCGTTGCACTTCGCTTTGCCCGCCGACCCAACCCCGTCCGACCCCAACAGTGATGTGCGCTTTGATCTCAGAGTGGACTTCCCTTGTTTACCGCAGGTCGGCTATTGGCGGGTGGGCGCGCGCGTAAATCCAGTTCTGAGTAATTTGGACTTGGCTTTGCTGGAGGATCGAGAAATCACTATTTTCCGCTCAGGCAAGGTACGGGTAAATGGTCAGGTTTACGATCCAGTGAACGCTGTCGACCCTCGTTTGGTGACCACCACGGGCGGTTTGTGGGCCCCGCAAAGCCAGCAAAGAATGCCAGCGTTGGAAGACGCGCCGCACACTGATTTTTACGTTGGGGTCGAGTTGGATACGGTTAGCGCCAGCGCACCGCTACGGGTGGAAGAATTGCTGTTGGATGGTGAATTGGGCCAGGCCGAATTCTGTGGACCGGGTTTGTTTGGCAACATCATGCTGTGGGATATCAGCACCTCCGGTTCGCCACTATTGGTCGACGCGATGACCGCCACATTGCCGGCAGAAAACCGCCGTGGCCATTACGCCGCCGACATGACGCTGCAACCTGGCAAGATCTATCGCTTGGTGGCTCGCATGAACTCTTTTCGACGCTCGCCGTTCGTGCGCGCTTTACAAGATGGAGAACTTCGAATTGCTGGCGGTTTGCGCGTCAGCAGCACCCAGCCTTGCGACGGCCATGACTTTGAACAGGCTGGGTTGGATCCATCTGGCGTATTCCTTGCCGTACGCGTGCGTCCTAACGCCGACGCACGTTGGTTCGACCTAGGTCACGCTCAAAGCCTACCAGGCAATGCCCCGCATATTTCTGCTTCTGGCCACCCAAGCGCTGGTCAAACCGTGCAGCTGCAAATCACCGGCGCCACACCGAATACTGGCATGCGCTTAATCGCTGGCGCCCGTTTAAACGCCGACGATAGCTCTGGAATCTTCATCCACGCCGACGCTCAATATGTCTTGCAGGGCACGACCGACGCGCAAGGCAACCTGACTTTGAGCAGTAATTGGCCAGATCGCCATCAGCCAGGGTTGCCGATATTTTTCCAAGCTGTGGTAGGGGATCCGGCGACTGGCGCTGCAGCAACTAGCCAGTTGTTGGCTGTAGTGGGCGAATAAACTCAGCTGCAGCCGTCCGGCCGCTCTCACTGCACGTCGTCAAACTTCCATTGCTGCAGATGCTGCAACGCGTCGGCGTCGGCCCATTGGAAGGGCAGCGGCGTGATCGAAATTTGGTTGCTGAAAACCAAGTGCGTATCCGAACCCGGCGGCGCTTGCGAATCAAATTTTGTGATCGCGCGGTAAGTTTTGCTGTTGCCGTCGTCGGCGACTTTGGCGAAGGCTTTGACCTGCAAGTAACGGCCGCCCATCGGGCCGCTTCGAACTGGCAACGGCAGTTTGACCTGATCAGGAATGTTGATCGAATAAACCATTCCCTTGCGCGCGCCTTCGGCGATTAACTTTTGCACGAACACCACCGCAAATTCGGCCGCGCGCTGAAAACCTTGGCGACTCATTTGCGAAATTGCGATCCCTGGAACTCCAAAAGCCGGGCCTTCCATCGCCGCGCCGACGGTGCCGGAATAATGCGCGACTTCGCCTACGTTCAGACCTGCATTGATTCCCGAAATGATCAGGTCAAAGGGGTGATCCTGACCCAGATGCAGTAAGCCAAATTCAGCTGCATCCACCGGCGTTCCGCTCACCGCGTAAACCGTGCCGATGCCCTGCATTTGCTGTTCCGTCACCACCAGCGGTTCCGAAAACACCGTCGACGAACCACTGGAGCCTGATCGATTGTCATCTGGTGCGACCACGGTGACGTCGGCGATGACGGAAAGAGCGCGGGCTAGCTGTACGATGCCGTCGCTTTGAATACCATCGTCGTTGGTAATCAGAATGCGCGGTTTGGCAGGCAGTTGTACCCAGTCAGCCGGTTGCGCAGCAGGGGGTGCTAGGGGTGGGCTGGATGCGGATGGCCAAAACGGCAGCAGGATCCACGGTGCGAGCAGACAAAAGGTGGCGAGGGGTTTGAACATGAGAAAAGCGGGCGAGACTAATCATAGTCTCGCCCGCTTAGAGGCATGGCTAACGCAGTTTACTGAATCGTAAGTGTCAGCATGTTGCTGTCGGTCAGCGCGTTTTCAGAATCGATGCCGACGCTTTCAATGTAAAGGGTAAGTCCTGCAGCAGAAGGCGGAATGACCGCGCTAGCGGAAGCATTGCCAGAGCCATCGAAGGTGCCGTTCAAAGCCAATGAGTAACCCGGGCCGATGTCAAAATCATGGCCGTTTTGAGTCATGCCAGCATTGTTCGGGCTGTACGCCAAGTACCAAGCTCCTTCGCTAGGACCGTTACTCATTTGGTAATTCACAGTCGCGCCCACACTTGAAGCGGTGTCGCCGCTAAGCGCGATGGTATCGGTGGAACCGGAAGGCTGCAGCGTGTAAAGCATCACATCGTCGACGTTCCAGCCGCCAAACTCCAAGCCGCCGTCGGACCTCAATTCCCAGCGCATCAGGACGGCTGGGTTGTTGTCAGCACTCGCGGAGACGTCGTAATCAACAATGGTCCAATCGGAATCGATGTGATTACTGTTTGCGGCATTTTCCCAAGTGTTGGTTCCGGCAACACGCAAGATTGCAGTGTCGTAAATACCCTCTTCCACGGCTAGCGAACGCGCAAAACGTAGCCGCACGTCGCTGTGGCCAGTGCAATCAATGGTTGGCGAAATTAAGCGAATGTTGACGTTGGCCTGGTACAAACCATTCCAACCAGGAGCGCCGACGTCGTTGCCCCAAACCTTCGCCCCCGAATAAGCAGCAGCAGGGTCGCCGCCGTTGCCATTCAAGCTGTCATGCTGCCAATCATCGTGGCTGTTGGAAGTACCGCCACCGTAAACGTGGGTCCAACCCGCATCGTCGTTGGTTTCGAAGTCCGTGAAGTAAATGATGCGGCGCAAGCCGACCAAAAACTCGATGTCCGACTTCTTCGGGAAGCGGTCGTCGTTAGCAAGATCGTCCTCAGCGGTAAGCCAGTAAGTCACCATGCTTGGCGATTGCTGACCAGGAATGGTGGCAGTCCAACCGGTGGCGCTTACCTGAGTCATCGCGATGGTTTGCTCAGCACCGCCGTCCACTAGGTAATGCACCGTGGCTTGCACAACGGCATTGCCCTGCTCAGGCGTCATGTCAGCTTCGATCAAGTAGCTGGTTTCATTTTGAGTATCGCCCAAAGCTGCGTGCGTGATGTTGATGTAATCCAACTCAACACCCGGGAAACCCTGCGCAACGAAGCCATCGTTAATTTCGACGTAGTTCGGAGTGCCGTTGCCGATGTTGCCATCATCGTCGTCCAAGGCCAGCCAGTGGTCTTCAATGACCGAACGAATTTGGCTGTCGTTGTAACCGTTGAACCATGCCAGGAGCAGCGTATCCGATAGCAAATCGCCAGCGGTATTGCCTAGGCTGGCATTGAGATTTTCGCGTACCTTCCACAGTGCGCCCATGATGACTTCGCCGTCAGCATGCACTTCACCGTAACAACCACCGTTGTTGTCGCCACAGAATTGGCGATTATTATCACCGCGGCGCACGCTGCAACCAGGGCCACAGAAGCCTGAGCCGACCTCAACCGTGTCGTACAAGTACATCGCCCAAACGTCTGCAGCGCCTTCGCCGAAGCCGTCGCTGCCGTTGCCGCTGCCGTACAAATCGTTGGTCCAGTGGCCCTCTTCGTGAGCGACTACGGTGGAGAATGAAGTATTCACGCAACCGCCGCCAGCGCTGTAGAAGTTAATCGAGCTACCGTTGTAGTAAGCGTTACAGGTCGAGCCAATGTTGACGTTGGACGTCATTTGGAAATCGACGTGGGTGTCCGAAGGATCGATGGATACTACCCATTCGCGGAAATCATTCACCGAGTGATAAGAGTTCGCGTGCGCAGTCGTGCTTTCGGTTTTGCCGGCGTTCATGATCGCGTCGGCGGCTACCCCTGGGGTGTAGGTTTGGGTGTAGCTATAAGTTGAACCGGCTTGGTTGTATACGCGGCAGTAACTACCGCGGTATTCAAAGGTCAGGTCGACGTCGGTGGTGCCGCCATTGGGCAAAACAAAGTCGCCGAAAACGTCGGTATGGGTATTGCCAACGGATGATGCTACGCGCATGTAGCGCATCGGCATCAGCACTTCTGGGTTAGTGCCGGTGTCCGGGAAGGTGCCTGGCGTCGCCCAACTTTCAACGTGACCGCTGATGTCTACCGGGGCATGGCCCGACGAATCTTCGCGGCTGCCAAAGCCACATTCGTGCACCAACTGATCAAAACCCAAGATTTCCAAACCTGTGTTGTCGGCGGCAACGTAAATCCGGCGGCCTGCTGGCGTCTCTTCAGCCAATTCAGTGTGTAGGTCAAATGCCCACGCCAAACGCGGCTGCAACAGCTTGCCGCCGTCATAGGGGTAGATCACTAGCTCACCCTTGGTTTGGGTCGAAGCATTGCGGCTTTCGGCTTCGGCGAAATAATCGTTGGCGGCGCGCGAGGCGCGATCAACGCTAACACTAGGCGCAGTGCTCATGGCCTCGACGCCCGGTAAGGCCACCGAGTCGATGGCTAGCAGGTCGCCTTGCGGGTTGAACAAAAACGACATGCCGCCGCGAACCACAGGGACGCCGTTTTGTACCTGACTGTAGCTGAGAGCGACTTTATCGTGTCCGCCGCCTCGACTCAGTTCGAGGAACTTAGTTTCTGCCAGGACCAAAGTGTCTTCAGCAATGCGGAAGAGGTCGGATGTGGCGGCTAGGCCGTCCATGGCCAACTGGTCGAAGTCGGCGTTGGAGGTGGGCTGGAAAGCCGGAGCCAATTTGGCGCCGTACAGGAAACGAGCGGTCAGAGTTTCGGAGCGCTCGCGCAGGATCCAATTGCCCGGGTGGGTAGCTTGCCAGGTTGGAAAAACCTGGGATGGCAGGAAGCGCGGGACCTGAAATTCAGGACCAGGATTGGCGGGCTCTTGAGCGGGCAGAGAAATGCCCAGTGCCGCAGCCATTCCGAGGAGGAATGCGAAATTTTTCATCCTTAGGGGGGTGAAGTCGGTCAGGGGGAATTGGGTCTAGAGAGTCATATAATCCAGGTTACTTCAGAAAATGAGGGATAAGGTCGAAACCCAATATGGGGCGGCTGGGGCTATCCTATGGGCGGATGCTGTGGAGACCCCGCGGTACCCAAAGTCACAACCCAATACATTCGTGAAAGTTCTGTCCAAGATTCCACTTTCCGCGGCCAGCGTACTCGCTTTGGGCCTGCTTTACTTCGCTGTTTGCTGCACCAAGGCCGAGTCCACCGAAACGGATAGCACCGGTTCGGGCACCGACATTAGCTCCAGTAGTGGCGGCGGTGCTAGCTCCGGTGGCATTTCGTCGACGGGTGCTGGCCCGAATAACAGTGGTCGTCAGGGTTTGATCCTGGCGAAGTCGGTTTTTGGCACAGTGCCTCTGCCTGCCACTATGGTGCTGATGCGGCCTGAAAATGCTGATGGAAGCAGCTGGTCAGAGGAAACCATCATCACTAGTCCTGGCCTGATTCATGTGCAGCTAGGCGACACCAACGACGGCACGGTTATCGTCCGTCAGGTCCACGCCGAAAGTAAAAAACCGTTTGGCAAAGCCAGCACTTTTAAAGTCAAAGACGGTGTTTGGGGTTTGGAACCCACCTCTGAAGGGGACATCACCTGGCGCGAAAACGATAAGGGCGAGCCGATTACCAAAACCTACGAAATGGGCGGCGGCAACGTCTTTCACAAGTGCATGTGGTGGGAGCCAAAATTCGGCGACCCGGGCATTTTGACCATTTCCGCCAACATGCCCTACATGATGTTGTGGCATCGGGAAGGCGGCAAATGGGTGCCCGAATTGCTTTGGAGTGAATTCGTCGGCGGTAAGGAACAGCGTTATCGCGACGTCGAAATTGGCGACATTGACCACGACGGTCAAGATGAGCTAGTTTTGGTCACTCACGACCAGGGCGCGATTTACGTGCTGGAGCAAACCGAAAATGGTTTGGTCGGCACTGAAATCCACCGCACAGAAGAGCGTATCTTCGTGCACGAAGCTGAAATCGGCGACGTCGACGGCGACGGCAAGTTGGAGTTTTTCACCACTCCTTCTGAGCCAAACCGATTGGACGGTCACGAGCAAGCTGGTTGGGTCGACATGTATCGCTACAATGAAAAGTCTGGCCAGTACGACCGCACTGTGGTCGCCGAGCTGACCGACCGTCACGCCAAGGAAATCCTCATCGCCGATTACGAGGGCGACGGCAAAGCCGAGCTGTACATCGCGTTGGAGGCTGAGGGCACCGATAAGGTCGTTGGCATTGCGCGGTACACCTGGCAAGGCGACAAGATGGTCGAGGAATTTGTGCATGACCTCAAAGGCAAAATGTGCCGCTTCTTGAACCTGGCCGATACCGATGGCGACGGCGTCAATGAAATCATTGCTTCCACTCGCAACGCCGGCATTTTCAAAATGTGGTTACAGGATGGCGAATGGACCAGCAAAAAAATCGTGCCGTTCTACGTCTCTTCCAGCTTTGAGCACGCCACCGTGTGTTTCGACTGGGACGGCGACGGCATGGATGACATCTTTGTCGCAGCTGACGACCAAATGAAAATGCTGCGTTTTACTTACAACAAAGAAAAAGCTAAGTACACCAATGCCAAGATTGGCGATTGGAGCAAAAGCGACAAGTACTACATTTGGGGGGTCTTACCCTTGCCAGCTGGCAAATAGGTCCAAACCGTGGGGTGCTGAAATGGTTGATCGCTGGCAGAAGCTCAGATCCAAATTATTGGAGGATTATGGCTTCATCAAAGTCCGGCGAGTCACCTACCAGCACCCCGATATGGAGGGGGAGCGCAAGTTCTTAGTCATTGATGCGCGCGATTGGGTCAACATAGTTGCCGTCACACCAGGGAACGAGATTATTTTGATTCGCCAGTTTCGTTATGGCGTTGGCGATATTCGATGGGAGATCCCTGCCGGAGTGATTGAGCCAGGAGAAAAACCGGTAAAAGCGGCGATCCGCGAACTGCGCGAAGAAACCGGCTATCAAGGCGACGAGCCTGAATTGCTGTGCACCTTTGAGCCCAATCCGGCAATTCAGTCCAATGTTTGTACCGCCTTTTTAATTCGGAATGCGGTCAAAGTGCACGATACCGAGTGGGACGATAACGAAGTCATCGAGGTCATTCCCACAAAGATCGACGAGGTCGAGCGCAAAATTTTGGATGGCGAATTTTGCCACGCCTTATTGCAGCTGCCGTTGATGCGATACCTTTATTCGCTGCGCTAGTAGCCCCTGATCATTCAGCAACGAGTTGCAATTTTTCCGTCGTCACCGGCCAGGTCAAAACCCCCGCCTGATAACCCTCACGCGGAATGATGCTGATTTCAACGACGTCATTGCTTGTGACTTGGGTCAATAAGCCTTGTTTGTTGGTTCGAGCTCTGCAAAGCGGTCCATCTTTTGACCTAACCATGAAGTAAGTTTTTGCCGGGAATGGATTACCGTCACTTTGCAGCGGAGTCACCGACCACACCCGTAACTTACCGCGCAAATCAATCGGATTCATCAGCGCCGGAGCGACGTCGCCGGAACCGCCTACGATGAATTCTGGACTGCGATATAGTTCGACATCATTGTGTTCCAAGGTGATGATGTAATCATTTCCGGGGCGCAGATAGTCAAAAGTAAAACTCCCGAAGACCTCCTTGCTGCGGTGGTAATTCGGAATGCGCACTTCCATGTCCAGCCACGGCAGCGGCGCGTCACTGAGGAATTGCCCTTTCAGGTTGATGCCTTTCGTCAATGTGAATAATAAATTCTGCGTGCCCGCGGCGACAATTTGCTCAACACCGAGCCAGCCAAAGCCACCAGTGGTAATACGAACCTGGCCGTCGGCGGGGGCGGTGCCCAGAATTTCAAACTTGCCATCTTGGCCACTGCGAATTTGGGCAAGCCGATTGCCAAAACGGCCGTCTTCATCACTGCCATAGGCGTGCACCTGGATTGAAATCGGCTCACCGCTATCACTCAGAACTTGGCCGGCAGCTAATAATGGCAGGCGCTCAACGTTTAGCTGTAACGGCCCTGGATTGAAAATTTCAGCGGCCATGAGTCGACTAGGCAATTCAAACTTCACCTGGCTGGCGCCGTCGGAATCGAGGGCCAGATTGCTTTGCCTTGGGTCTGGATTTTGCAGCACGAAAGCCCAACTGCGATGGTACTGGTCGTCACTGATCCCGGATTCAATCGGCATATCCAGCCAGCCTTGCGCATCCGTCGTGATGTTTTTAAGCCAACGCGGACGGTCAGGGTCGGGAATTTTCCCTAATTCGATTTCCTCCGCCGTTGGTAAGCGTTGTTGCAAGCGGTAATGAGCCAATCGCACTACTTTGGCCGGTGTGCCATCCGCGAGCAGGAATTGGCATTGAAAGCGCGGGTAGTCTTCACCCAGGGTGATGAGGAACGGAGGCGGAGCGGGCTGGCCGCTTGCGGGTCCAAGTGCAAGCAAATAACCCGGCTTGCAACGGCCGTCCTTTGCGGAGGCCCGCATATTTAGTCGCAAATCCGGTCCGCAGGCGAAACGAATGACACCATTGATGCAATCCCCGTAAATGGATTTTCTATTGCTCCAGGTACCCTTGCATTCTTCGGTTTCTAATTGCCCCCACATAATTTGGTAGGTGGTGGCAAAGCTGGGGGGGCTGCCATCCGGAAGT
>JACNIZ010000016.1 GCA_014382805.1 Planctomycetota bacterium
TCGTCCTCGCCACCATCATACTCGCCGCCCTTTTCGAACCCTTCTACACTGCCATCGGCTCCGTTATAGACGAACTTGGCGGTTCCTCCACCGCCGCCTCAACCAGAAACCCGATTACAGCTACCCGGCACTGGCACAAAATCAGTGTCAATTTTACCGGTCAGGGAATCGCCCTTCACTCGGGCGAACATGGTGAATTCCATCTCCATCTCTTCGACGAAGAAGGTGAATTTCAAGCGGTCATCCTTGAAGCCGACGCCAGTGCCAGCGTCAGGTGGGTTGCCGATTTCATCGGTCAAATCAATGCTGTTGGCCGCTTGATCTACGATCAGGTAAAACTCCTGATCGCCCATCGGCGTTACCACGGTAACGTGCCAGGTGCCGTCCATATCGACGCCGTCCTCCGAGTCGCCGTCGCCAGATTCCTCGCCTTCTTCGCCTTTTTCGCCTTTTTCGGAGTCTTCCTCTTCCAACTCAAATTCCCAACCGCGACCGTCGGCGAACACCCAAGCCATATCAGCCTCGGGTCCTAATTCACCGGCAACGATTACAAAATCAGCGCCGCTGCCTTCGTCGATTTTACCGGCGTTTTCCAAACCTAAAACTTGCGCAACGTCCTCACTAGCGGACGTCCAAATATCAACGGCAGTCATGCCCGCAGCCTGCAATTGCTCAAAAGCATCCTGCCATTCCTTAGCGCCCTTGGGCGGCACCAATGCACACTGCACACCAGACTCGCGCAACTTCATAAAACCAGCAACCTGCTCTTCATGGCGCGCGCGCTTGGCGGCACGAATCGCGTCGGGCTCCTGCCAGTACGGCCGTTCTTCAACCGCTTTCACCTTCAAATCCTCGTCCGACTTCATCGCCTCGCCAAAGTCAGCTTCATACAACACCGCGACGTTCTGCTGCTTCAAACGATCACTGAACAGCCACGCTTCATCACCGCCCAAAATCACCGCCGGCAACTCCGGCGCGAACTCCTGCAGTAAATCCAACACGTTCTCAACCTGGCGACGTCCATCGGCCACAAAAATAGCCGGACCTAAATCAGTCAGGTCCGGATCATTCGCCCGACGCAGCGCGCCAGTCTTCAAACGTGCACTATCTAAAAGCGCCTGGCGCATATAAGCCAGCGCGGCCATTTGAGTTCCTGGGTAGGAACCGCGTGCGCCGGAAAAGCCGAACACCTGATGGCCTTCGCGGCGCAACAAGGCTTCGCCCAGCGGCAAACCATTCAGCGAAACCACCGCCGCCCGCCCGCGCACCACGCCGGTACGTGGCAGAACTTGGCCGCTAGTAAATCCGTATTTGCGCCAAGAGTCGGCACCATCGGCGTCCCAATCAAGGTAGTCAGCGACGTGCGTCCAACCGCGCAAAGCACCGCGCGCGCCGTATTCCATGCTTGGAATCGGGCCAGTGCGAGGATCGGTTGCGTCTTCCGCGTAAGGCGAATCTGGCTGGGTCAAAAACCGACCTGTCCAGTTGGCGTGGATCAAACCGGGGTATATCACCCAATCTTCTTCAGCCTCAATCCTGGTCAAGCTACCCGCGATCGACAAATTGTCGCCGGGGCTAGAGAGTGTGACTATCCATCCATCTCGGATTAGCACGTCAAACAGCGTGTCGGCATGGCCTACCTGCCAAACTTTCACTCCTTCAATCAAAAAGGTGCCGTCGTGGGAAACGGGGTCGTCCTGCGGCATAGCAGGGGCGCTAATGGAGGCAAGCAAGAGAGCTGCCGTAGCCAGGAGTGGGGCGAACATCCGCCCATTCTACGCAGGATTCTGGCGAGCTAGTTGCCGGGCCGACGGCAAGCTAGTCCGGTGGGCGATGGCGGCTTAGTTCAGCAAGGTGATGACTTGCATGGTCGCCGCTAGTAGGCGGATATCCAATTCCTGCTGATTACCGTGAAAATGCAGCACCGTGGCTGGCGGTGCCACCTCGATTGGCGCCTCAGTCGTCACCGTAGCCGTGCACAGCTCCAGCCCGTGAGGACCATAAATGCGAAACTCTCGTTTCAGCGGGTTGGGCAGGGTCACCGAGCCAATTTTGTTGCCGTCGCTGTTGTAATAAATGCCAGTAAGGCCATTCCAGTTCAGCTCGCTGGCGAAACTGGAGTCAGGCCGTGCCAGGGGATGGCGCACGTTGGCTCCGCTGAGGTCGGATTTGCCGTTGCGCTGGCTAAATGAAAGCACCGGCTGGAAATCTTCGAGTTCGGTATCCCATTTAGATAGCAAGACTTCCGCACCCGACGCGGTCGGAATCAAGCCCAGAATCTTGCGTCCGGGTATGCTCCGGCCGGCCGCCGCAGCGAGCATCTGGCCGTCGGCAGCGTAAAAAAAGAAGTCTTCGTCGCTATAGAGGGAGCGGAATAGCCAATGGCGGGGGCCGACTCCCCAAAAAGGTAGAGGGATGGAAAAATTTGGCGCCACGATGGAGTGATTTTCAGAAAATTTGGCGCTGATTTAGCGCCAACGGTCGTCCAGCGGATTGTCTGCTTTGCTGGTTTCATCTTTCCCTTGCTGCTTTTTGGCCGCTTTGCGGAACAGGTCATCCAAATCCTTTTCGCGGCTGCACTCAGCCTTCAACGCGGACTCAAAAGCATCGCGCCGACGTTTCGGTTGGCCTTCCTGTGCCTCCTGCTGCGCCTTATCCAGCGAATCCGGCGGTTCTTCGAAGGAAACTACCATTCCTGAAATTGGATCCACCTGAAGTTTTGCGCGACAATGTGGACATTCCGAATGGAGAGGTTCTGCAGGCATTTTGATCAGCAAGGAGCGAGGCGAGTCGTCCAGGCGCTTTTAGGCGCAAGGGCGGGTCGAAAGGTTTTCCGACTCCACAGAATTTAACGGAAATATGGGAACCCATGCCCCATTCAATCCATCAAATACGCAGAAGGGCAATCTGCTGCCGAATTGGATTCACCCAGGGGGCTTTGGCAGTGAGATTAGCCCTTCTTTTTTTTTGCCAATTCGGCAATTTTGTGGCCATATTTGCGCTGCACCGCAGCTTCCATGTCGACGCCCGTAATCGTGGCCGTCGAGACCAGCCAGGCGAGCACGTCGGCGAACTCTTCTTCTAGATTTTCACGGTCGTGACCACGTCGCACTGCGCGGGTGAGCTCGCCAACTTCTTCGTGGAACCACAAAAAAGTGCCTTCAAGGCCGCGCGCACGATCCTTATCACCGTAAATCTCATCGATTAGGCGCTGAAATTCCCCCAATCCGAAAGTGGGGACGTCGGGCTGCTGGTCGGTCATTTGCTCACAGGTTGCAGTCTGGTGGCGATGGATCGAGGCGCAAGATCACGCTACTCGATGTTGATGTTGCTCATCAACGCGAAGGCCAGATCGCCCTCGGGCTCAGCATTCAAATACGAACGCAGTTTGACCGCCATTGCTTCCAAACCCAGTTCGACGGCAATCTTGGCCAGCGCGTAAACACCCGCTTC
>JACNIZ010000192.1 GCA_014382805.1 Planctomycetota bacterium
CCAACTCCTTGAGGTCGGCGTTGGATTCGTGCTTGCGGGTCTTTTTCTCAACTCCTCGCGATGACCGATCTAGCACGTTATACATCTTGTACAAAGCGCCCAAATGCTCCTCGTCCCAGCGGTAGCGGTCAAGCATGTGCTTATCCACTTGCTCAACAAAGGTGGTCAGCGCGAAAAATTCACCATTTCGACGGAGACGAATGGGAAAGGACAAACAGGTCGGCAATCCTGCCGCTCGATAGGCTTGCCAGCACAGTATGCGGCGCAAATACGATTTGTCACTCCAAGTGGTATTCAGATTGAATTCCTTCATCTTGGGGGCATCATTTTCATACTCAAAATGCTCGCCGCGATTGAATTCAAACTTATAACTTTTTTTGATCCACGTCGACGACGAACCGCCGCGCTTGCGCACGTGAATGTTGTCGTAAAACTCACCATCGAAATAAAACGAACCACGTGCCCCAGCCAGCGTGTTGGCGCCAGACGGATTATCGGTAAACCAATGGTAAATCGGCAGCTCACCGCTTACGCTGCTATCCAAAATCATGGTGCCGAAATATTCTGGCGAGCGCGTGATGTCGTGAAACCCAGGAGCCCTGCCAACCCCGCCGACGCCATCTTCAGCGTACACCGCCCAGCGAATCATTTGCCCAGCCGACGCCACCCCACCCGGAATCGTCGAAGTCCAAATTTGGTCGCCAGCAATCACGTCACCATTGCTGCCGTCGTCGTACATAGCCAGCCATTGCACGGCTTGATAGTGCACCTGATAGGCCAAGTCCACCTGTGTCGCCGGCGTCAAATCCGCCATTTCTGCTACCACCACGATGTCTTGCCCCGGCTGAACCTGTTCAGGCGTAAAGCCGACCTCTTCCACCACCGGACCGCCAACGCCATTGGCAAATTTAGGAGTAGGCGTTTGAAAATAAACCAATTCCGACGTAATCCCCGGGTTAAAACTCAGCCCAAAACTGACGTCTTGAAACTGCTGTGGATACTCCGGCGAAAATTGCTGGTGGATTTGACCATTCGGCCTAACCAAAGCTAGGTATTCACCATCTTTATCCAATTTGAAATTTGTATGCAGTTCCTCACCCGCAACCGCGCGGTCTTTGCCCGACGCATATATCAGCAGAAACTTGCCTGGGTTTAACGTGGTGGTGGTCGGCACCACCCATTTCGCGGGCATGCTCAGGTCGTCGGTCAGAGTCCAATTGCTGAGATTGACGACAGTGGAGCCAAAATTGTGCAACTCAATCCAATCGGAGCGGTCGCCGTCGAAATCTTCGAGGATCGAGTTGTTATCTGCTTGGAACTCAGAAATCGCCACCTGTTGGGGGCTGAGGAGCAGGGCGGCGATGACTAGCAACATGAGAGGCGTCTAGGGCTCTGGGCAGGTCAGAGCGGGGATTCCCTAGATTACCAGTAAAAACGTGCGATCGAGCGACTTCGCTAGGCAGGGTGGTCAAAGTCGTATTTCGAAAATGCGTACTTCTTGCGCACGATCCGCTAGGACTCCGAGTATCTTGCCGCTCGCATCGCTGGCGACGCTCTGGCCACCATATTGAAAGCCTCGCCACGGGCCGTGCGCGATGCTGCCAACGCAATCTACACCGACCACTGGAGCTTGGGTGCGACGCGAAGTATGCGCCACCCAACCTTGCAGGCTCTTTCCATGTTGCGGCCAATCTTTTTCCGGTGCCGCCCAACCATAGGGGACCAACACCAAATCCGGCTTTTGATCCGCGACCTGCTGCACCACGTCATCTTGAAAAGTATCGGCACAAATCAACAGGCCAATGCGCCCAAATCGCGTATCCACCACCGAGTTGGCACCGCCCTTACCGGGCGTATATGGAGGATCCATCAACTCTGTCAAAATATTGACCTTGCGATGTTTGAGTAGCAGGGCGCCGTCGCGGTCGATAAGTATGGCCGAATCATGTAAGCGATCGCCGTCGCGCTCGGCGAGGCCGATACCGATCATTAAACCAGAGGCTCTGGCCATTTCACTCAGCCGCTCGGTGGTGGGCCCGGGGATGGGATCGGCCGATTGATGTGCGTTCGGATTGACCCATCCTTGCAAACAGGTTTCGGGAAAGCAGGCGATGTCGGCACCCATCGAAGCCGCCTCTTGCAGCGCTTTTTGGACAGCCTGCAGGTTCCGTTCCAAGTCATCCCCCACCTCAATTTGGCAGGCGGCAACCTTCACAACTTTGGGCAACGCCGACGGCATCGCGTGGTTGGCCGGGGCGCTGGTACTCACGGGTGTCAGCTGTTGCATGCCGCGTTGCGCATGGCGATCATCGGCGGCGGGTATGGACAATTCAGCAACTCCGGTCCCAGGATTCGTCGCCAGCATGACCATGCGAGCGCCATAACCGCTAAGCAATATTTCGTCGGTGCTGTTGCGTCCGTCTAACTCGGCAACACTAAGCCAATGGCCGCGGTCGCGATCGCTGAATAATGTTTTAGCCGTCCATTGAGCGCCATCTCGAGTCAACAATTCCAACCGCCCGCTGTAACCAAATACCGCGACGGTTTCGCGCTCAGGATCGGGGTCAAACTGCCCGCTCACTAAACCGCGCGGGCCCAATGGTCCTGAATATATCGTGGTCGTTTCCCACTCCCCATTGAGCTTGGGCTCGTGTCGAAATACCCGCCCATTGTCAGCACTGGAATAAATCATCGGCATCATGAGTCCGCTATGAATGACCGTCGCGTTCGGATCCTCTTTGGGTACTTTGCCGATCGCCAAACGCCCAAAGCCGACGTCTTGGCTGAAGATTTCGCGCCACTGCAATCCAGCTTCGGTGATTTGGAGTAAAGAAACTATGCCGTGGCGCGATGCGGTCACGATGGTGCGTCCATCACTCAAAACCCGCGCGTCGCGAATGCGCCCTGGTAGATCGACCAAGTGTTTGCTGACGAAGGTGCCGTCGGCTTGTTGTTCGACGCGATACAAACCACCTGGTCGAGTGAACACCAACAGTTCAGGACCGGTGTGGCGTGGGTCCAGATCTCCAGCCAAAAGAGTGTGAATTTCGCGGCCGTCGCAAGTGGCAATCCGCCGCGCGTCCAAACCTCCGTCAGCGTAGGAACGCACTTGATACAACACACCTTTTTTGCCACCGACGTACATTTCTTTGCCCGGCGCGGATGGGTCGACGTCGGCGTGGTCGATGGCACCTAGCCATTCTTGGTCATGAATTACGCGATGCGGCGTCCACTTGCCGCTGTACGACACCATCACCCAGCAAGTGCCTTGATCATCCAAACCGACGACTTCGGGCGTGGCGTATTGCGGGAAAAATTGCAGCGGCTCCATGCGCCACACTCCCACCGGGTCGTTGTCCATGAGCAAACTCGCGGTCCAACCTTCGGCGCTGCCCGGCAACTTGACGTAGGCCTTGGACGGATCCGACGCAGTCACCGAGTTTGGCGA
>JACNIZ010000042.1 GCA_014382805.1 Planctomycetota bacterium
AGACGAATCTGTTCAGCACTCTTGCCCTGGCGAGCGAAGGCGCGCACCAATTCAGACCGAGTCAGGGCGACGTCCGAATGCTCAAGCCCTAAGATGTTTTGGCGCAGGGCTAAAGATGGACGCAACAACGTCTCGGCCGCTATTATGTCTCCTTGGTCAGCTAATATCCCGGCCAAAATAACCATAGCATAGGATGAATAACGGTGATTTTCCCCTCCGAGTCGGAGCGCAATCTCCAAGCCCTGCTCAGCGAGTTCACGCGCCTCTTGGAGCTGACCCTCAATCGCCAAAGTGAAAGCTAAATTGTTCAATACAGCTGCTTGACCAATACTAGCCCTGCCGTTTTGTCGCATGCTTTCAAGGGCTTTGCGATAATAGGATTTGCCCTCTACGGCATTGCCATTGTTTTCTAGGAACAATCCAAAATTCGCATAGGCTGTCGCAGTTCTGTGATGCTGGGCACCTAGGCTGCTTTCCATAATGGCCACCGCACGCTGGTATAAATCTAACGCGATTTCGTATTCGCCATTTAAATAGTGAATCCCGGCAAGCTCCATCATCACATCTGCTACGTCGGGATGCTTTTCTCCCAACGCTAATTTGTAGATACTTAAAGCACGACTGTAAAGGATACGAGCCTCTTCAAAGCGGTCCAAATCGGCTAAGAGATCGGCCAGCGAGTCCAAAGACCTCGCAGTTTCAAAATGGTTTACCCCAAAAGCCTGCTCAGCGATTCCCAGGGCTCGTCGCAAAAGTCCCTCGGCCTGCTGCATCTTGCCCTTGCTCTTCAATAAAGTTGCCAGATTGAGTATTTTATCAATCAGAGCGGGATGATGTAATCCGTAATGATTTTCAAAGCCACGCAGATTCTCTTGGAAAGCTGTCTCAACATCAAAATCTGACTCCATCTCATAGTGGGTGGCGGCAATGCGGCTTTTGATTATCAGCACCAAAATATGCTGCTCCCCATTTTGTTTGATTGCCACGACGAGTGCTTTTTCCAACTCCGCCAGAGCCTCCTCAAGGTGGCCTATCGTTTGCAGAAAGCCTCCGAAATTATTGTGGTACACAGCATATTCGCTAGTAGTCGGAGGGTATGCCACCTCGGCGATTCCCATGCCGCGTTGATACAACTTTAGGGCCTCATCAAACTCTCCCATTTGGACCAATATTCCGGCCAAATTGAATAATTCAATGCAGACTTTTTCCCCATTGGGACCTTCTATCTCTTCGCGTATTTGCAAAGCCTCTAGCAAGTACTGCTTTGCTTTTTGGAATTCGCCAAAGTTCGAATATGCGACACCGAGCTTACTCAAACCGTTTGCAATATAAAAGCTCCCTGGTGGAAAAACCTGCCGACGCAATTCCAGCGCTTCTTGCCAACGAGCCAACGCTTGCTCATTTTCACCTAAGTACGACAACTGCTCGGCATAAGCTTCCAGCGTATACACCTTTTCTTGATCGTATTCCTCAGAGGCTAATTTGAAACCCTCGTAGGCGTTCTTGTATTGCTCCAGTGCCTCTGCGTTCATCCCCATTGCGACTTGAATATCGCCAATTTTCATTTGGCAATTGGCAATACCTGGATGGCCTTCAGCAAGGACTTCTAGACAGAGCGCTAGACCTTTTTCTTCGTGTAAAAGCGCTTCCTGGTAATTGCCCGCTGCTAGGTAAGTATTGGCTAAATTGGAAACTGCCCTGTAGACATTTGGATATTTTGAATCACCTTCTTCAACCCGGATTTCATAGACGCGCTGAAATGCGGAAATGGCGTCGGGGTAGTTCCCTTGGTTGAAATAGAGAACTCCCAGCTTAATAATTTCGTCGGATAGTCCAAGAGTTCTTGGGCCGTGCAAGCCTTCCAGGTAGGAGATTCGCTCCAACTTGGATTCGATCTGTAGCTCTTGGTACTGGGCTTCCGTCCGTGGGATCGGCTGGCCGAGTTGAAGATTAAGAGTGAACGAACCGATTTGACCGTGCAGAGCACAAGCTTGAAGTTGGTAAGACTTGCCGGATTCTAATTCCCAAATAATGCGTGAATGGGTTGCGAAAAAACTGTCGTCGTCTTCAGCCAGAATGGTCCCGTCGCTAGCGAATAAAACCAAATAAGCGTCGAATGCAGGCGAGCTTAAATCAAAACAATGCGGGCCAGAATGGGTGGCGGAAAATTGGAAGGCGGCGCCTCGAGTGACGTCATTGGTGTAATTGGCGTCTAATATCTCAGTATGAACCTCGGGCGACGACTCGGTGATCGAGCCTTGCTGCGGGTTTCCAATTTCCAAGGTGGCGGGCTGCTGCCACAGAATGACTAGGGCCAGAATCGCAAGCGGCATGAATCCAGCCTAGCTGATCCGTGGCATTGAGTGGATTCAATCCACTCGGGCAGTTCAAGCCCCAGCTTTCAGCTTTAAGTAGTCGATGACTTCGGTGCGCCCCTCATTGGCACTGCCTTTTTCACCCCCTCTTTCCGCCACCTGCAGCGGGGTGGCTCCGTAGGCGTCCTGGGCATCGACGTCGGCGCCGTAATTTACCAGGGCTTGAACGGCTTGCAAATGCCCGCCCTGGGCAGCATTGTGGAGTGGAGTTTCGCCGTCCGTATTCCTGGCAAGAGCAGATGCACCTGCATCCAAAAGTAGTTGAATAGTTTCGACGTGACCGCTGAACGCCGCACCGTGGAGAGCGGTGCTTTGGCCCTTATCGGTTGCATTGGGGTCGAGCCCTTGCTGGAGCAGCCAACTAGTCATTTCGGCATGGCCATTGGTGGCTGCGAAAAATAGCGCACTGGTTCCGCCGGCGTCTAGAGCTTTGGCATCGACTCCATTTGCAACCATGAGTTCCGCCATATCCGTGTAGCCCTTGCGCGCTAATAGGTGGATGACCTGAGCACCTTGACTGGCTGCAGCATTGGCGTCGGCTCCGTTTTTGATCAGGACTTCAGCCGCTGCTTGATGACCATCTCTGGCAGCGAAAAGCAGCGCACTCCAGCCAACCTTGTTTTGGCTTTTTATGTCTGCACCATTGGCAAGTAGCAAAGTGATTTCATCAGCGTGACCATTCATAGCTGCGAGGTGCAAAGCGGTCATGCCGCGGTCATCTGAGTATCTCGCCCATTCTGGATGGGCCATTAGGCCAGCATATAGCCCAGCGGTTTGCCCATGCTCCGCTGCTTGCAAAAACTCCGTGATAGTGGCCGGAGCGGGAGCTTTGTCCAGGCTGGCGATAATTGCCGCAGCTGGGTCATCGGTGGAGTCCGAGCACGAAACGCCGATGAACAGAAAACCAATTATTAATTGGGGGGAGATTTTCATCCGTTTAGTTTACCACTAACCCGGATTATTCAAAAAGAAAGGGGCGGGCGTGCCTCGCATTGCCGATTAGATGTTTACAACCACATCCATTCCGCAAACAAACCACACCCGCTTGTCCAATTCTACCTCCCCCTCAGT
>JACNIZ010000177.1 GCA_014382805.1 Planctomycetota bacterium
GTCCGCTGCAAAACAATCCGGAGTGCAGCGACGCCATGGATGGACGCGTCCACGATGCTTGCGACCAGGTGTTTTCAAACACCAATCCTGTTTCGGCCAAGCTATCTATGAACGGTGAAGTCTGTTCTCCATCGGCGCGTTGGTAACCATAGGTGCCTAGGTGGTCAGCGCGTAAAGTGTCGATCACGACTACGGTGACGTCAGGTTTGTCGGCGTTCGAAGCCTGAACCGAGGTCGGTGGTGATTGGCTCTTATGATTGCTCTGCGCCAGAATCGGAGCCAAGATCAGCGCGGCTAGCAAAGCACCAAAAAGTGACTTGGCTGATTGGGACGCAATCTTGCGAATGGCAAAATGAAGTACAAAGACCAGCGCCACGCTGATCAACACCAAACTCAGCGACAAAGGGCTGAAAATTGACTTGCCGCGAATGAACTCACCGTGGATCCACCAGTTGGCAATGATCCAAGAAAAACCGAGAAAAGCCCACGAGCTGACGTCCGTGGCCGTTTTGTAGGGCAAGCGCAGCAGCTTGGGAATCAGCCACGCGAAAGGCAGGAATGCCAAAGCGAGTAGCCCATACTGAAATTGCATATCGAGCAATCCCCAGCCGGGCTCCCTGAAGCCATAATGGCCAAATACCAGCAAGCTGAATCCTTCGATCGCGCCGATTAGCGCGCCGAGCAAGAAGGTCAGGCCGATCGTGTCGCGAAACTTCTTCACTGAGTTTGTTGCTTGTAGAGCCTGTCGATCAGCACCTCGTGACCTTGCACCATGGAGTCCACGGAGAACTGGTCCAGCCCGCGTTGGCGGGCGGCTTTGCCCATGCTGGCGGCGAGGTTGTCGTCGGCAAGGATAGTGGTGATTTTTTCGGCTAAGGCAGGAACGTCGCCGGGAGGGACGAGAAAGCCGGTCACCCCATCATCGATGATTTTGGGAATTCCGCCAATGGCGGTCGCGACCTGCGGCCGTCCGGAAGCTAGTGCTTCCAGCATGCAAATTGGTGCGCTTTCTACATCGGTCGAGGCTAGGCAGACGACGGAAGAAATTGCTTGGATCTCGGGAATGTCGTGACGCGAGCCCAGAAACTGCACCGAGTCCTGCAAATTCAGGTCTTTGCTCTGATGTTCATAATCGGAGCGCGACGGGCCATCGCCGACGATCAAGAATTTAGCCTCTGGGATTTGGTCGACCACCAGCCTGGCGGATTGTAAAAACAGGTCATGGCGCTTCTCCGGGCGCAGGGCGGCAATGATCGACGCCACCTTACTGCCGACCGGTAGTTCCAATTCCTCGCGCAACGCAGCTGGCGGCTGGTGGGGAAAAAATCGATCCATATCGACGCCATTCGGGATCACCGTGGTCAATTCGCGCGGATATCCCTCGTGTTCGGCCAAATAATCAGCCATGTCATGAGTCACAGTCACGACTTGGTGATTCAAATGCATCAATTTTTTATTCCACTTGCCCAAAATCGTGCGCCCAACGTGTTCCGGCCCTGGAGTGCAATGCAGTCCCGAAATGATCACCGGCACTCCAGTGCGTTTTGCGGCCAAACGACCCAGGAAAAACTTATCTCCTGTGCCGACGGTAAAAACGCAGTCGGGCTTCCACTTCTTCATCCACGAAAGCAGCCGCGGATAGGCGCGAAATGCTCCCAGCGAACCGCGTCGGAAATCGTGCTCTACGGTGACGTGGTCCTGAACAAAATCACACAATGGGCCGCGTTCCTTGGTCAGCAACAGCGCGACGTCGTAGCGATCGCGGTCCATGTTGTTGACCACGTCCATGATGACGCGCTCTTGGCCGCCAACGATCATGGATGTAGTGATGAACGCAACACGTAGCTTGCGATCAGCGGCGGGGAGTGGACTGGAATCAGTCATTTTTGTTAGCGATGGCGCCGCGCAAAAAGCCTTCGGCGCGTTTGATGTAAGCGTCGATATTGTAATACGACCAAGCCAAATCTTTGGCCGCAGCCGCCAGAGCTTGTCCTTTTTCTGGGTTTTCGAGCAGCTCGATTACCCGAGCCGAAAGGTCGTCTTGGGCGCCTGCTTTAATCAGCAGCGCGTGAGTGCCGTCTTGCACCACTTCGCCTAGAGAGGCGACATCAGTGGCGACGATTTGCAAGCCGCCGGCCATCGCTTCGACGACGGCAACCGGGAAGCCTTCGTAATCTGACGACTGCACAAAAATGTCGGCGGCGGCCAGGCATTGGGGAACGTCGTTGCGTTGCCCGAGCAAAGTCCACGAAGCGCCGACGTCGGCTTCTTTCATCGCGGCTTCAATCTTGCCACGCTGGTCGCCCTCGCCGATGATCATGAATTGCACATTCGGGTGCTTTTTCAAAATCGCTTTGCTGGCACGCACGAACATCGGGAAGTTTTTGGCTGGGTGCAAGCGCCCAAGGCCGGCAACCACTGGCCGATCTACATCAAGGCCCAAACTTAAACGCGCCTCGGCTTTCTTCGGCAGGTCTGCATAGGGCCGGATATCGGTGACGTTGTGCAGCACCTCCATACGGTCTTCTGGCAGCCCGGTCAGCGCGGTAATTTGCTTGGCCACTCCACTGCTTACCGCTAGAGTCAGCCCAGAGCGGTAAAACATCTTGCGCATCATTTTCAAGCGCATGCGGGTGCGGAAATCCAATCCTTGACGGTGAATATGGAACATCAACGACTGCACCAGTGGCACGTGAACCCCAATGCCAGTGCGTTGCACGCAATCCGACGCCAACAAATCATCCTCAGGGATATGGGTGTTAATCACATCCGGTTTGAATTCTTCAAGGACATCGCAAATACTGCCGCGCAACTTATTCATGCTCTTGACGAAACGCAACGGCCGTTTGATCGAGTCGCGCTGGATGCCAAGAATGCGCAATTCCACGCCCAAGTCCTCGCGTACGTGCATTTCCTGCGCGCCGCCCCCCTTAATCGCCAGTAACATCACCTTATGCCCGCGTTCCGCCAGCCCATTGGCCAAGGTAACGGCGACGCGCTCGGCACCGCCGACACGCAAATCGGGAATCATTTGAATGACACGTAGTGCTTCTGAACTCATTTCTTCTTGCGTCGCTCGGCGAGCTTGATCAGGCGGTAAGCCAGGAAGGTATGCAGGCGATAGGCGCCGCGACCGCGCAGACGTTGCAAACGGCCGACAAAATGCAAAAACGAGGGATAATCCCAGCCCATGAGTTCGGGGCTGCGTTGGGCGAAAAAACTGCGCTTCACTAGCGTCGGGTCATCTCCTGGTTGAGTAACGCCTAGGTCGGTTGTGAATGTGGCGTCAAAATGTTTTAATGCCAACTCCTGCAGACGGGCGTCGTATTCGCCGCCGGGCCAGGCCATAAAGTTGGCCTTTTGCGACGGAATGTGCCGCTCGATTAAGCGCCGCGATTCAGAGCACTCCCACTCGAAGCGTGTTTCAAATTCGGCGCGGCTTTCGATCCGCGGAGCACCGGTTTCATCGAAGACGCAGCGCGGCGCGGTGTGGGAGCGTGCCGATTCGTAATTGGGTTCATCCATTGGGATGCGCGCGTCTAATTCCTGGCGGCTCCACCCCAACCAAAATGGCTTTGCGGGCACGTCGCGATTCCATGCTTGCCAATACCGCGGCTCCGACGGACTGTGGTTGCCAACGACCTGATCCGAAACGGCATGCCACGAATGCGACATTAGGTGCGACTGCACTTCCAGCGTTCCCGCCTCAGACATGGCGCGCAGCTCAGCCCAATTGCAATAACCCAAACCGGGCAACTTATCGCGCTTAAGTTTTCCCGCCCAAACATCTTCCAATGTTGGACGCAAGCCCTCGCTAGGGTCTACGAACTCGCCGCTGACGTAAATCACGCCGCGCTGTCCATATTTTTTTAGCAGCGGATGCACAAAAACCCAGTTGTCTAAATAGCCGTCGTCGAAAGCGAGCACCACAGATTTTGCTGGCACTGGTTTGCCGTCGGCTAGGTGATCAAAAAGTTGTTGGTGGGTCAGCGTTGCAAAACCACGCCGATTGAGCCATTTCAAAATGCGCTCGAGCACCCCGACAGAGGTGGTCAAGTGGCGCAGGTCATAGGGCAGGCCGACGTCGCCTACGCTATGAAAGCTCATCACCGGGACGGAAGTCATAGTTGCCAAGCCAAGCTTTCGGGTTCACCGCCCTCGGCTCTTACCTTTTCGTCCTCTTCGCACCATTCCTTGAACAGCAGGCACATGCCGAGCACATACCAGTTTTCGTAGGAAAGCAGCGGATTGTTGATGTACAACGGCGCCTGCAACATCCGCGCCAAGAAAATCCACGGCAGGAAGAAGGCCAGCAATTGCTGATATTCCAAGCCCTCAGGCCTTCGGCGCAGGGTGGTGCGCAAAACGCGCATCCAGATGAACACCATCAGGAACAATGCTGGGGCGCCGTATTCCACTCCGACGTAGAGATAGCCATTGTGCACGATAAATGGGAAATCATGCGAATGCTGGACGGCCGTGTCGTCATATGCGTGGAAATGCGCGGTGTAGTTGTTCCAGCCGAATCCGAGTATCGGCTTGGCCACCATCATGTTCACCGCGATCTGGTTCATATACAATCGCGCTACAGCCGAACCGCCGTCCTGATTGAATATACGGTCGGTCATACCAGGCAGTGATAGGGCAACGATGGCCATGAAAGTCAAAAGCCAGCCCACGCCAATGCCTGAACGCAAGGCTGAAAAGCGGACGTGGAACATTTGATAGAGGCCGTAGCCGAATACAATGGTGGACGACAGCCAAACACCCCGGGATTTGGTACCCAAAATAGTCAAGCAGACCAAAAGCAATACGCCAAGGGTGATTAACTTGTATTTGCGCGTGTTCGAAAAGAACATCGCCACCGGATGCACGATCAGCATGCTGACGAGCGCGCCCAGCATGTTGGAGGATGGCACCGTTCCCATCATGCGCGAATCAGTGTTGTGGTCCATCTTGGTGGTCGGCGCGCCCAAAATTTCCATGCCCGCGTTGGAGCCAGTTGCCTGCTGAATAATGCCGAGCAGGCCTTCAAATACCAGCATGCCGCAGACAGCGACACTGTGCAGGAAATAATCCTTTAAAGGGTAGCGGTTGTTCAGCACATACAAGAACATCGGCAAGCCCATGGTGAAGTGGAAAACCATATCCGCCCCTGATGCATGATCGTTGCCGGTTCTCGTTCCGGCGATGACCACCAAGATCCATAGAATCGCCATCGGCAGCGTGTAGCGGGGATAAAATTTGACCGGTTGATGCATAAACACGACCCGGCGACCCCATGAGAACATCATGACCAGCACCAAACAATCGGTCAAATTGATGACGAAGCCATTGGCCATTTTGGCGCGCGCATATTCGGCCGGTGCCGCCAGGTTGACGGACACTCGGATCGGGATCATCGCAGCAAAGAATATGAAAGCCAGCCGTTCAATATTGGTGAACATCGCGACGCCAATGGTGGCGAAGGTTACGATCAATATGCTGATGAAAAAGACCTTGTCTTCCTGAATCACAAACGCCCAAGTCCCGGCGAATGCAGCAATTAAAATTACTGCGAACAGCCAGCGGATCAGTGAGCGAGGGAGGTTTGACATGGTTTAACGACCAACCATACGGGCCAGCTTCTTGGCGACTCCATGAAGCGGGCGGCTTCCGGCAAGGAGGACGTGCTTATCATCGTCGTCCAGGCCGAGTAAAGCAGTGACGATTGTATAGATGATCGACAAGGTGAGGCCACCAAGTACAGCGTGGAATAAGGTGTATTTCAACACTCCTAATTCGACCAAGCCGTATGCGCCTGAGGCGGCAATAGCGACGGCGATCACGGGTTTGATCAAAGCGCCTTGCAATGGGTTCAAGCCGAGGATGAGGTAGCCCTCGGTCAGGGTCAATATGCAGTTGGCCAAGTTTGCGCCGGCCCGGGCGATCGCGGCGCCGAGTATGCCGTAGGTGGGGATCAGCCACCAGCCGAGAGCGGCGACCACCACCAGCATGACCAACGAATTCATAAGGGTGATGCGGCTATAGCCAGCCATGGTTACGGCATATCCGACTGGGTTGGCGAAGCCAGTCAAGATTAGGGTAAGCGCCAATATTGCGAAGGCGGTGCTGCCTTCCTCAAACCCTTCGCCGAGGTGGCCTAGGATTGGTGTAGCCCAAATCAGCGCAGTTGCGGTGATGGGCAAGGTGACGGCAAAAATCCAGCGTGCTGACGTGCGGTAAAGATTGCGCAAATCCTCCATTCGCTTTTGGCCGTAAAGTTCGGCGGAAAGCGGCGTCAGCAGCGAACTGAATAGGAACAACGGCATGGCGAGGATTGGCACCAAACGTATCACTGCCATATAGGAACCAAGTTCGCCCTGGGAGCGATAGTTGCCGAGAAAGAAGATGTCGGCGTTGAGCGAAAAGAAAGTCAGAATGTCGACCCCGATTAGCGGCATGGCGAACTTCATGAACTCGCCTTTGTCGATTTCGCTGCTGTGGGACTTGCCAAAAAGGCCGACGCGCCTGTGCACAAACCACAATGCAATTCCGCAGCAAAAGGCGGCAGAGATCACAATTGCCCACGCCAAACCCTGCATGTTTTCGTTTCCGAGCGTGAATAAAAACAGCAAGATCAAAAGGACGCGAGTAATCGGCTGCAAAAAGGAGCGCACGATGACTTGCAAGCCGACTTCTTTTAGCGCCCGCAAAGTGCGGCCGAGCAACAGCAACAGTGCAGTGGTCGGCAGCGCAAAGCAAGAAATGATGACTACCTTGGCGACGACATCTTTAGGCACATCTTTGGCCTCGCCGCTATCCAGCAATTCAGCAACTTGATCGGCGAACAATCCTAAGCCCAATGCATAAAGCACGCCGATGCCTACCATCAGCTTGGCGGCGAACAATATGGCGCCGCGAGTTTGCCTGGTTTCACCTTTGGATTCGTGAATCGCAACGTGGCGCATGACGCCGTCATGCAAACCAGCGGATGAGACACGTTGACCCATTTCGTTCAGCATCATCACAAAACCAAAAACGCCATATGCCTGACGTCCATAGTTTTGCGTGACCAGCAACATCGAAACATAGCGCAGTACTCCTTCGAGTACTGCGCCAATGCCGGTCAGGCCCGCGCCTCTGGCGACTTGGACCTGGTCTTCGCGCAGGCGATTAGCGTCGCCTTTTACGCTTGAATCCTCGTTCATTCTGGATCGTGGCCAAAACTGGCAACCCAAGTTCTCGTTCCGCTTCGCCAGGAGTATCCAGTGTGCGATCCAAGTAGCCAGCCACAAAGACGGTGGTGACCGCGAAGAACAAGCCGAGGACTACGGCAAGAATTGAAATCAGCCAAACAGGTGGAGGCAATTTCGGATCTTTGGGTGCCGACGCACTCGCCGAAAGCGATGCCTGAATCTCGGGAAGGTCCAAGCCTTGGGTTTTGGCATTGCTGAGCCGCTTCCCAGCCATTTCAAAGCTGTCGCGCGAAGTGCTATAGGTCACCACCAAACGATCTAGATCGGTCGTAATGGCTGCCAAACGAGTGACTTCTGCATCGACGCCTGCGATGCTGTCAGTGAAGGAGCCCACCTCAGCTTGGATCGATTCAATTGCAGTTTCCAACTGGAAAACCAAGCCATCGAATGCAGACCAAACCGCCGCCTGGTGACGCTCTTCAGCGTCCTCCATTTCCTGCTTCAGCATCATGACCTTGGGGAAGGTCTCTTGGCTATACATGCGTTCGCGGTGATACCTAGTGCGAGCCGTGCGGATTTCGGTATCCAAATTTTGGATGGCTGGATTGATGGAAATTTCTGGCAACGCCTTCATCAAGTCCAAACGCTCACGGTCGATGGATTGCAGCGACGCTAGGCGGGTTACTTTGGTTGCCAGCTGGCTGCGAGATTCGGCTTGACGGATTGTGAATGCGGACTGTGCATCTTGCAGCTGGTTGATCTCTTCCGTCACGGAATCCGAACCCAAATGATGCAGGGAACGGAACTCATCAATGGTTGCGCTGGCTTCGGAGAAAGCCTCATCGGCGGCGGTTAAAGCAACTTCCAATTGGGCGATTAAGCCGGTTTTATCAGCATGCTGTTTGGTGCGGTGATCCACATAGGCTTGACCTAACAGGTTGACTAACTTGGCGGCTCGTTCCCCGTCCCAGTCAGAAAACTGCAGTACCACGATGCTAGTGTTGGGAATGCCTTCGGCAGTGAATCGCTCGAACAAATAGTTCATCCACGCCTTGTAGCGCGACTCCTCATCGCGCGTATTCCACTCCGGCATATCTTGGAATGGAGGAATGTTCAGGATTTCGGGATTCCGTGCGACCTTTTCGCGAACTTCCTTGCCCTTGAACAATTCCACTTCAGCGGCGACGTCGGGCGCGTTCAGCATGCGATATCTAGAGACTTCTAGATTGTCCGCATCGTTGGTAATCGTCCGTTCCAATCGCGAGTCAAAACGAATGCGCGCGGTTGCTACGTAAGTCAGCGGCAGCTTTAGCGAGAAGAAGTAGAACGCCGCCGCGAAGACGATGAACACTACCCAGTAGAGCAGGCGTCGTTTGTACAGCGACGTGAACAGGTCGCGGGCAGATTCCGAACGGAAAACCGCTTCGGCTGCGCTTTGGCCGCGCCTTGAGCGTGGATCAATGAACTTTTCAGACATGATTCAGGCTCCTTAATTGAGACGGTAAGACATGTTCGCACCGACTCCACGGAACAGGAGCAGCTTGGAGATGTATTGATCTACCCAACGGTTGATGTTGGTGATCTTAGAGGAAGGCACAACGAGTACGTCGTTCGGGCCCAACAGCGGGTCGCGGCTGAAGTCACCGTGCATCAGCACAGCTTCCAGGTCAACCACGCGAGCCGAAGCCTCGCCGGTGAGCACGTCCAATGAAAGAAGGATGCAGTTGGAAAGGTCAGCAGTGGTCGGGTTATGACCGTCTGCCAGCGCCAATGCCCGCGACGCGGTAATCGGTCCCTTGATCGCCTGACGGCCAGCGTTGTTCACCTCGCCCATGACAAAGACGCCGAAGCCGGCAGTGCTGGTCAGGGTGATGTTGACTTTGACCTCAGGAGCCATCCGCCCGTATGCGCTATTAACGATGTTTTCCAGCAGGGCCACGGTTAGGCCCGGTGCCGAAAATTCACCAACCAATGGAAGGTTGAAGAAGCCATCGGGCCCGACTGCATAGTTCCAGGTCTGGCCCATATTGCCGCGGTCGAAAATCTGTCGCATGGCATCGATGCGCTCGCCGGATGATTCCAGTAGTAGCGAAACCGATGGATCGACGAACAAATCGCTGTAAAGATCAGCGATAGAACTCGAGGCCTCCATGGGTGACATGCCAGCAATCATAAAATCACCTTTGTAAGGCAGCGAGATCTTGCCGTCGGGGCGTACGCTATAAAGGTTGTTGATCTCGTCGTGGAACAAGACCACAACTCGAATCTGATCACCCTTTTCGATGCGGTAGTCCTGCTCGGATTCGACCGCCCGAACGTCAAAGGCAACGTTGATATTGTCGCCAGGGTTGAGGGTGTATCGCGGCAAATAGCGCGATTCTTCAAAGGGCCGGTCAGGGTCGATCAAGTCACGTGAAGTTGGAACTACGGACTCGGTGTAATCCGGCGAGGCTCCCTTTTCATAAGGGAACACAGAGCTGCATGATGGGGTCAAACCCAGCAGTAGCAGCGGGGCCAGGATTCCCAACAGGCGCACAAGGTTATTGCGCAGGGCGGAACTCATCTTAGAGGCGGCGGTAAACGAAGGAAGGAACGAAGAACTGACGACGGTTTAATATCACGCCGACTACATTGGCACCCATCAACTCCAATTCGTGAAGGGCGCCTTCGATGACCTCGCGTTTGGTTTGCGAGGCTTCAATGATCAAAGCAGTCATTGCATCTTTTTTGGACAACTGAGTCGTACCATGGCCCGAGGACAGGGGCGGGCAATCGATGATTACGACGTCGTATTTTTGCTCGAGCTGGGCCACAATTTCTTGAAAGCGCAGTGAATTCAAAAACGAAGGCCCCTTGCTTTCGTGGCGACCGACGGTGAGCACATCCAACGTGTTGAGCTCAGTGCTCTGAATTGCTTGGTCCATTGGAACGCCGTGGTTGCAAACCTCGGTTAATCCTGGGGCCATCTGCAAGCCGAGCAATTCGTGGATTTCTGGGTGCTCTTGATTGCCATCAATCAGGACTACCCGGTCACCTGAACCAGAGTCCGCCACTGCGACTGCAAATTGGGCTGCCACGGTGGTGGTGCCCTCTCCCTTAATGGAAGAGGTCATGCAAACCACGATTGGATTGCCTAGGCCAGCGAGGTCGCGAAGCTTGGGTAGTAAACGAAGGAATTCCCCACGCTGATTGGCGCCGGGTAGTTCATTTAGCCGTCCCGGTTTGGACGGAGCAGAAAGGATTTCTTGAGGAGACTCAGTCATCTCTGGGCGATGAGCGTAAAAGGGCGCGAGGAGTGCCCTACCATCTGGGGTGAATGATGGTGAACGACGTTCGAAAAGAGCTTGCAAAAAGCACTTTTGGGGTTGGGAAGGCAGTGGAACGCAAGCTTGAGGGCAAAGGTTGCTAGACCAGCCTAGCCGAGATTCTAACGTCCTGCTTCAAAAGACCTATGCAAACCTTTGCAGGACTTCATAGGTGAAGATTTGGGTCAATAATTGAGGTAGAATTCGCAAGATGTTTCGTGCATTTGTCTCTGGTGCTGGCCTGGCCGCCCTAATTGATGCTGTGTTGGCTTTACGAGTCGCCGCAGTGAAAGGGCTGCGCCTCGAATATTTCCAATGGGCGATGTTTGGCACGTTATCCGTCGCCATTTTGGTAGCCATTGGATTGAAGCTGGTGCTCGGGCGTAAACGCTATTCGGGCTGGCAGCTTCGATTAGCTGATGGACAGGCGTTTTGGGCCGGAGTGATGATGGGGTTGATGCCGATGATCTCGGTTTATCTACCTTTTTTAGAAGTGCGCAAACTGCCCCTATTCCAGCTGAATCGCTATGTCTGCCTGGTGATTTGGATGATTCCTGTGCTGCTTGTGTTACGAATTGCACCCAAGGCTCCGCGCTTCGTTCGACCTCAATACCGGCGCAGCAATGTTGTGTTTTTGCTGCCGATCCTGGTAGCTGTGCTGTCCTATGGCTACGGCCTGTCGGTCGGCCCCAAGCTCAAGCCGCGACCGGAATTGCCGGCTGCTGCTGGGTTGCAGACTGAATTGGCCGGTCGGCCGGATATCGTTTTGGTTTCGCTAGATACGTTGAGGAAAGATATTCAAAGGGGGTCCATCGAACTGCTGCCTCTGCTGGGGGAGTTGAAGAAAACTGGTTGGTGGTCCGAGCGCTGCCTCTCGACTAGTAATCAAACTGTTCCTGGGCATATTGGAATGTTGGCTGGCTTGGAGCAAGATCAACATATCGTTAATCAAAACAGTGAGTTACTGGCGACGCCGGATAGCCTTCTTTTCGCTACACAGCTTAAAGAACATGGATATCGCACTGCCGGCGTAATCAGTAACGCGATGGTCAATGGTTTTTCGGCTGGATTTGAGGCATTTGATAACAGCCGTGCCGATTACGGTGAGCGCTACCATTTCATGCGTCTTGCTTCCGGAAGTACATGGTTTTCAAAGGTTTATGGCGTTCGTAGGGCTACAAGCATGGTCGAAAAGTGGTTGGGCTTGACCGGGGCCGAGACGCTACCGCCGGGCATGAGTGCATATACAACCGAAAGTGCGCTGCAATACCTCAATCAGCTTGTAAAAGCCCCGAATCGCCCCTTCCATCTATTTGTGCATTACATGGACGCCCACAGTCCATATTCGCCGCCCGCAAGCACCATGGAGCGTTTTTCCAAGGCCAGCGATTTGCCCGAACCTTATCGCAAGGTTCGATTTGACAATCGCTTGCTTATCAATCGCATCCGCGCTGATCTGGATAGTGAGCAGACTCGAGGTCAAGCCAAACAGGCTGCTTCTCATCTCAGAGATCTTTATGACGAAGAGGTCCTCTATTTAGGTGAGCAACTGAAACGGCTCGTGGATGGAGTCCAGGCCAGTGGGCGTCCGACCTTGCTCATCATCACTTCTGACCACGGTGAATTTTTTGGCGAGCACAACCTAATGGAGCACAGTCGAGAGCTCTATAACGAAATCGTCGACGTGCCGTTTGTCATGGTGGGGGTGAATGGCTTTCAAGTGCCCACCGGCGAGTCTCCCAACATAGTCAGTTTGACCGACGTGGTGCCTACCATGGCCGCTGCGGCCGGCGTCGGACTGAATCGAGGAACCAATCAAAGTTGCCGCGGATTGAATTTGCTAGATCCTGCAAACGCTGAGGAAATGGCCCACCGTATTCACTTGATGGCCTGGAATTCCAATGCCCATGGCTTGATTGCAGCCGCGCAACGCGGTCAGTGGAAGGTAATCGGCCGGATCGTTCCCAATCAAGATTTGAATGAGTTGCCTAGCTTGGAACGGATGGAGGTTTACAATCTCGATTTGGATCCCAAGGAAGCCAACAACGTGATCGCAGATTCCGGATCAGAAGTCGACGACCTATGGCAACGACTGGAAGATGCTGGTGGCAGCTGGCATTCCCAGGATGCATTTGACTCTTCGAAGCGGCAAGATCTTGCTGCCCAAGATCGCGACCTCATGCATCATCTGGGCTACGCCGACGAACCCCCGCCGCCTTCGAATTCAGACGTCGAAAGTCATGCCGCGACGAGTGGCAAGCTTACGGACTGAGTCCAGCAATGCGGCCTGGTCCTTAGGCAAAGTCCCGGCCAGAACGTCTAAATTGCTGACGTGGTTGGAGCGGAAAATTGTGCCTTTTAAGTCCAGTTGCTCCAGGAAAATATAGAGCTCGCGACTGAGGTGAGAGGCGGTGGATTCCTGCCAGATTCCGGCTTCAAATTCTTCGGCCAACGGCGTGCCAGGGTGGGGGGTCATGACCAAAGTACTGAGAAAACGCGGTTGAATGCGGTTGATCAGTTCGGCCGACGCGGTTGCATGTGCAACCGAGTCTTGAGGCCCGCCAGCACCCAGCAGGATCATTGCCGACAATTTCACGCCTGCGGCGGTGGCTTTTGCCGCGGCGTCGGCCCATTCCTCCGCGCTGACGCCCTTTTTCAGTCGCTCCAGGGTCGGGTTATGGCCACTTTCAATGCCGACGTAATACTGCGTCAGGCCACGCTCGCGCAGGTTGGACATTTCCTCAATCGAGCGCACTTGCAAGGACTGCGGTGAGGCATAAACGCTTATGCGCCTTAGCATTGGGAATGCTTCATTGAGGTCGTCGCATAGCTCCCCAAGGAAGGACGCCCGCGCCATCAGGGCGTCGCCGTCGGCGAGAAAAACCTTTCGCACCCAAGGTGCCTCGCGCTTTGCCCATTCAATTTCTGCTCGTAGCTCGTCTAGCTTGCGCACTCGGAATTTTTTGTCCAGGTACATGCCGCAGAAGGTGCAATTGTTGTAGCTACAACCAATTGTGGCTTGCAAGATCAAGCTATCCGCCTCTGACGGCGGACGGTAAAGCGTGCCTTCGTAGCGAATCATTGGCCTATGGGCGAGGGGCTGGTTGGCTCCTTAGCCGCCGGATTTGTGGTACCGGTCCCGGCAGCTTCCACATCTGGTGGCAGCAACGGCTGCGGCTCAGCAGTGGCCGAATCGAGCATGGCTTGCACCGCTTCCACCGACACTACGCTAGCTGGTCCATTGACCTGAACCCAAACCATTTGCTCTCCCCAGCGCACCGGAATCACAAATTGATTGCGCTGCGCACCATTGCTGTCAGTGAAAACCTTGGCCTGGCCCTGCACCCCCATTCCTTTGAACAGGAAGCTCTTCATGTTGAATCCACTGCCTATTTGCGAAAAATCGCCCTTCTCCCATTCCCGGCTGAGGCCCTGATCCCAATCGCCTTCATTGCGGAAATTCTCTGGCCGCATGCTCGACAGAATCATCAAAACGTCGTCGGGGCCGCCTTCACCGGTGCGATAATACGCTGACGCCATGCCGAATTTTTCACGGTAATCCTGACTCTGGTAAGGCTTGGCGTCGCCGATGGGCTCGACCGGAAAGATCAGGGTGCCCAGCTTCTCAGCAATCACAGGGTCAACGATGTTGCTGGTGCGCAATTCCTGCATGGCGGCCAGCAAGCCGAACACCACCAAAAACGCGATCAACGCGAAGGCTGCAAGCAGGCGGACCGTCGGATTCATCCCCGTATTTTAGGCAAGTTGGTGCCCCCTTGGCAGGTGTACTATTTGGCCATGATCGTGGTCACCGGCGGCGCGGGATTTATCGGCAGTAATTTGCTTGCCGCACTTGAGCAGGAAGGCCTGCCTGAACTAGTGGTATGTGATCGCATGGGCAGCGATGAACGCTGGCGCAACATTGCTAAACGTGAAATCGCCGACCTGATTACGCCTGAGGAGTTGCTGCCCTTTTTGCGCGGCCACGTCGACCGCATCGACACGATTTTCCACATGGGCGCGATTTCGTCGACTACTGAAAGTAACGTCGACGCCATCCGTGAAAGTAACATCCGCTTAACCCTGGATTTGTTTCACTGGGCCAAACACACCGACGTGCGCCTGGTTTATGCCAGTTCGGCTGCCACCTACGGCGACGGTACACAAGGCTTTGTCGACGACAATTCCCAGCTCGCGTTGAACGGATTGCGGCCATTGAATGCCTATGGTTGGTCCAAGGCTTTTGTCGATCGTCGCCTAAGGCGCATCGCTGCGGAAGGGGGGAAGACGCCTCGACAATGGGCCGGGCTGAAGTTTTTCAATGTCTACGGACCCAACGAATATCACAAAGGCGATATGGCCAGCGTGGTCAGCAAGATCTATCCCAAAGCCGCCAATGACGAGGTCGCCACCCTCTTTAAGAGTCACCATCCCGACTACGCCGACGGCGGTCAGTTGCGCGATTTTGTCTACGTCGATGATTGTGTGCGCGTCATGGTTTGGCTTTATCACCACCCCGACGTCAGCGGAATCTTCAACCTTGGCACTGGCCAAGCTCGCAGTTTTTTCGACCTAGCTAGTGCAGTTTACACTGCGTTGGGCAAGGAACCGAAAATCGAATTCATCCCAACACCGGAATCGATTCGGGACAAATATCAGTATTACACTCAAGCTGACATGGGGCGTTTGCGCCTTGCCGGATATACACCAGAGTTTTTATCTTTGGAAGAAGGCATCTGCCAGTACGTGCAAAACTATCTGGATAAAGAAGACCCTTATCGCTAACTTGCTAAATAGGAATTCCTTTCCTCCCCACAAGTGCTAGGCTCAGAATCCGTGTCCATCATAATCAAAAAGAATAAGGCTGCTAAGGCAAAGAAGAATCAGCAGGGCGTAAAAGAAGATCGCCATAACTTGTATGCGGCCAGCGTGCAGTGTCCAGAAGCGGACGTGGAATTCTTCAAAAAGACCTTCAAGAGTCATACTGGTCGGCCATTGCGTTCAATCCGCGAAGATTTTTGCGGCACTGCAGCGCTGTGCGCGGAATGGGTCAAGGATCACGAGCACAACCACGCCTTGGGCGTGGACATCGACCGGCCGACCTTGACTTGGGGGCGGGAGAATATTTTTCCCTACCTGACCGAGGACGAGCAAAGTCGCATTGAACTGAAATGCGAAGACGTACGCAAGGTGATAGACCCTAAGGTGGAGCTGCTTTGCGCGCAAAATTTCTCCTATTGGATTTTCACTGAGCGTGAAGAAATGCTGCGCTATTTCCAAACCGCGCGCCAATCCATTACCGATGATGGCTTGTTCGTAATGGACCTGATGGGCGGCACCGAATCCACCGAAGTGGACGTGCAAACCCGCAAGATCACTGATGGCGTACGGCCCGACGGCAGCAAGATTCCTGCGTTTAGCTATTTATGGGATCAAAATAGCTACAACCCGATCACCGGCAAAATGTCGTGCTATATCCACTTCAAAATGCGCGGTGGCAAAAAAATGAACCGCGCATTTGAGTACCACTGGCGAGTTTGGACCCTGCCAGAAATTAACGAGCTCTTGCTTGAAGCCGGTTTCAAAGGCGTCGACGTTTACACCGAAGGCTGGGACGATGAAACCGATGAGACCGACGGCGTTTTCCGGATGCGCAAAGACTTTGATCACGAAGGCTCTTGGATTGCCTACGTGGTCGCTAAGCCTTAGGTGAGTTACCGGTTAAGTCGTGTTAGCGGTCAGAGCTTGATTAGCCCTTCACTATGCGATAAACCTTTCCTTCGGATAGCGACATCCAGTAAAGCTCGCCGTCGGAATCTTCAGCAAAGGATGACAAGCCGGGGATGTAACCTTTGTTGCCACCTGTACTGAGATGAGTGCTTAGGTCGATGTATCCGCTGCGTTTGCCGTTATCTTGACGGATCACCCAAGCCTGACCGCTGACATAATCGCCGAACACATACCATCCCGTTAACCCGGGCAGTGCTTTGCCGCGATATACATAACCTCCGGTGACCGAGCGGGCGTTGCGCGGACCACCTTGAGCGTATTCGTGTATAGGCTCCACCATATTTTCGGGGCGCGGGTCAGTGGTGTTGAAATCGTGCGCCGCTTCGCGCACACGCCAGCCAAAGTTCATGCCACCGCCTGTACCGACCGCAGCAAAGTCCACTTCTTCCCATTTGTTCTGACCGACGTCACCGATCCACAAATCACCGGTTTTACGATCAAAGCTGAAACGCCATGGGTTGCGCAGGCCGTAACACCAAATCTCGTCGCGGAAATCGTCATCGCCGACGAATGGGTTGTCGTCGGGGATTTGATATGGCGTGTTCGGAGTGGACGAAACTTTTAGCCGCAGAATTTTGCCAAGCAGCGATTTCCCGTTTTGACCGGCATTATTGGGATCGTTGGCAGCGCCACCGTCTCCCAAACCTAAATAAAGCATTCCATCAGGCCCGAAGCATAGCTGGCCGCCGTCATGGTTAGCCCACGGCTGTTCGACGGTAAGTAGCATCTCCTCCGATTCGGCATTGGCTTGCAACAGATCGGACTTACTGCGTTGCATGCGGGCGACGATGGTTTTGCCATCCAGGTCGCTGTAATGGATATAAAAAATTCCAGTTTCGACGTAATCAGGTGCGAATGCTAAGCCCAATAAACCGCGTTCACTCTTAGCGGAAACCTTGCTTCGAATGTCCAGGAAGGTAGGTTCCAGAAGGTGCTTTTTCTTTAGATCCACGACCTTAATCCGGCCGGCTTTTTCCAATACATAAAGATGGTCAGCTTGGCCTGGGGCGTAAGTTCCATAAAGCGGCTGCAGCAAAGCATCGGCGACGAGCTCTAGCTTCACGGCAGGGAATTCGCTGGGCACGGCTTCGCCCACTTCCGGTCCGTTGGATTGCTGTCCTAGACAGGCGGACCCGAACAGCGGGGCTGTGCACAGGAGGGCTGAGAGTAGAAGGTTGTGGCGGGTTGGAGTCACACGGACAGTATGACCGATAGCAGGCGTACAATTCCGTTTCCTGACATGCGTAAGCTCCTCATCATCGCGCTTAGTTCCGCCGCAGTTCTTTCTTGCGGCGGCCCTGAAGACGACGGCACCACCACCGTCGGCACCTCCGATCCGTCCGCCACTTCGGGTCAGCAAACCCCAGATCCGCAAACGGCAATGCAGCCCGGCGAGCTGCGAAACGTGCTGCTGGTGACCTTTGACACCACCCGGGCCGACCATATTGGGTGCTACGGATCCCCCAATTCCAGTACCCCTACGCTAGATTATTTGGCCAAAACC
>JACNIZ010000170.1 GCA_014382805.1 Planctomycetota bacterium
CAGCGGACGCAAATTTCACCGCAGCTTGTACGCTGGGGATTCTTACCTTTCGCAAAGCACCAAAACACTGCACTTTGGTTTGGGTAAGGAGATGGGCAATGTCCAGGTTTACGTAGTGTGGCCAGATGGCGGTCAGCAAAGCTTTACCGATTTGCAGCCTGGTTCGGTTTACCAACTGACTCAGGGCAAGCCACAAGCCGAGGCTATCGCTCAGCAACAAATTGAGCGTTTCGCCCAGCTGGATCCGGCTCCGCTGCCTGCCGATTCCTCGTCCTCGCGTCGCGCCGTATTGGTCGACCGATTGCCGTTGGCCGCGATGCCGCTGCCGAGTTATGACAATCCGAAGCGAATCGTCAATTCATTAGCCGGCAAGCCTTTGTTGATCACCCTGTGGGGGACCACCTGCGCGAACTGTTTGAAAGAGTTGAATGACTTCCACGAACACGCCGCCGAATTCGCAGCACTAGGTTTAACCATCGTGCCTATGTGTAGCGATGAAATGAGCGCCGGGGCAAAAGCCAAAAAGCTGATTGCAGGAATGGGATTTGGAGGCGAGATCGCCGGACCCACCGACGAACGCTGGTTAGGAATGATGCAGATGGTCTTCATGGAGATCTTTGGACCCAACGCACCAAGCGTTCTACCAACAAGTTTGCTGTTAGACCCCCACGGTCGCATCTGTGTGGTTTACCAAGGTCCGGTTTCGCTTGAAATTCTCAGCGCCGACGTCGAGCGATTGAAAAATTCGGCATTGGATAACCGCTTCACTGGCATTCTGACCGGCGGCCAATGGCTAGCGCGCCGATTCCGTGACTTCCCTGGATTGGCCGGAGCGATGCGTCAAAATGGGTATCCGTTGATGGCAGATTTCTTTGAGCAAATCGCCGCTCAAACCGGTCAAAAACCACGCTAAGCACAACCGAGCTGCCGCCATTAGGTAGACGTAACGGCGGCAGCAGGCAAGGCGGCAGCGGTAGCGACCGCCGCTTCCAGGAGGGCGTCGATTTCGGCTTCACTTACCTCAGGATTCATCGTCACCAAACGAATGGCTTGGTGCTCGCCATAATCCCCGTAGCCAATGACAGCCTCGCCGCTGACGTGCAGTTGTTCGCAAATCTCAGCACTGGATTTACCGGGCACGTAAAAGCCGACCGTAATGAATGACGGCTGTTCGCAAAGCACCAGCTTTGGATGTTGACTGATGCGTTTGGCGGCATAACGAGACAGGCTCATTTGCTTTTCAATACGCTGAGCCCAGCCTTCGTCGCCTAGGCGCTGCCAGGCGGTCCACAACTTCAGCGCATCGTTGCGTCGGCCGCATTGAATAGAGCGGTTGCCTGGATTCAGGTGGTCGGAGTCGGCCTGGAACAAATAATCGGCGACTTCTTTAAAGCTATCGAACAGAATTTCAGGGTCTTTGACCAGCAAGGCCGAGCAGGTCAGCGGTATGCCCATCATTTTGTGGGCATCCCAGGTCAGTGAATCCGCCCGCTCCGACCCGGTCAGAAAGTCACGGTATTGAGGATGCAAAAGCAAAGTTCCGCCGACGGCGCCGTCGATGTGCAACCACAGGCCGAATTTCTGGCAAATATCTGCCAAATCGGGGATGGAATCGAAAGATCCGCGCACCGTGGTGCCAGAAGTGGCAATGACGACTGCAGGTAATGCGCCCTCTTTCAAGTCTCGCTCAATTTGCCGTTGCAGCGCCGCCGGATCCATACGGCCGTTTTCGTCAACGGCCACGTCGATACAGTTTTCACGCCCGATGCCAATCAATCCGGCGTTTTTGCGCACCGAATAATGGCCGTTGGTGGAAACGTACATGGTGAGTCGCTTGCCTTGTGCGCCTTTTTCGCGGAAGCCAGGCAGGGCGCGATTACGGCCCAAAACCATACCGACCAAGTTGGCTAATGATCCTCCAGGAAGGAAGGTTCCGTCACCGTCCTTAAAGCCGGCACAGGAGCACATTTTTTTCGATAACTCCCACTCCAGCAGTATGTTAGGCCCGCCAACCTTGTACGTGTACATGGAGGAATTCAGCAGGCTGGCGAGCATTTCTCCGGCGGTGGCCATCGGCGCGCGACCGGCAAACAACTGATTGAAAAATCGTCGGCCGGAAGTTTTTGGAGTCCGTTTCACGACTTGGCGCAACAAGTCAAGGACCTCGGCTTCACTCTTCCCGGTTGCCGGGAGGCTGAGGTCGAACCCAAGAGCCATATCTTCGGCCCGAATTTTTGGTGCTCGCGGCGACTCCTTCTCCGTGCGGAGGAGTTCATCTGCGATGGTGAGAATTTCGGCGAGGACTGAGTCCATGACAGTGGGGCCAAGCAGGCTCCAGACAGGGACTCTATCTTGTCTCCCAAATGAATCAGCCTCAACCCGTTGCAGCGCAACCTAGCGTTCCGCCATTGCCCTTGATCGAGGATTTTGTGCCCACAGAGCCAGAATCCGTCGGCGAGGTCACCAGACTGTTGACGACCAGCGACAATGGCCGCGAAGATGTCAGTAACAAATTGTTCCCGCTGGTTTACGACGAAATGCGGCGGCTAGCGCGGGCAATGATGAATAGGCAAAGTCCCGGACACAGCTTGCAGCCCACCGATTTGGTGCACAACGTGTTCGTAAAACTGGCGAAGTCTGAGCATCCGAATTGGGAAAATAAAAAGCACTTCATGGCGGTGGCGGCACGGGCCATGCGATCGATTTTGGTCGACCATGCGCGCGCCAAACAACGCAAGAAACGCACGGCGGGGGACAAACGCGTCCCTATGGACGATTGGGTGGAGGATTTTCAGAAAAACGAAATCGGCATGGACCTGATTTCGCTAAACGAGTATTTGGCCTCTTTGGAGTCCAAAGATCCAAGAGCTGCGCAAGTACTCGAAATGCGCTTTTTTGGTGGATTCAGCATGGAAGAAATTGCTGCCGCATTGGGTATTTCCGAACGGACCATTGACCGTGATTGGAAATTCGCGCGGGCTTGGATCAAAGCGTTAGCGGACGGAGAATTGAACGACTAATTATTTGGCATTAAATTATGAAAGCTAGCCAGTGGGCACAATTAAAGGAATTACTCAATCAGGCTCTCGAGATTGATCCCGAGGGCCGGTCTGCCTTTTTAGACGAAAAGTGTGGCGATGACTCGAAGCTAAGGCAAAAGCTTGATGAGTTATTGGAAGCCAGCAAAGATCTTGACGACTTCATGTCGCCGCCGAAGGGGCACGTCATTCCAATCGATCAGATTTTGGAAAGTGCCAATGAGGAGGGTTTGCTGGGTACCATTGGTGGCTTTCGACTGATTCATGAATTGGGCCGCGGCGGGCGCGGCGTGGTTTATTTGGCCAAGCCGCAAGACAGTGATCGATTGGTTGCGCTAAAGGTCCTGTCGTTGACCGCGTTGCCGTCCGCTGTTTCGGTGGAGCGCTTTCAACGCGAGGCTCGCTCCGTCAGTAAGTTGGAGCACCCGCGCATTGTTCAAATTCAGAGCTTGCAACATGATCTAGGGCGGCCGTTTTTGGTCATGGATTACGTCGACGGCCCAAGCTTGGCGGCTGAGATTTGTGCGTTGCAACCTGAGGCGGAATCTGAGAAGCCGTCGTTGTTGAAGGCGAAAGATGGCCAGTTGCCGGAGACGGCCGCGCGGTTAATTCAGGCCTTGGCCGAAGCGTTAGCGCACGCTCATGAGCGTGGTGTAGTGCACCGCGATATCAAGCCCCAGAACATCCTGCTGGATTTGGTGGACTTCGGCTTAGCTCGCGATACCGACGAGGTCAGCCTGACTCGTACAGGCGAGGTGGAAGGAACGCCGAACTACATGAGCCCGGAGCAGGTCCGCGCTAAGCGCGAAGAGGTTGATCATCGCACCGATATTTATTCACTTGGGGTGGTGCTGTATGAACTTCTTACCCTAAAACGGCCCTTCGAAGCTGCCACGGCCAACCAAGTGATGGCCAACATCACTAGCCGCGCTCCGCAACGAGTTCGCAAACTCAACGCCACCATTCCAAGAGATTTGGAATTGGTCTGCATGAAGGCGATGGAGAAAAACCCGGCCCATCGCTATGCCAGCGCAACGGAAATGGCCGAAGATTTAGGCCGCTTCTTGAAGCACCAAAGTGTTCGTGCAACCGCACCAAATTGGGGTCAGCGAATTGCGCGACATATCGCACGCAAACCGCTGCCATGGGTGTCATCGGTCGCCGCCATCCTCATAATTGTAGCCGCTGTGCTGGTAAATGATTGGGTTGGCCAGAGGTCGGCTTTCTCAGACCTGGAAAGTCAAATGGATGGATTGGAATTGAAAATTGGAATTTATGAGCCAGTACCGTCAATTGCGAGCTTGATTTCCAATTGGCAAGCCGTCCAGGAAAAGTATGGAAATGCTACCCCCGAACTGGAGAAAAAGTTCGCAGTGGTGCAGACCTACCGTACCCTTGCCAAGGAATTTTTAGCGAAAAACTATTTGGAGATTCAGCCTGTTGAAGTTTCAAACGGATATTGGCTTGCTAAGTCAATTGGGGAAGAAGAGCTTCCTGCTGCGGAGGCATATAGTCGTTATTTAGCCGGTATGAGTGCACTCGGTTTTTCAGCTGAAGAGTTATTCCCTTTTTACCAAGTGCGCCAACCTTTATTGGTAATCGAGCCTGCGCCAGAAATTGCGAATGGGGATTTATCCGTATTCACCGCTTATTATTTAAGCGAAACGGGGAAATTTTCAACGTGGCATGAGCATGGATTGTTTGCAGATTTGAAGGATGGAATATCCTTGGATGCGAAAACTCCTTATCGCGTATTGATTCGGAATGCAGAAGGACAGTTCGCAGAGTGCTCAGTCATTGCAATGCCCGAAGGTTCTAAGCGTGTTTTGAAGCTAGGCCCAAAAAGTTTGAGCGAACGTACCGGCATGATTTCTGTGGAAGGGATCCCATACGGCTGGTTTGAGAGTGATCAACGTGGTGGTCCATTGGAGGAAGTACTTCAACCTGATTTTATGGTTGACGAATACTTAGTCACTTTTGGCCAATATCGGGACTTTTTGACCGCCGCAGGGTATCCGATGGACAAAACCTGGCTCGAGGATGAGGCCTTCTTAATGTCCATCAATGATCGTCCTGTGGTTTATCTTACAGTTTCTGATATGGCAGCATACGCTGCTTGGCATGGCAAGAGATTGATTACCCTTCCAGAACATAAGATTGCCGTCGGTGGGGCTGGCAATCCCAAATTTCCGTCAATGGTGGTACCAGAGATCGGTCATCGCACTATGCCATTTGGCATACCCGAACCAGCCTCCTTCAAGGTCGGAGAGTACCCAGAGGAAGTCGGCCAATTTTGGTACTGGGTGCAAAAATATTTTCCTGACATCAACAATATTCCAGATTTTGATCGGGGTCTTTCAGGAATTCGAATGGTATGGGGAACAATAAAGCAAATGACCGAGTCCTCTGTTTATAATCAAAATGCCTATGCCCCACACCAATGGACAATAGATACTTCCTTTGCTAAAACTCCGCAAGAAGCTCTGGACAGTGGTTTGCGCGGTGGAGGTGTGCAGTGGATTGAGGGAACTGAATTCCTCACTGGCTTTCGCTGCGCAATAAGCAGAAATTTTTCCCCCTAATGAAAATGACAGAGTCCTTCAACATTTCATTTGTCGTTCGTGAACGCAAGGTTTTACTAATGAAGTTAAGTTTGCCAGATCGTCGGGCTGCCTTCGAGGCGGCGAAAATTGTTTTTCACAATTGGATGGAGGAGGCATCATTACCGCCTGAGTTATTGGAGATCCCAGGTCAAATATCCGCAGGTACTACTTTGAGCAAAAATAGTGCGCTTAAGGCAGAGGTTAAAAGTCGCTTTGAAGCAGCGGCGGGCAATCTAGCAGGAAAATTAAAAGGTGCAACCATCGTTGAACCGGATGAAGAGCAAATGCTCCAAGAAGGATGCGTCTGGATTCCTACTCCTCCAACGCCGCCGCCGCCTGCCGGATATTATAAGTGTGACGGCGACCAGCTCTTACTGAGTTTGGATCTAGGTATGAAGGTCGTCGAAGGTGAGTGGACGATGGCCTCTGAAGCCAGCGATGCCGACGTTCTTTACTCCATCGGCATGACTACTTCAGTCTCAGCAGACGTTACTACCCCTCAATAGACGGCCAAACGTTATTACGACGGTTGCCGTCCGGCAATTCGCGGTCGGGGTCGAGGGTGATTTTTGCCACCGGCTTTCGGCTGCGGATTTGCTCTTGAATGACGTGGGAGTGGTACCAAACTTCTACTGGAAGGCGTAGGTCTTCGCTGGTGCCATCTTCAAACTCGATGCGCGCCATCACTGGCATGACCAACTTGCCTAGGTTGCGCACAGAAAAACTCGCTGGTTTGGATTCCGTCGCCGGCGTGAATGACTCCAAGCTTTGATCCAGGTGTCCGGTTTCCAAGAACCAGCCGCGCCAAAACCACGAGAGGTCGGCTCCTGCGGCGTCTTCCATGCAGCGGAAGAAGTCGGACGGGCGTGGTGATTTAAATGACCAGTCTTGGATGTACTTGCGGAACGCGTAATCAAAGCGCTCCGGTCCCAAAATGGTTTCGCGCAGCAGTACTAAGCCGGCGCCGGTTTTGGTGTATTGCAGCGAACCTAGCAAACGACCAGGCAAGTGGTCGGCCGGCGTTTCCACTGGCAGCTGGTTCGGCATGGTTAGTAAATTGGCGACGCTGGCCGGGTTGGCGCGACCGCCGGTGGAATCTGGGAACCAATCGCGCACCGAGTAGTAATTGATGAAGGTGTTAAAGCCCTCATCCATCCAAGCGTGGCGACGTTCGTCGGTGTTGACGATCATAGGGAACCAGTTGTGGCCAATTTCGTGCGCGGTCACGCCGTACAAGCCACGCTCACTGCGTCGTGAGCGGCAGAAAATGATCATCGGGTATTCCATGCCCCCTTCGATACCGTTGACATTGATCGCCGACGGGTAGGGGTAGGCAAACCAGCGCTCGTTGTAGCCGCGGATTGCAGTGGCGAGCATTTGCGTGCTTTGGCCCCAAAGCGGCAGGCCTTCTTTCGGGTATACCGATTGCACAATCGTATTCACGCAACCCTCAGGTGGCGTTCCTTCGTACAAACTTGCTGCATCCCAAATAAACGCGTCCGACGCCGACCATGCCGAGGTGCGCACGTTTTCGGCGTGGAATTTCCAAGTCAGCGGTCCATTTCCCGCGGGCCGCCAGCCAGCAGTGCCGACCTCATCCGCAGCAATAATAGTGACGGTTTCCGTGGTGTGTTTGGCATCATTCCAGCGCTGTAATTGGGTCGGAGTCAGCACTTCTTCAGGGTTGAGCAACTCACCCGTGGCGGCAATGATCCAGCCGCGCGGCGCGGTCAGCTCCAGCTCATGGGTGCCAAAATTGGTGTAAAACTCGCCGGTGCCGATGTAAGGCAAAGTATTCCAACCATGCACGTCGTCGTAAACGGCGACGGCCGGGAACCACTGCGCAATTTGAATGACGCGACCTTGTTCGACATCTTCAATGCCGAAGCGGCGGAAGACGTTGGCCGGGATGACAAAATCCCACATCACTTCAAATTGAAAGGTACCGCCTTTGGCCGCAATCGGCGTCGGCAGCTCGACGCGCGCCAGGGTGTCATAAATTTGGAAGGGCAGAGTTGCGCCGTCACTGCTCATCGAGTGAAGGCGATAACCCACACCCTCGGAACGTTGCATGCCGATGGCCGCCCGCCGGCCGACGCGCGCGCCGATGCTGTCGGAGCGAAATACGTTTTGCTCCAAGTTCATCCACAAGTAGTCCAAATCATCCGGCGACGCGTTGTGGTAGGTAATCGTTGCTTTGCCGATGACTAGGCGAGTTCCTGGGTCCAGCTGCGCTTGGATTTTGTAATCCACCGTTTGTTGCCAATAATCTTCGCCTGGCCGACCGGCGCCGTTGCGCATAGAGGTGGGCGTCGGCAGTTGCAGTGGACTGAAAATCGTGTCGCCAGCCCGGGGGTGCACGCTGCGAAAGTCCGGCGAGTCAGGTTGTTGCGCGGCGGCGGATTCCAGTAGCAGGGCGCTGACAAAAAAAGCGAGCAGTGGAGCGAAGAATGGGGCGAGTAGCGAGCGGAGCGTCATGGGTGGGTGAGGCCGGAATGGAAACCAATTCAGGCCTCACATCGTAACAAGCCGTTCGCCGGTGGAATTTCAGCCTTAAGGATGAAGCGCGCTTTGCAGAAACTTAGCCAGCTCAGGATCGGCGAAGTCCATGCCCGCATCCAGCAGTGCATTGGGGTGGGCTCGGGCGCTGGCCAGCAGCAATGCGTCGGCCATTTCACCGAGCAGCAGACGGGCCACAGGGGCCGGGATATGGCAAAAAGCCGGTCGACGTAGGGTTTGGGCCAAAATACGAGTGAATTCCCGGTTCGAAATAGGCTGTGGGCTGACCAAATTGACGCCACCCGTTAGGGCTGAATGCCGCATTGCGATTCGAAAGCCGGCGATGGCGTCGGCCAGACTGATCCAACTCATGTATTGCTGCCCGTTACCGACGCGTCCACCCAGTCCCAGCCGAAACGGTAGCAACATCTTTTTCAAAGCTCCGTCTTCCGGCGTCAGCACCACGCCTAGGCGCAAATGAACTACGCGCACACCGGCCGCCCGCGCCGGCTCGGCGGCGGCTTCCCATTGGCTGCATAAATCGGGCACAAAGCCACATCCAGCGGAACTTTCATCGTCCAGGATTTTGTCGCCGCGATCGCCGTAATAGCCCACCGCCGAAGCACAAATCAGGACTTCGGGTAGTGGCTCCTGCCGCGCGATCCATTCGCACAACAGCGTGGTCCCACGCACCCGACTTTGCAGGAATTGTTGCTTACGGCGTTCACTCCACCGACCTTTGCCGATGTTTTCGCCAGCCAAATGAACCACGATTTGCGGACTCTGCGGCTCGCCTGTGTCAATAGTTCCGGCGGCTAAATCCCAACATGGAGCGATACCATCGCGGCGCAATTTGAGTACCCGATGGCCGTCGGCCAGCAGGTCCATGCTTAATGCTGTGCCGATTAAACCAGAGCCACCGGTCATCAGCACCAACTTGCCGCCGCCGTCCATTGTCACCGTTACTTGGCCTCTTGTTGCAATCCTTGGTAAAGGATGTCCAACCATTTTTCAGTGGTTATGAAATTCCATGACCACGACGCATATTTTTCCGCCAGGCCAGCTTTGATAGCTTCTTCACGCGTCATGCCGTCGGCGATGCGTTTTTCCATGATCGAGAAGCATTCTTCCAACATCGCGACCGAAGCGGCCAAGTCGGCACGGGTGGCCAATTTGCCGTGGCCAGGGATAACTTTGGCGCCTTCTTTGATTTGCTTCAGCGCCGCTTGCTGCGATTTCAGATAGCCGCGCACGTCGCCGCCACTGGATGGATCGATAAACGGGAACATGTTGTTGAACATCAAATCACCCATGTGCACGACGTTGGATTGCGGGAAAAATACCACGCTATCGCCGTCGGTATGGCCGGTGGGCATGTGCACCAAATGCACCGGCTGATTGTTCCAATGCAAAGTCAGCCCTTGGTTGTAGGTGATGTCCGGCAGTGCCGCTGGATCGGCCGGGCCGGCCCCGCGTCCGCCTTTTTGCATGCGCGCGCGCACGTTTTGATGCGCGACCACCACGCCATCCGCGGAAAAAGCCAAATTTCCACCGACGTGATCGCCATGCCAGTGGGTGTTGATCACATATCTGGGTTTGCCGTCGGTCAACTTGGCCATCGCTTTGCGAATGTTCTCTTCCATGTGGGCATATTGAGTGTCGATCATCAATACGCCGTCGGCGCCGGTCATCACGGCGATGTTGCCGCCCTGGCCCATCAGCATGGAAATCTGATCGGAGACCTTGACGATCGTGACCGCTGGGCTTTGTGGCTGAGAAACTGAGTTCAGCGCGCCCAAACCTAAGGCTCCGATGGCTAGCAGGGTAATTTTCATAGCTAAATTCTAGGCCGGGAAACTCGGATGCGGAAAATTCCTTGGCTATGCTGGAGTCGCCGATGCTCGCCCTGATTCTCTCCCTCGCTTTTGCAGACGCCGTTCTGCCCGCCAAAACTGTGGCGGCCCCTCCCATTTTCGAGCAGCAAGCCGAAGACTGGCCCACATTTCGCCACGATGCCGCACGCTCGGGACGGACGTCGGAAAAACTGGCGTGGGAGTTGGTTAAGCCGAGTTGGCAGCAGAATTTCGCCGCGCCGACGCCCGCCTGGCCCGGTCCCGCACAGTGGGACGCCTTCGCCGCGCTACCTGGGCTGAAATCCATGCGTGATTACGATTCGGCCTACCACGTGATTGCGGTTGGTGATGCCATTTACTTCAGTAGTAACAGTGGGGTGGATGCCACCGTGCAACAGGCGACGGGGCAAATCGATCACGTCGGCGTGTATTGTTTGAACGCGGCCGATGGCAGTTTGCGCTGGAGTTATGCGACCTCCGCACCGGTGCGAGTGGCACCAACTTATCAAGGCGATGCCGGCGGTCGATCTGGCGGAAAACTGTATTTTGGCGACGACTCTGGCACCGCCTATTGTTTGAACGCCGCTGACGGTCAGGTGGTGTGGTCTTTCGCGCCGCACGCCGATGACCGCCAGGTGATTCACGATGGACGCTTTATTTCTTTTGCGCCGATCCGCACCGGGGTTTTGGTGCACGACGGTCAGGCATATTTCGGAGCATCATTTTTGCCGTGGAAGTCGTCCTATCTTTATTCGGTCAATGCCAAGACTGGAAAGGCAAATGGCGCCAAGAGTTTTGCCCGTGACCTTGGCGCTGGCTGGACTTTGGAAGGCCCGATGTTGGCTTCGAGCACTCACTTAGTCATGCCGCAAGGCCGGGTTTCGCCGCTGATTTTTTCGCGTGAGGACGGCACTCCGCAAGGCACCCTGGAAGGTGGCGGCGGCAGTTTTTGCCTGCTCACCGACGACGATCAAGTGTTGCACGGACCCGGCCATAAAACCGGATGGATTACCGCATCCGACGCCTCCGGGCGAGCCAAAATTGCATCGTACGACAAAGGCAATTCCATCGTCGTAGAAGGCCAAACCGCGTATTTGCTCAGTGACCGCGCGCTCACTGCGTTTGATCGCGAATCCCAAGCTCTGATTTGGAGTCGTCCGGTGGATACGCCGTACACCCTGATTCAATCCGGGCCAAATTTGGTTGCAGGTGGCGATGGCGTGGTACGTGTTTTTGATTGCGAAACTGGCGCCGAGCTTTGGGCGACCCAAGTCGACGGCCAGGCTTTAGGTTTGGTGGTTGCCCAAAAGCAATTACTAGTCAGTTGTCATAACGGCAATTTGTATGGATTCGCGGCTGCGGCAAGAAATGTGGTGCATCCATCCCTGGCAAGTTGGCAACCGGCGTCGCACTTGGAGTGGACTTCGTCGCAGGATTTGACAACGCCGCCGCCGATTGCAAAGAACCAAGAACGCGGTTTGTTGGATCACTGGTTGTTCCAGAGCAATGCACTCTCTCAAGTTCAGCTCGCCGCGGACGACCCGCGTACCACTGCGGTTTATTCAAATTTGGCGTCGCGACCATTGGCCGCCATGCCGTTAGGTGCTGCCCCCATGCAACAGTTCGGTGATTGGCATTACCTGACCTTGGATGGTCGCCAAGGAGACCTCGAGGTCGCGAAGTTGGATCAGGATAAGTTGCTGCCCAGTCGTGTGGTCAGCAAAACTGCCCGACCGATGAAGCTGCCGCAAAAGGAAATGACGGTGGAGGCGTGGGCACGCGTGGATCACGTCACCGAATGGGGCGGTTTGGTGGGTGCCACCCAAGACAATGGTGAATACGAACGCGGATGGATTTTGGGCTACCGCAAAGATCGATTTAGTTTTGCCCTGAAAGCGGAAAAAGGCAGTGACCGCCTAAGTTGGCTGCGCGCACCGACAGCTTATGCAACCGGAAGTTGGCATCATGTCGCCGCAACTTACGATGGCAAAATCATGCGCCTTTATGTCGACGGTGTACAGGTCGGCGAAGGCAATGAGCAAAGTGGGGCAATTCATTACCCGGAAGAGGGTTGGTATCAACTTGGTGCTTATCGTGATAAAGATGAGTATTTTCGCAGCAAGGGCGCGATGCACGAGGTGCGGGTTTACGACCGTGCGTTAAAGGCCGACGCCATTCAAAAACATTATTTAGCAAAAGTCGAATCAGCGCCGCCGCCGGTAAAAATTGCGGTGCCGCGCAGCCTTCCCGTCGCCACTTTGGAACTACAAACGCAACCCTGGATTCGTTTGCATGCCGACGATGGCAGCGCCGACGTCTACTGGACTAGCGCCGCGGAAGTGACGACCAAAATTGAATTCATCGCCGCCGCCGACGTACCCGGTCCAGATGGAAAATTCCCGTCCCCACCTGTTTCTGGATGGCCGCAAGTAAGTGAATTGAGCTACAGCGTCCTTGATGTCAATGAACTGGCGACGATTGCCAGTTCCAAAAGAGCAGGCAAAATTCATGCGGTGCGCATTCACGGATTGCAAAAGAATCAAGTAGGTCACTTTCGCGTTCTGCATGAGGTAGGCGGCGAAGTGAAACGCAGTAAGATTTATGAATTGGATATGCACTTTGCTTGGGCGCGGCCGGCCGAGCAACTTGCATCCTCGAATGCAAGTTCAAGTGCGCCAGTCCCTGCCAACGATTCCGTGTTAAGCGAAGTGGCGGCTGCCGTGGGTAGCGCGGCGCCGATGGTTTTGGTTGTGGAGGAATTTGACTCTGTCGTTTTGCAGGTCATTCGAAATCAAATTCAACGCCAATTCCCGGCCTCTAAAGTTCATTTTACGACTGTCGCGCAATTGCAAACTTTGCCTCCATTGTGCGCGGATTTGGTTTTGAGTCGATCCGATAGTGATGCCGTGTCACATTCTCAAAACGTGGCCAATTTGCAACGACTGGTTGCACCTGGAGGCCTGCTCGCCAGTTCGAATTCGTTATCGATTTCTAAAAAGCAGTTCACCGCCGCCGGTCAGATCGGAAATCTGAATTTATACCGACGCTTGCCATTGGCCGGCGCAGGCGCTTGGTCTCACCTTTATGGCCGACCGGACAACACCGCCTTTGGTGGCGAAACTTTGGCCGGCAGTTCCACCGTGGAGGAGTTAGAGACGCAATGGGTCGCACCTCCCGGACCGCGTTATCAAACCGATAGGCAAAACCGTCGACCTGCGCCATTGGCGACGGCTGGACGCTTATTTTTGCAGGGGAAAGATCGTTTGATGGCGCTTAATAGTTTCAACGGTCAGTTGCTGTGGTCTTGGGAACTGCCTGAATTAAACCGTTTCAACATGCCGCGAGATTGCAGTAATTGGTGTGCTGATGATGATGCGGTATACGTCGCGATTGGCGACTCTTGTTGGCAGTTGGATGCGGCCAGCGGAGTGCAAAATCAGCGCTTGCAAGTCAGCGAAGACATGGAATGGGGCTACGTCGCCCGTGCCGACGACTTGTTGTTGGGTAGCGAGGTCAAGCCTGGTCAGACTTTTACCGATTGGTGGGGCGGGACCTATTGGTATGACGCGCGTGAAGGTTCGGCGACCGAAAAGGTATGTAGCGATTCGTTGTTTGCGCATGATTTGACTCAGAATCAGTTGCGTTGGAAATACCAAAACGGTTTGATTTTGAATACCACGATCACCATCGCGGATCAGCGCGTTTATTTCCTGGAAAATCGATCGCCGGAATTGCAAGAGCAAGCTACAAGACGTTTTGCTGGCACCGGGCTGTTCGATGATTTGCATATGGTCGCCCTGGATTTACAAACCGGCGATGTGGTTTGGCAACGCCCAGCCAAACCGTTACCCGGCGACGTCGCCACTTGGCTTGCAGCTAGTGATGGCCACTTATTGTTGGTGACTTCTCATCGCAATCCAGATGTCGGGCAAGTGGGCGGTGAATTTGCTGTCTACGCTTTTGATGCCGACAGCGGGGACAGCCAATGGCGTCGCAAGTTCACTTGGGAGGTGGACCACCACGGTAAATCGATTTCGCGACCGGCGATCGTCGGCGGGCAAATTTACCTACGTCCACTCGTCCTAGACTTGGCCGACGGCAAGGTTTTGCGCCAGCAGTTTCCGGAGGGACATCAATGTGGCAGCTACGCCGCGTCGAGCAATGCGGTGTTCTTGCGCTGCGGGAATTTGGCGGTTTGGAGTCGTGAGGATTGGACCGCGTCGCGCTGGGAGCGCTTGCGTCCGGACTGCTGGATTAGCACCATCCCGGCCAACGGCATGTTATTGTCTCCCGAAGGCGGCGGCGGATGTAGCTGCGGCTCTTGGATAGAAACCTCGCTGGGCTTCTTGCCGCGGTCGGTAGATGGAAATGAAAATTAAGCTGCTGGCTTTGGTGTGTTTGTTGAGCGTGGCCGCTGCGTGGCTTTGCCGATTTACCGTGCGCGACATAGGCTTCGTGGATTTGCAGGGACCGATATATCGCTTGGAGGTGGCGCCGGAAATGGGCGGGTCGGTGTCTGCTGAGGAATTAAAGAATTTGAACAAGCTGGCGCGAACCAGCAATTTGAAAGTGGATGGTCCAGTGGTGGTGGATTCAGCCACCAAGCCTGGCCGAGCTTACGTGCTGAAATCCACCCATCGCGCTGGCGCTTTGTTGGTGCACCGGGCCGAGGCAAAGGACGGTTCTGGCTTGATGAAGGCATTGCACTCGCCCGTGCGTTCCATTTTGATCGACGAAGCGTTAAGCACTTTTGCCTTTATCGTTGTGGTGGAATCGAACGACAGCGAGAGCAATGCTGAATTGCAAGAATTGACGTCGGCTGCGCAGAAGCATCTGCAAAAACTAGCGCCACAGCTGCCGCGCCCGATCACTCATCCGGTGCAAGTGTTGCGATTGCCCGTCGCCAAGCGCGAGGTTGAAAAAGTCCTGCTGTGGTGTATGCAGCTAGATAATCTGGGGCAGGATGAAGCAGCTATTGCCGTGTTTTATGGACGCGCAAAATCGGTCGGCGCGGCGTTGACGGGCGAGCGTTTGACCGAACGCGCGTTGCTGTCGCAATTGGCTTTGATTGGCCAATCTTGTGAGTGTGATACCGACCGAGATTGGGCTGCCGAACCGAGTTTGCCGCATGACTGGACAGATGAGCATCGCAAAGCCTCGTTGGCTGCGCTTGGGTTTCAGCCGGATAGCCCGATGGTAAAATCCGAGGTGGCGCGCATTTTGAATCAAGTAGGCCGTGAGCGCCGCATCGGCATGGAGAAGGAAGATTTGTTCCTCGGTTACGGCGAATTCGAATTGAATGCCGACGGCTCGGGTGCGAAAGCCAGTATTGCCGAAGAAAGCAGCGAGGTTGCCAACACCGAAAACGCGTTGCTGAGCACGTCATCGGCCGGAGATGGAGATTGGGATTTTGCCGATGACGAGCCGCTGATTCCTGGCCCCGGGAGCGAAATCTCGCCAAGCGCCTTGGCCGCCAAAATCTCAAACTACATACTGCTGGCGGTAGCGGCAATCGCGGTAGGCATAGCTGTCTTGGTGATGATCGTAAGGAATAGCGGATGAATACACTGCAATTGATTTGGCTGGAGTTACGCCACCGAAGTGCATCCGCGTTGCTCACGGTAATCGTCGTGAGCTTGGCCGTCGCCACGGTTCATTTTTTCCAACTGACGGCGCGGGCTTCGGAAAATGAGACGCGCATGATTCAACGTGATGCTGGATTGAATTTGCTGATTTTGCCAGCGGGGACGGATTTGAACCACTATTGGGCACAGGGTTATTCGCAGCAAACGATGCCTGAGGAATTCATGCTCAAGCTGGAGGATCAGCAGGTTGCCAACCGTTTGGTGCCGTTGCTGCAGCGGCGGATTGACGTTGGTATGAAAAAGGTCATGTTGACGGGAATTGCGCCGGAAGTCTTCAAAGGCGGGCAAAAGAAAAAGCAGGTTTATGGCATGGCACCGGAATCCGGCACCGTATTCGTCGGTGCCGACGTTGCGCGCGAACTGCAGTTGCAGTTGAATCAAAAATTACAGTTGCTGGGTCAGGAATTGGAAATTGTCGTCATCCTGCCCCCGGCCGGCACTGCCGATGATGTGCGCATCTACGCCGCCCTCGCCGACGTGCAAAAGCTGCTCAATCTGCCCGGGCAAATCAATGAAATCCAAGCCTTGGAATGCCATTGCGAGGATCCAACGGAAGACCCCGTTCGCGCCTTGACGGCCGAACTCGGACCCTTACTGCCTGGAGCAAAAATTGTACGTCGCAATGATCTGGCCGACGCCCGACGTCAGCAGCGGTTATTGGCAGAAGGATTTTTAGCCATCGCCACGCCCATCGTGGTGTTGCTTTGCGGCTTACTGGTCGCCGCACTCGCGGCATTGAACCTGCGGGAACGTCGCCCGGAAATTGGCGTCTTCCACGCTTTGGGATACCCTCGTTCAAAAATTGCATCCATCTTCATCGGCCGAATTTTGCTGATCGCGTTTTTCGCCGCCATCGTTGGCAGCATGTTGAGCAGCTTCTTTTTAGATCAAGTTGCCGCAGACTTGTTCAAGTTGACCTCCAAACCAGTGGTGTTCGATTCCACCCTTCTGTTGCAGGCAATGTGGTTGGCTCCCGCATTCGCGTTGGTGGCCGCCGCACTGCCGTTGGCATTCAGTTTAAGCCACGATCCGGCACACGATTTACAGCCTAAATAATGAGTGCTTTTCTCGCGGTTGAGAACCTCTCCCACAGCTACGGCAAGCTGGAGGTGTTGGCGCAAATGAACTTGCAAATTGAAGCGGGGGAGTTTGTCGTTGTGCGCGGGGCTAGCGGCAGCGGCAAATCGACGCTACTTTCCATTCTTGGTTGCATGTTGAGGCCTAGCGCCGGAATGGTTCAACTCAAAGGCGTTGACCCGTTTTCGTTATCGGCCTCGGAACGGGCGCAGCTACGCGCTCAAGACGTAGGTTTTGTTTTTCAGACCATGCATCTGCTGCCATTTTTAAATGTGCTGCAAAATGCGTGTTTGCCGATAAGAGCTGATCCTCAAACTGCTAAGGCTATGCTTTCCGAATTAGGTTTGACTGACCGACTCGACCACAAGCCCGCGCAACTGAGTGTAGGCGAAAGGCAACGAGTGGCGCTGGCGCGGGCGTTGTTACCCCAGCCCAAATTACTATTGGCGGATGAACCCACCGGCAATTTGGACGACGTCAACAGCGGCCGGGTCATCGACGGATTGATCCAATTTCAGCAAATGGGCGGCACCGTGATTCTGGCTACCCATTCCCCTCCATCGGCACTTTCAAGATTGCAGGCCACGCAGCAGTTAAGCTTGTGAGAATGACGTCGACGCAGCCTGATTTAGCGGCGCAAGTACCTCCAAACAAGCATGGCAACTCGCGTTCTGGCATTGTGGTGCTGATCGTATTGGTTGCCGCCTTTGTCATGATTTTGCTGCTCATGATGCAGTTAAAGCGCTTAGGCAAATCATTCAGTTTTAACTCCGACGGCGGCATCGTGCGCCTGGCCTGCGCGGCTTCGATGAAGGTGCCCGTCGAACAAATAATCGCCGATTTCAGCGCTGAAACGGGCATCAGGGTTGAAGTGCAATACGGCGGTTCCGGCACCTTGCTTAGCCAGCTCCC